>CAZEPK010000001.1:0-19018 GCA_964514085.1 uncultured Nocardioides sp.
CGACCTCCTCGTCGAGGTGCTTGGGCAGCACGTAGACGCCGACCGGGTAGTCCTCGGGCTTGGTGAAGATCTCGATCTGCGCGAGGACCTGGTTGGTGAAGGAGTTCGACATCACGAACGACGGGTGACCGGTCGCGTTGCCGAGGTTCATCAGGCGCCCCTCGGACAGCACGATGATCGCGTTGCCCGTGGGGAAGGTCCACACGTCGACCTGCGGCTTGACGTTCTTGCGGGTGGCGACGCCGTCGGCCTCGAGGCCGGCCATGTCGATCTCGTTGTCGAAGTGGCCGATGTTGCCGAGGATCGCGTTGTGGCGCATCCGCTTCATCTGGTCGACCGAGACGACGTCCTTGTTGCCGGTCGCGGTGATGATGATGTCGGCGACGTCCAGGACGTTGTCGAGGGTGTCGACCTGGTAGCCGTCCATGGCCGCCTGCAGCGCGCAGATCGGGTCGATCTCGGTGACGATGACCCGGGCGCCCTGGCCGCGCAGCGATTCCGCGCAGCCCTTGCCCACGTCGCCGTAGCCGCAGACGACTGCGACCTTGCCGCCGATGAGGACGTCGGTCGCGCGGTTGATGCCGTCGATGAGCGAGTGGCGGCAGCCGTACTTGTTGTCGAACTTCGACTTGGTGACCGAGTCGTTGACGTTGATGGCCGGGAAGAGGAGCGAGCCCTCCTTCATCATGTCGTAGAGACGCAGCACGCCGGTGGTGGTCTCCTCCGTCACGCCCTTGATCTCACCCGCGATGGGGGTCCAGCGCTCCTTGCTCTCGGCGAAGGAGGCGTTGAGGGCCTCGAAGATGACCTTCTGCTCGTGGCTCTTGGCCGAGGCCGGGTCGGGAGCGACACCGGTCTTCTCCATCTCCACACCGAGGTGCACGAGGAGGGTGGCGTCGCCGCCGTCGTCGAGGATCATGTTGGCGAAGGTGCGCTCGGGCCACATGAGGATCTGCTGGGTGCACCACCAGTACTCCTCCAGCGTCTCGCCCTTCCAGGCGAAGACCGGGACGCCGGCGGGGGCGTCGACGGTGCCGGTGGGGCCGACCGCGACGGCCGCGGCCGCGTGGTCCTGGGTGGAGAAGATGTTGCAGGAGGCCCAGCGCACCTCGGCGCCGAGCGCGACCAGCGTCTCGATCAGGACGGCGGTCTGGATGGTCATGTGCAGCGAGCCGGCGATCCGGGCGCCCGCCAGCGGCTTGGAGTCGCCGTAGCGCTCCCGCATCGCCATCAGGCCGGGCATCTCGTGCTCGGCCAGGGTGATCTCCGTGCGGCCGTAGTCGGCCAGGCTGAGGTCGGCGACCTTGAAGTCCATGTGCGTGTCTCCTCGAAGCGGTGGAGTCGTCCGCGCCGCGCATCTGCGCGTAGTTGGGATCTCCCGACGCTGACCTTCAAAAGAGTAGGACGGCGACGCGCAGAAGCAGGAATCCTCGACGCCCGCCGGTCCGGCCTGGATCCAGCCTTCGACGACGCGCTCGAACCAGCCTCGATCCAGGGCCTGCCTCAGTGCTCGGCGGTGGTCCCGGTACGCCGCGGCAGCAGGTGCGCGGCCGCGACCACCAGCGCTCCCCAGACCACCCCGATGACCAGCGAGACCACGGTGTTGAGCAGCCAGCCGAGCAGCGAGCCCACACCGTCGACGGCGTGGTGGACGCTGTCCTCCCAGTGGTGGACGGTGTCGTAGGGCCAGTGCCAGCCGACCTCCGCGCTGTTGACCAGGAGGATGTGGCCGCCGACCCAGAGCATGGCCGCGATGCCGACCACGGAGATGAGGGCGAGGAGACGGGGCATCGCGTGGACCAGGCCGAGCCCGAACCGCCGCGTGGCGGCCGAGCCCCGCTCGGCCAGGTGGAGGCCGATGTCGTCCATCTTCACGATCAGCCCCACGACGCCGTAGACCAGCACCGTGATGGCCACCGCGACGAACAGCAGGATGACCGCCCGGGGCAGGAAGGCCTCGTCGGCGACCTCGTTGAGCGCGATCACCATGATCTCGGCCGAGAGGATGAAGTCGGTGCGGATCGCGCCCGCGACCATGCCCTCCTCGGCCTCGGGGCCGTGCTCGGTGGCGAGCTCGTGGGGCGTGTGGCCGCGCAGCCGCTCCCACACCTTCTCGGCGCCCTCGTAGCAGAGGTAGGTGCCGCCGAGCATCAGGATCGGCGCGAGCAGCCAGGGCACGAACTGGCTCAGCAGCAGGGCCGCCGGCAGGATGAACAGGATCTTGTTGCGGAGCGAGCCCACCGCGATCTTCTTGATGATCGGCAGCTCGCGCTGGGCCGCGACCCCGTGGACGTACTGCGGCGTCACCGCGGTGTCGTCGACCACCACGCCGGCCGCCTTGGCGCTGGCCCGGCCCGCAGCCGCGGCCACGTCGTCGGCGGACGCCGCCGCCATCCGCGCCAGCACGGCGACGTCGTCCAGGAGGCCGAACAGCCCGGCGCTCATGCCGTCCCCCCACCGCGGCGCACGGGGGCGGTCGGCCCGCGCCGTGCGCTCACCGCACTCGGTGGTGGGGTGGTCATGGCGCAGAGGCTAGCGAGTGCCTGCTAACGACCTGCCACGGCCTCGGAGGCGGGCCGCTCCTCGGCCGCCTTCACGGCCGCGACCTCCTCGAGCGCCTCGGAGATCTGCTCGGCGTGAGCCGGGGCGTCGGCGAGCCGGACGGCCTCCTTGACGTGCTGCTCGGCGGTGCCGAACGGGTCCACGGCGTGGTTGAGCACCCGCGCCACGGCCGGCAGGGCGAGCACGAGGGCCAGGGCCGCCGCGGCCAGCGTGGTCACCACCAGCGACAGGGCCACGTGGTCGCCGGCCCAGCCGGTGTACCCGGCGTACTCGACGCCCTTGATGACGAAGCCGTGGAAGAGGTAGACGACCAGGGTGGCGGCGCCCATGCGCGTGAACCAGCCGTTGATCCGCGGCACCAGCGCCAGGAATGACCAGGCGCCCAGGGTGCCGATCAGGAGCAGCACGGCGCGGGTCAGCAGCGCGCGGCCCTCGGCGACGTCGAGCTCGCCGTACTGCGAGCGGTAGTAGAGCCACTCGGTCTGGGCCAGCTGGTCGGTCCACGTCGTCACCACGGCGATCGCGAGGAAGACCAGCAGGGCGGCGTTGCGCACCCAGGGGGCGCGCAGCCGCTCGAGCCGCTCCCGGGTGGCGGTCAGCCCGAGCACGAAGAACGGCAGGAGGCCGAGCACCCGGGCGGCGTCGAGCGTGTCCCCGGCGTAGATGCCCGCGACGAGCGAGGTGCCGACCGCGACCGCGATTGCCACCGCGGTGGGCATCCGGGTGAACACCGGCGTCAGGAGCCGCCAGAAGAAGAGGGCGGAGAGGTACCACATCGGCCAGTGCGGGTCCTGGAAGACGTCGCGGAGCTGCTCACCGCCGACGTAGATCCGGAACAGGGACAGCGCGCCCTCGAAGACGACGTAGGGGACGGCCACGGTGCGCACCAGCTGCCACATCCGCTGCGGCGCCCAGGTGAAGGAGCGCGACAGGTAGCCGGTGACGAAGACGAACGCCGGCACGTGCCAGGCGTAGAGGAAGTCGTAGAGGTGGTCGTTGACCACGGTGTGCGGCAGCAGCGTCCAGGAGTGGCCGACCACGACCAACAGGACCAGCGCCATCTTGGCGTTGTCGAACCACGGGTCGCGCGCCTTCGGCGACGGGGTCGTCCGGGCGTGCTGGGGTGAGGTGGTTGAGGCGGCCACCTGTGCCTCCTACCCCGTGTCGAGCGACTGACACCCCTCAGTTACCCGATGAGGCGGGGCTCACTCCTCGACCAGTCCGACCCGGAGGTACTCCGCGGCGTAGGTGCCCGAGAGGAGCAGTGAGGCGTAGCGAGCCACCTCGGAGGTGGCCTCGGTGCTCACCGTCTCCACGCGTACGCCGCGCGAGGACGCCGCCGCGAGGAGGCGACCGCGCTGCTCGCGGAAGATCGGCTCCTCGGAGCCGTCGTCGAGGACCAGCAGCACCGGCCGCCGCTCGGGCGGCGCGTCGGCGAACGGGTCGTCGAAGACGTCGCGCTGGGGGGCAGCCTCCAGGACGGGGAGCAGGTGCTCGGCGTCACCGGCCAGGGCCGTGCGCCCGATGGCCCGGCGGATCGACTCGGCGATGCGGCGGGCGGCGCGGGCCGCCAGGACCGTGCCGCCCCACACCAGCGGGTTGGTGTCGGCCAGCGCGATCGCCAGCATCTTGGCCGGGTTGACCGCGAGGTCCCGCTGCGGGGAGCAGGCGATCGCGACCTCGTCGAGCGCCTGGGCCACCTGCTCGGCGTCGGCCTCCGGGCCCAGCTGGACCCGGTCGAGGTAGCCGAGCATCACCACGGCGGTGGCCAGCTGGTCGCGGGTCACGGTCGGCAGGATCGTGCTCCAGCGTCCGGCGGCGTGCTCGGCCACCATCGAGGCGGGCGGGCAGGCCACCACCACCTGGCAGCCGCGCCGGTTCGCCTCCGCCACGGCCGACGCGGTCCCGGTGTCGGAGCCGTCGGGCGCCAGGACCACCACGAGGTCCAGGCTCCCCGCCCAGCCGGGCAGGGCCGGGCCGGGCCAGGCCACGAAGGGCACCGGGCACCACGGCTCGAGGACCGCCCGCAGCAGCCGCGAGTCGGGTCCGGCCGCGATCACCGCCCGGGGCCGCGCGAACTCGCTGGCCCGGGCCACGCCGTCGGCGATCGCGGAGGCCGCCTCGCCGGCCTCGCGGCGTACCCGCGCGCCGGACTCGGCCAGCGTGCGCAGCCTCAGGTCGTGCGCCGCGAGGACCGTCTCGTCGTCGAGCCGGGACTCGTCGAACCAGGTGACCATGCTCCGGCGCTCAGGCCGGCCGGCGGGCTTCGTCGACCAGGAGCACCGGGATGCCGTCGCGCACGGGGTAGGCCAGCCCGCAGGACTGGCAGACGAGCTCACCGCCCTCGGGCGTCTCGACCGCGGCCAGGTCGCCGTGGCAGTCGGGGCAGACGATGATCGCCAGCAGCTCGTCGGACAGGTTCAGGGCCATGGTTCAGGAGTCCTTCCGGATGAGGGCGAGCACGTCGTCGCGCACCCGCTCCATGGTGGCGCGGTCACGGCCCTCCGCGTTGAGCCGCAGCAGCGGCTCGGTGTTGGAGGGTCGCACGTTGAAGGTCCAGTCGGCGTGGCTGACCGTCAGCCCGTCGAGCCGGTCGAGGGTCACGCCGTCCAGGGCCTCGTACGTCGCGGCGAGCTCGGCGGTGACCGCATCGGTGTCGGCCACCTCGGAGTTGACCTCGCCGGAGAGCGGGTAGGGGTCGAGCTCGGACATCAACGCGGAGAGCGGCCGGTCCCCCTCGGAGAGGGCCGCCAGGACGTGCAGGGCGGCCAGCATCCCGGAGTCGGCGCGCCAGAAGTCGCGGAAGTAGAAGTGACCGCTGTGCTCGCCGCCGAAGATCGCGTCGGTCTCGGCCATGGTGGCCTTGATGAAGGAGTGGCCCACGCGGGTGCGGACGGGCACGCCGCCCAGCTCGCGGACCAGCTCGGGCACGGCCCGGCTGGTGATCAGGTTGTGGATCACCGTGGCGCCGGGCTCCTTGGCCAGCTCCCGGGCGGCGATGAGGGCGGTGAGCGCGGACGGGGAGACCGCGGCGCCCTGCTCGTCGACCAGGAAGCACCGGTCGGCGTCGCCGTCGAAGGCCAGCCCCAGGTCGGCGCCCTCGCTGAGCACCCGGGCCTGCAGGTCGCGCAGGTTGGCCGGCTCGATGGGGTTGGCCTCGTGGTTCGGGAAGGAGCCGTCGAGCTCGAAGTACATCGGCACCAGCTCGACGGTCCCGGCGGGCAGGCCGGCGAAGACGGCGGGCGCGGTGTGGCCGGCCATCCCGTTGCCGGCGTCGGCGACCACCTTCAGCGGGCGCCCACCGCCGACGGGCACCAGCGAGAGCAGGTGCGCGGCGTAGGCCTCGAGGAGCTCCTGCGTGCGGATGTCGCCCGTGGGCCCGGCGACGGGACGCGGCTCGAGGACCAGGTCGCGGATGTCGGCGAGGCCGGACTCCATGCCGAGGGGCACGGCGTCGGCCCGGCACATCTTGATGCCGTTGTACGCCGCGGGGTTGTGGCTGGCGGTGAACATCGCCCCGGGCACGCCGAGGTGGCCGGAGGCGAAGTAGAGCATGTCGGTGGAGGCCAGGCCGATCATCACCACGTCGGCGCCGGCCTCGGCGGCGCCCTCGGCGAAGGCCGCGGCCAGACCGGGCGAGGTGGGGCGCATGTCGTGGCCGACCACGACGGTCGCGGCCCCGGTGACCTGCGCGTGCGCGCGCCCGGTGGCGCGGGCCAGGGGCTCGTCGATCTGCTCCGGAGCCAGCCCGCGGACGTCGTAGGCCTTGAAGACCGCCCGGACGGTGTCGGGGTCGACTCCGTGGGGGGTGGGTTCGGACATGGGGCGAACCCTAATGGCTAGAGGGAGGGTCCCTCGTCGTGGGTGAGGACCCGCAGGTGACCGCGGCGCGAGGTCTCGCGGACGCCGTCCTCGGCCGAGGGCCGCACCGGTGCCGGCGCCGGGCGCGCGGCCTCCCGGACGGCGTTGGCCAGGGCCAGCAGGTCGTCGTCGGACGGGCCTCGCGGCGAGATGTCGGAGACCAGCCGGAGCACCTCCCAGCCCCGCGGGGCGGAGAGCCGCTCGGCGTGCTTGTCGCACAGGTCGTAGGCGTGCGGCTCGGCGTAGGTCGCGAGCGGACCGAGCACCGCGGTCTGGTCGGCGTAGACGTAGGTGAGGGTCGTGACCGCGGGGCGGTCGCACGCGGTCCGCGAGCAGCGGCGGCTGGGGCTCATGCGGTTCCGGGTCCCCGGCGGAGGCGCGTCCTGGCGCGCAGCGCCCCCTCGCGGTCTCGTGGGGTGGTCACGCTGGTGACCGTACCTCCGTGGTGGCGCGCCGACGCCGAGGCGCGCCCGCCACTAGGCTCGACGGGTGGAGAACCGCCAGGCCCGGCCCTCGGGCCGACGCGACCGGCGCGGTCGCGGGATGCGCGGCCCGGGCGTGGTGCCGCGCCAGCCCGGTCGTCCCGAGCTGCCGACCAAGCGGGAGCGCTTCGACGAGCTGGCGCTCGGGATCGTGACCAGCGTGGACCGGCAGTGGCAGGACCAGCTCGGCCTCGTGGAGTACGCCGTCGAGGACGCACCGCAGATCCCCGACGACTGGGAGACCGACCAGGTGCCGCTGTCCTCGCTGGTGCGCGGCAGCGGCGCGAACCCGACCCGGCTGGTGCTGTTCCGGCGGCCGATCGAGCACCGCGCGGAGACCCGGGGCGACCTCGAGGCGCTGCTGCTCACCGTGGTGGTCGAGCAGGTGGCCGAGCTGCTGGGCCTGGACCCGGAGCGGGTCGACCCGCGCTACGAAGGGGAGTAGGTCCGCGATGGGGCTGTGGCCGTTCGGAAGGAAGCAGGAGGACCGCAGCGTCGAGGCGCTCCTGGAGGAGGCCAACGCCGCCAGCCCGACCGGGCCGACCGCGGCCCCGTCGGCCAGCGGCGACGGGTCGTTCCGGATGCCCGTGGTGGACGTCTTCTCGATCCGGGGCCGCGGCACCGTGGTCACCGGCCGGGTCGAGGCCGGCACCGTCCGCGTGGGCATGCCCGTCGACGTGGTCCGCGACGGCGGCGTGGCCCTCAGCACGACGGTCACCGGCGTCGAGATGTTCCGCAAGGTGCTCGACACCGCGACCGTGGGCGACAGCGTCGGCCTCCTCCTGGAGGGCCTGGGCAAGGAGCAGCTCCACGCCGGCGACCTGCTCCAGGGTCGCTCGACCTAGGGCACGCCGGGCCGGACGTCGGGCACCAGCCCCGACAGCACCAGCGGGCGCAGCGGCACCACGGCGGTGCCCGTGCCGGTCAGCAGGACCGCGCCCCGCACGGGCCCCTGCGGGTCCAGCACCACCAGCACCGCCTTGTCGGGCACCGCGAGGTCCGCCGCTCCCCCGGCCACCACGGTGACCTCGCCCTGGTCGAGCTGCTTGCCGTTCGCGGCGTACGACGACACCGTCACGCTGGTGTCGGCGGTCGCGCCGGAGAGCAGGAGCCGCTTGGCGCCCGGGGGCACCACTACGGCGGAGGTCGCGTCCACCGCGGGCGCCGCGGTCAGGAGCGAGAGGTCGGCGCCGACGACCTGTCGCAGGCCCGCGGTGAGCGGGCCGTCGGCCTCGACCAGCACGCCGACCGCACCGTCGCCGGCCGCCTGGGCCAGGACGTCGTCGAGCGAGACCGCCTCGGTGGAGTCGGGCGCGACCCGGATCGCCTCGACGCCCGTCGGGGTGAAGGTGGAGCTGGGCGTGACGACCTTGACCGTGGCGCGCACCTCGTCGGCGCCCGGGTTGGCCAGCACCAGCGTCCGCTCCCCCGCCCCGGCGGTCAGGCCCAGCAGCAGGTTGGTGCTCGACGGGGCGGCCTGGGCGGGCAGCCAGTCGCGGCTCGTGGTGCCCGAGCCCAGCTCCTCGCGGGAGTCGACGACGTGGACGGCCAGCCGTCCCCGGGTCGTGTGCACCTCGAGGGAGAGCTCGGACCGGTTGGGGGTCACCTGACCGAGGTCGAGGCGCACCGCGCTGCTGCCCGGCACGGTGATCCCGCGCAGCGCGGGGACGTCGAGCACGCCGCCCGCGGAGCGCACCGTGATCTCCACGACGGCGGGGCCGGCGTTCGGGTTGACCAGCTCGACCACGGAGTCGTGGGTGGCGTCGGCGCCGGCGGCGGTGAACCACTGGTCCGCCACCGGCGGGGCACAGTCGACGGCGGCGAGCGGCGAGGTCTCGGAGCGACCCGCGACCAGGCCGGGTGCGAGGTCGCCGGAGCCGGTGACGACGCTGGGTCCCGCTCCCGCCGGCGCCGTGGAGACCCGGAGGGTGCGGACCTCGAGCGGGGCGAGGGAGGCGCCCAGACCGACCTGGACCTCACCGGTCACCGGGGTGGCCGGGTCGGTCCCGAGGGTGCTGACCCCGAGCAGGTCGCCGCTCGAGCCGGGCAGGGTGTCGGGGCAGACCAGGGAGGCCGAGGTCAGCGGGGTGCCGACGGGCGCCGAGCCGTGCGGCTGGGACCGGTCGGGGTGCAGGGGCAGCAGCACCAGCGCGCACACCACCGGCAGCGCGATCGCGAGGAGCACGTCGGCCCCGAACCGGCGCCTCATCCTCGGCCCCCGTCCCTGGCGCGGTCGGTGCTCGGAGCGCACAGCACCAGCACGACGAGGACGGCCAGGCCCTGCAGCACCAGGAGCCCGACCCGGAGCCAGGACCGCGGCCCGTCGAGGTCGTCGGCCGAGAGCGGCCGGTCCACCTGCCAGGCGCGGGTGCTGCGGTCACCGGCGCTGGCCTGCTCCAGGCCGGCGGTGGCGTCCAGCGCCGCGGCCACGTCACCGTCGGCCGGGGCCGGCAGCACGACGTACTCGATGCCGCGCGAGGCCAGCGCGTCGACCGCGTCGGGCGTGGGCCGGGCCGCCAGTCCCTGCACCAGGGTGGTGAACGCACGGTCCTCGGCGGCCAGGGCGAGCACCTCGTCCTCGCCCGTCGTCACGCCGTCGTCGCGGCGCACCGTGTAGGTCAGGCCGTCCTCCCGCGAGCCGCGCAGCACCAGGATGCCGTGCTCGGGCCCCCGCACCGAGCTCTGGACCATGTACGCCGGGATGCCGGCGTCGCGGTCGTGGGCCAGCTGGTCGCCGCCGTCGACCACGAACCACGCCAGCCCGCCCACCGGCGCCACCGCTGCCACCAGGCCGAGCAGCACGGCCACCGCCCGGAGCGGGCCCCGCGGGCGCTCGACGCCCAGCGCGCCGAGGACCACCGCGGTCAGCAGCGCCGCCTGGACCAGCAGGAGGAAGAAGGCCAGGCCCGGAGCCGTCGACAGCGCGGCCAGGTCGAGGCTGACCCCGCCCAGCGCGGTCGCCGCGACCACGGCCAGCAGGGCCACCAGCCAGCAGATGAGGACCGGGATCCGGGTCCGCCGGGGCACGAGGGCCAGGACGGCGAGCACGGGGACGACCAGTCCGAGCCACCACGGCGCCCCGAGGTCGTGGAACCGCCCCAGGCCGAGCTCCACCCCGTCGGGCGTCGGCACCGGCAGCAGCCCGCCGTCGAGGAGCAGCCCCTCCCCCGCGCCGTGCAGGAGCGCCGGCAGCCACCACGGCGAGAGCAGGACCGGCACGACGACCAGCGCCACCACCGGCGGTCCCCAGGCCGAGCGGTCGCGCCCGATGCCGGGCAGCAGCGTGAACGCGAGCAGCACCACGACCGCGCCCACGAGCGCCGCCACCAGCCAGGCCAGGGGGGTGCCGCAGCTGACCAGGGCCAGCAGGAAGCCGGTGCGCCAGGCCGCGCGCCAGCGGCGGTCGGCCTCGGGGTCGGCGAAGCCCAGCGCCGCGTGAGCCAGCCACGGGAGCAGCGCCGCCGAGAGGACCGGGCCGAGCCGGCCCTGCCCCCAGGCGCCGCACACGACCGGCACCACGGCATACGTCGTCGCTCCCCACAGGATCAGCCAGCGGTTCGCGCCGGCGGGGGTCGCGAGCCGCCCCGCCACCCGGAGGAAGCGCCAGGCGCCCCAGAGGGAGAACGGGACGGCCAGCACCAGCAGCGCCGTCACCGCGGCCGCGGGGCTGCCGCCCAGGACCGTGGCCAGCAGCGCCAGCGGGAGGACGTACGGCGGTGCCGGGACGGCCGTCCCCAGCCCGAGCTCGTGCCAGGAGGAGAGGTGCAGGGACCACCAGTCGCCCAAGTGGTCGGGAGCCGGCGAGAGGCCGGGGCCCGAGACGTGCCCGAGCGCGCCGCGCGCGCCGACCAGCATGGCCACGACGGTGAGGGCCAGGAGCACGGCCACGGGGTTGGTGAGGAAGCGGGCGACCAGGCCGGTGTCCTCGCCCTCGTCCTCGTCCTCGAGCCGCTCGCGCTCGGCCGTGCGGCGCGCCGCGAACGAGGACGGGTCGGCCGCCGCGGCGGCGGCCCGTCGCCGCTCGGCCACGTCGGAGGCCGACTGGGTCAGGGCCGTCAGCAGGTCGCTCACCGCGTCGAGGGCGTGCCGGTAGGGCAGCCACCTCGGGGCCAGCAGCTCCTTCACCGCCGCGGGGTCCGCGGTGGCCGAGCCGCGCCGGGCGCGCCGGGCCACGAGCAGGTCCCGCGGCCGGGCCACCACCGAGACGTAGGCGCCGAGGTCGTCCAGGGCCCGTCCCGGCGACCGGATGGCCAGGAAGCCCAGCATCCGGGCCACGGTGGCCAGCGCCAGCCGGACCGCCTGCAGCACCCACAGCCGGGAGGAGGAGTTGGCGAGCAGGGTGAACAGCGCCGCCCGGCGCTCCTGGAAGTGGGTGTGGCCGCCGGTGAGCGGGGTGCGGCGCAGCCCTCGGTGAGCGGCCTCGGCGTGGAAGACCACCGCCTGCGGCACCACCACGGTCCGGTGACCCGCTGCGGCCGCCCGCCAGCCGAAGTCGAGGTCGTTGCCGAAGATCGGCAGCTCCTCGTCCAGCCCGCCCAGCGCGTCGAGCACCCGCCTGCGCACCAGCATCCCGGCGGTGTTGACCGCCAGCACGTGGCGGGGCTCGGAGTACTGGCCCTGGTCGTACTCGCCGCGCTCCAGCCCGGTCTCGCGCCGGCCCGTCCCCGAGATGGTGACCCCCAGCTCGAGCAGCCGCTTCAGCGAGGGCCACTCCCGCAGCATCGGCCCCAGCACGTCGGCCTCGGGGTCGTCGGCGGCGCCGGCCAGGAGCGCGAGCAGGGCCTCGGGGTGCGGCGCGGAGTCGTCGTGCAGCAGCCAGACCCACTCGGTGTCCACGCCCTGCTCGTCGAGGCGGGCCAGCCCGGCGCGGAGCGCGTCGGGGAAGGTCGTGCTCGCGGGCAGGGCCACCACGGCGTCGCTCCCGAACGCCGAGCCGAGCAGTCCGGCGCTGCCGTCGGTGCTCCCGGTGTCGACGCCGAGCCGGTGCGCGATCGGGACCAGCTGGCCGGCCAGCCCGTCGAGCACCGCCGGCAGCCACCGCTCACCGTCGTGGCTGACCACCACGACGGCCACGTCCTCGCGGCCGCGCGTGCCCACGGGCGCGTGGCGAGGATCGGCGGCAGACACGGTCGTTCAGCGTAGGGGGCCGGACCACACCGCTCGAATCGCCCTGCGGCAGCGGCCGGAAATGAGAGGAGCCCGGACCAGCGGCCCGGGCACCCTCCCACGCTCGACTCAGACAGCTCTTTTCTTGAGCTTGCGGCGCTCCCGCTCGGAGAGTCCGCCCCAGATGCCGAAGCGCTCGTCGTTCATCAGCGCGGAGTCCAGACACTCGGTCCGGACCTCGCAGGTCAGGCAGACCTTCTTGGCCTCCCTGGTGGAACCGCCCTTCTCGGGGAAGAACGCCTCGGGGTCCGTCTGCGCGCACAGCGCGCGCTCCTGCCACCCCGCGTCGTCGGCTTCGTCCCCGTCCAGGAGAAATAGCTCTCTCATGTGACTGCCCTTCGACCCTTGAAAAACGTTGGTGGACCTTCGACTCTGATTCCTCAGACCCGGCCGACCGACCTCACCCCCGAGAGGTGTGTTGACCTCGACCCTGCTCGACCAGCGTGTCGTCTGGACTTGAGGTTCATTTCCGTGAACGACACTAGTGGAATTACATGCCTGTCGTACGCGGAAAGTCAAGATCCGATCTGCTATGGGCTCCGCCCATCCGGACCACCCGCCCCCGCGGCGGCCTCCGCGATGCGACAGGCTGGGGTGCATGGCCGAGCCCTCAGCCGAGCCCCGCGACGGGCTCCGGAGCCTCACCGTCCTCTCCGGCGGGATGGGTGGCGCGAAGTTCCTGCAGGGCCTCCTCCACGGCATCGCGGCGGGCCGGCTGCCCGGGGTGGCGCCCGACGCCGAGGTCACCGTGGTCGCCAACACCGCCGACGACCTGTGGGTGCACGGCCTCAAGGTCTGCCCCGACCTCGACACCGTGATGTACACGCTCGGCGAGGGCATCGACCTCGAGCGCGGCTGGGGCCGGCGCGACGAGACGTGGAGCGTGAAGGAGGAGCTGGCGGCGTATGGCGTGGAGCCCACCTGGTTCGGGCTCGGTGACCGCGACGTGGCCACCCACTTGGTCCGCACCCAGATGCTGGACGCCGGCTACCCGCTCTCGCAGGTGACCGAGGCGCTGTGCCGCCGCTGGGAGCCGGGGGTCCGGCTGCTGCCGATGACCGACGACCGCGTGGAGACCCACATCGCGATCCCGGACGAGGAGTCGCCGAGCGGACGGCGGGTCGTGCACTTCCAGGAGTACTGGGTCCGGCTGCGCGCCCAGGTGCCCGCCGAGGCCGTGGTCTTCGTCGGGCTCGACGACGCTCAGCCCGGGCCCGGCGTCATCGACGCCATCACCGACGCCGACCTGGTGCTCCTGCCTCCCTCGAACCCGGTGGTGTCCGTCGGCACGATCCTCGGCGTCCCCCGCGTGCGGGAGGCCCTGGTCGCCACCCGCGCCCCGGTCGTCGGGATCTCGCCGATCATCGGCACCAGCCACGTGCGCGGGATGGCCGAGCAGCTGCTCACCGCGATCGGCGTCGAGGTCAGCGCCGGCGGGGTCGGTCGCCACTACGGCGCCCGGTCCGAGGGCGGCGTGCTCGACGGCTGGCTGGTCGACGAGTCCGACGCCGACCAGCTGCCCGGTCTCCACGACGCCGGGCTGGCCGCGGCCGCCGTACCGCTGTACATGACCGACCACGACGCCACCGCCGCCATGGCGGCCGCAGCGGTCGCGCTGGTCCCGTGACCGGCGGCGGGCTGAGCGTCCTCGCGCCCGACGGCGTCCCCGAGGTCCGCGCGGGCGACGACCTCGCCGCGCTGCTCGTGGCCGCCCTCTCCCCCACCGACGGCGACGTCGTGCTGGTCACCAGCAAGGTCGTGAGCAAGGCGGAGGGCCGCTCGGTGCCGGGCACCGACCGCATCGCGGCCGTCGAGGCCGAGCTGGCCGAGCCCGGCGCGCGCGTGGTCGCGCGCCGCGGGCCGACCACGATCGTGCGCACCCGGCTCGGGCTCACCATGGCGGCGGCCGGCGTCGACGGTTCCAACGTCGAGGCCGGCAGCGTGCTGCTGCTGCCGCTGGACCCCGACGGCACGGCCCGGGCGCTGCGCCACGCGGTCCACGCCCGCACCGGCGCCAACGTCGGCGTCGTGGTGACCGACACCGCGGGCCGGGCCTGGCGCACCGGCCAGACCGACATCGCGATCGGGGCCGCGGGCATCGTGGTGCTCGACGACCACTCCGGCCGCACCGACGCCTACGGCAACGAGCTGGCGGTCACCGCCCCCGCCCTGGCCGACGAGCTGGCCGGCGCGGCGGAGCTGGCCCAGGGCAAGCTGACCGGCCGGCCGTTCGCGCTGGTCCGGGGACGCGCCGACCTGGTGCTGCCCGTCGGCGAGGACGGTCCGGGGGCCTTGGCACTGGTCAGGGTCGAGGGCGAGGACCTGTTCGGGTACGGCGCCCGCGAGGCGGCGGTGCGGGCCCTGGGCGGCCACCCCGGTGACCAGGCGCCGTTCGGGGCGCCGGCCTCCGCGGAGGAGATGGCCCACGCGGTGGCCCGGGCGCTCGGCACGACGGCGGAGCCGGCCGGCGAGGGGCTGGCGGTGCCGCAGGACCCGCGGCTGGCGGCGCTCGCCTTCGCGCACGGATGGGTGCTCGACGGCGCGTCCCACAGAGGTCCCGAAGAAGGTACTGAGAAAGCAGTGATCCGCCCTCTCACTCCGTAGACTCCTCCGTCGGGCTCTCCGGAGCCCTTCGTTCTGTCATCCCGACCACACCGAGGTGCGCCAACCCGTGGCCAAGAAGTCGAGCAGGTCCGACCGCCAGGCGGTCATCGACGAGATCCGCAAGAAGCAGAAGGGCGCCGAGCGCAAGCGCGGCTTCGCCATCGTCGGTGTGTGCTCGACGGTCGCGCTCCTGATCGTCGTCGCGGCGGCGTACCGCCCGGTGATGAACTGGTGGGACCTGCGCAAGTTCAACAAGGTCGCGCTCGACTCGATCGGCGCCCCCGCCTCGGTGTGCGACAAGGTCACGACCAAGCCGGCCGACGGCAACCAGCAGCACGTGCCGACGGGTACGCAGGTCACCTACACGACCGCCCCGGTCGCCTTCGGCTCGCACTGGAACGAGCAGGGCACCGCCCCCGCGCCGTTCAACCGCAAGTTCTACACCGCCAAGGACCGCCCCGAGCTCGAGGCGCTGGTGCACAACCTCGAGCACGGCTACACGATCCTCTGGTACGACGAGTCGATCGCCGACGACGCCTCGGAGCTCAACGTCATCGACGGGATCGCGGACAAGTTCCGCTCCGACTCCGACAACCTGCGCTTCAAGTTCATCGCCGCGCCCTGGACCTCCGACGACGAGAAGGAGGAGGGCAAGAACGGGAAGTTCCCCGACGGGATGCACATCGCCTTCTCGCACTGGTCGGCCGGCGGCTCCGGTGAGACCGACACCTCGAAGCAGGTCGGCGTCTTCCAGTACTGCAGCAAGCCCAGCGGCGCGGCGTTGAAGGACTTCATGCTGAAGTACCCCTACACCGACTCGCCCGAGCCGAACGCGATGTGATGGGGGCTCCCGAGCGCATCGCCATCGTGAGCGGGTACTTCAACCCGATCCACATCGGTCACCTGCGGATGATCCAGGCCGCGGGCGAGCTGGCCCCGCACGTCGTCGTGATCGTCAACAACGACCAACAGCAGCTGCTCAAGAAGGGCCGCATCCTCATGACCGAGGAGGACCGGCTGGCCATCGTGGCCGAGCTCCGCTGCGTGGACGAGGCCTTCGTGGCGGTGGACCAGGACGCTGCGGTCGCCGACTCGCTGCGGCGGGTCCGCGCCCAGCACCCCGACGCCGAGCTGCTCTTCTGCAACGGCGGCGACCGCGACCCGAACCAGGACGCCGTGCCGACCGCCGAGGCCCTGCTGGGCGAGGAGATCGGGCTGCAGATGGTCTACGGCGTCGGCGGCGACCACAAGGCCGACTCCAGCAGCCGCATCAACGAGGAGCTGAGCCGGTCCGACACCCCGGCCACGCCGATCTCCTGACCGTGCCCACCACCGGTCGGACCTTCGCCGAGCTGCTCGCCGTCGAGCTGCGCCGGGAGCCCGGCCGACCGCTGCTCACGTGGTACGACGAGACGACCGGTGAGCGCGTCGAGCTGTCGGTGACGACGTACGCCAACTGGGTGGCCAAGGCCGCCTCCCTCCTGGTCGAGGAGCACGACCTCGAGCGCGGAGACGTGCTGCTGCTGGACCTGCCGTCGCACTGGCTGGCGCCGGTCTTCCTCGGGGCGGCCTGGACCGCCGGGCTGGCGGTGGCCTTCCCTGACCAGGACGCCGCGCCTGCGGCGGTGGTGTGCGGGCCGGCCTCCGTGGCGGAGTGGGCCGTGCGGGCCGACGAGCTGCCGGTGCTGGCCTGCTCGCTGCTGCCCATGGGAGTCCGCTTCGCCGAGCCGCTGCCTGCGGGGGTCCACGACGTCGGGGTGGAGGTGTGGGGCCAGCCGGACGCGTTCACGCCCTACGACGCCCCGACGCCGGACGACGTGGCCCTGGTCGAGGGCGCGCTGACCCAGGCCGCGCTCCTCGACGGGAGCTCGGCCGGCACCGGGAGTCCTGGGACTGCCACCGGCGCCGACCGGCTCCTCTCGACGGCGAACCCGGCTTCCCCACCAGGTGTCGTCGCCCTCTCGCGAGCGCTCGTCTCGAGCGGTTCGCTGGTCCTCGTGACGGGGGCCGACCCGGTCCGGCTCGACGCGATCGCCGCGTCCGAGCGGGTCACCCGCCGCCTGGGCTGATCAGCCGGCCCCGCGCTCGGCCACCCGCACGCTGCGCAGGCTCCGGTGGTCGTGGCGGGCGCGCTCGCCCCGCGCGTGGCCGGTCCGGGCGCGGCCGGCGGACTGGTCCTGCGAGACCTCGATGGTGGGCTGCGAGGCGCCCTGCCCCGGCTGGACCCCGACGACGTCGAGGGAGACCACCCGGGTCGCCGGGACCAGCGCCATCACCACCACACCGAGGGCCAGCAGCTGCTGGCACGCGGTGACGTAGCGGGCGCGCATGGGCGACATTCGAGGTGCTCCTGGTGCGGGGGAAGGTCACACGATGCGCAACTTTCACACGCGTCACAGGGCCGGCGGTAGGGGAACTGAGTAACTACACCGCTGTAATTGCCAGTCGACACGCCGGGCTATCTGGGATTTGTCAAGTCCCGCTCTCTACCCCGGCGAGCTTCGGCCCTCATGGCCGTGGCGACCGCGCCGGAGCGAGCGCAGCGAGCCAGGCGCCGGCGAGCGCCAGCGAGCGTCGCCGCGGACTGGGGGCCGAAGCTCGCGGGGGTATCAGAGCCGCCGGACTAAATCTCGGAGCCGAGCACGGCGGCCTCGTCGCCGCCGTCGTCATCGTCGTCGTAGTGCAGGTAGGTGATGCCGGCGTCGACCTCGCCGTCGTAGCCCACGCGGCCCTTCTCGAGGACGATCACGCGGTCGCACATCTTGCGCACGGACGGCGCCGCGTGGCTGACGTAGAAGAGGGTGACGCCGCTGTCGCGGATCTCCTGCATCTTCTTCATGCACTTGCGCTTGAAGGGCTGGTCGCCCACCGCGAGGACCTCGTCGGCGATGAAGACGTCGCAGTCGACGTGCACGGCCACGGAGAAGCCCAGGCGGGCCGACATGCCCGAGGAGTAGTTGCCGACCGGGGTGTCCATGAAGTCGCCGATGTCGGCGAACTCGGCCATCGCGGGGAACTTGGCGTCGGTCTCCTCGGCGGTCATGCCGAGGATGGCGGCGTTCATGTAGATGTTCTCGCGGCCGGTCATCTCGGGATGGAACCCGGCGCCGGTGGCGATGAGCCCCGAGACCCTGCCGCGGGTCCGGACTTGGCCGGAGGTCGGGTTCATCACGCCCATGATGTGCTTGAGCAGCGTGCTCTTGCCCGACCCGTTGAGCCCCATGATGCCGATGGACTCGCCCTGCTCGACGTTGAACGACACGTCGTCGAGGGCCCAGAAGGTGTCCTTGATCTTCCGGCCGTTGAGCTTAGCCACCAGCGTCTGCTTCAGCGTGCGCTGGTAGTGCTTGGAGAACTGCTTGGAGACGTGGTCCACCTCGATCGACGTGACCATCAGATCAACCTGTCCGGGACCTTGTCGTCCAGCCGGGTGAAGACCCACTGGCTGAACGCGAGGAAGGCGATGGCGACCACGATGAAGACCAGGCCGCGCTCGAGCAGGTGCGGCGGGAAGTTCACGTCGAGCCCGGGCTGGAAGTTCCACTCGGCGCCGGCGGTCTTGGCGTCGGCCGGGCTGATCGTGGTGATCCAGAAGGCCCGCTGCATCAGCAGGACCGCCTCGGTCACCGGGTTGAAGAGGTAGAGGTGCTCGAGGAGCGGGAACGGGTCGAACCGCTTGTGGACCAGGGTGAAGGGGTACATCATCGGCACGCTGAAGGGCAGCATGTTGGTGAAGATCTGCACCACGCGCGTCCAGTCGCGGTACATCACGTTGATCGCCGAGAACATCAGCCCCATGCCGGTGCCGAGCAGGATGACGATCACGAACGCCATCAGCGCGGCGAGCAGCCCGACGGGGTCCGGCGAGAACGAGCCGGTCACCAGGCAGGCGCCGATCAGGATCACCAGCTGCGGGCCCGTGTGGTAGAGCGAGACCAGCATCGAGGAGATCGGGAAGATCTCCCGCGGCAGCGGCATCTTCTGCACGATCGCCTTGTTCTGCATGATCGACCTGGTGCCGGAGTTGAACGACTCCGTGAACAGGTTGACCACCACCATGCCAGCGAAGAGGTGGATGGCGAAGTGCGGGATCTGCCCGCGGCCCAGGATGATCCCGAAGACGAAGTAGAACGTCAGGAAGCGCGTGAACGGGTTGATGTAGGACCAGGCCAGCCCCATCTTCGAGCCGATGTAGCGGGCCCGCAGCTCCCGCTTGACCATCAGCGAGAGCAGGTAGCGGCGCCGCAGGACGCCGACCAGCCCACCCTTCTGCGAGGGGTCGACCAGCGGCACGTGGGCCAAGTCGTGGCGCACGGAGACCGAGTCCCCGTCGTGGCCGGGGG
>CAZEPK010000001.1:19028-51078 GCA_964514085.1 uncultured Nocardioides sp.
TCGGAGTCGGTCCAGGGACGGAAGGTCTGCTCCCAGGCCTCGGGCGAGGTGACGTCGGGCAGCGCGGCGCGGTACTGCGCGGCCAGCTGCGGCCACTCCCGCGCTAGGCGCTGGTGCAGGTCGGCCGTCTTCTTGACCAGCTCGCGGAACTTCTCGGGGTCGCGCTTGTACAGCGCCGCGGAGGTGCCGTCGTTCATCGACACCACGGCGGAGTCGTAGGAGGCCAGGCGGTACCACTTGGCGTCCACCGCGCGGACCTCCACCTCGGGGAACTCCCGCGACAGGTCGCGGGCCTTGCGCAGGTGGCGGATCGGCGAGAGGCCGGCGGTGACCAGCTGGGCCATGCGGCCCGGGACCTCGACGGTGTCGCGGCCCTTGCGCGGCGGCTTCTTGCGCCGCACCTCGGGGAACGCCTCGCGGTCGGCCTCGAGCTGGGCGTCGGTGAACTGCTTGCGGTGCGCGTTCACCTCGGAGAGCCGGGTGGGCAGCATCGCGTGCAGCACCTCCGGCCCGGCCAGCACGTCCTCGAGCGCCTGGTGGCGGATCTCCACCGTGGAGTACTGCATGGAGACCAGGTGGGCGATGGTGTGGTTGAGGTCCTCGCGGATCAGCCGGCCGCCGCGCGGGTACGGCGAGTGCAGCAGCGCCGTGACGAACCTGTTGCGCACGTGGAAGTAGGCCTGCCAGTCGAGCGCGTCGTTCTTGTCGGTCCACGGCACGTGCCAGACCGCCGCGCCCGGGAAGGTCACCGTGGGGTAGCCGGCCGCCTTGGCCCGCAGGCCGTACTCCGCGTCGTCCCACTTGATGAAGAGGGGCAGCGAGAGGCCGACCTCCTCCATCACCACGCGCGGGATCAGGCACATGAACCAGCCGTTGAAGTCGACGTCGACCCGCTTGTGCAGCCAGCGCGAGGACCGGATGTTGCGGGCCGAGAGGTCCCAGCGGCTGAAGCCGTCGAGCGGCGTCATCCACCAGAACCGCCACGGCTGCACGATCTCGCCGAAGCTGTGCAGCTCGGACTTGTTGTAGAGGCTGAACATGTGGCCGCCCACGATGGTGGGGCGGCGGGCCAGGTCGCCGAAGGTGATCGCCCGGATGATGCCCTCGGGCTCGCAGACCACGTCGTCGTCCATCATCAGGGCGTACGTCGCGGTGCCCTTGCGCACCGACTCCAGCTGCCCGCGGGCGTAGCCGCCGGAGCCGCCGAGGTTGCCCTGCTCGATCATCCGCAGCTTGTCGCCGAGCGAGGCCTGGGCCTCGGCGAAGAACTCCGAGTCGGCGACCTTCTGGGTGCCCTGCTCCATCACCATCACGGTGTCCAGGTAGGGCCTGAGCAGCTCGTCGGTGCCGATCTGGGTCAGCAGCTTGGCGCAGAAGTCGGGCCGGTTCATCGTGGTGATCGCGATGTCGGCGGTGCCGTGGGCCACCAGGTCCTCGGGGACCTCCGCCGACCACTCCGCGGACTCCACCACGGCGTCGTCGTCGCCGGCCACGACGTTGTACCAGTACCACCCGCCGTCGACGAACGGCTTGAGCGTCAGGTCGAAGACGAAGGTGCCCTTGGCCTCGGAGCCCGTGGTGGCCGAGTCGACGCGCTGGGAGCGGCCGTTGGCCAGCGAGCGGTAGACGATCAGCGTCGTGCCGCGGCCGGAGACCTCCACGGTCAGCCGGACGTCCTGGACCACGGTCCAGCGGCGCCAGTACGACGCCGGGAAGGCGTTGAAGTAGGTGCCGAAGGACAGCCGCTCGCCGGAGCGGACCCGCAGCGCCGTGCGGGACTCGATCTGCTCGGGGTGGATGCTGCGCCCGGTGGAGGTGGACTGCCGGATGGCGGCGTTGTTGAGGTCCTTGGCCGCCTTGGTGCCGCCGATCTCGTACTTGTCGGCGTCGAGGGAGACGTCCTCGGGGTCGACGTAGAGCGCGAAGACGTCGAAGTCGCGGTCCAGCGGCATGATCTGGCGCTGCAGCACGCGACGGTTGGTCTCCGCGCGGTGCGCAGGGGCCGCCGCGGCCTTCTTGGTCGTACGGCGCCTGGTGGTCACCTTGGGCGGCGTGCTCGGCGTGCTCGGCGTGGTCGGCTCGGTCACTGGTCCACTCCCCCGGACTTCAGCTCGGCGCCCTCGGCGAAGTGCGGCCGGAGCTTGTTCTCGTAGGTGGACAGAGCGGAGCCGATGGCCATGTGCATGTCGAGGTACTGGTAGGTCCCGAGCCGGCCGCCGAAGACGACCATCGGCTCCTGCTGGGCCAGCTCGCGGTACTTCAGCAGCTTGGCGCGGTCCTCGGCGGTGTTGATGGGGTAGTAGGGCTCGTCGCCCTCCTCGGCGAACCGCGAGTACTCGTGCACGATCACGGTCTTGCCGGGGAGGTGGGTGCGCACACGCTCGGGGTGGAAGTGCTTGAACTCGATGATGCGCGTGAACGGCACCTCGCGGTCGTTGTAGTTGACCACGCCCGTGCCCTGGAAGTCGTCGACGTCCTCGACCGACTCCTCGAGGTCCACGGTGCGCCAGGACAGTCGCCCCTCGGAGTTTCCGAAGTACTCGTCGACCGGGCCGGTGTAGACGATCGGGACCTTGCCTTTGTAGTCGTCGGCGACGGTGAAGAAGTCGGTGTCGAGCCGGATTTCGATGTTCGGGTGGTCGGCCATCCGGGTCAGCCAGGCGGTGTAGCCGTCGGTGGGCAGGCCCTCGTGGGTGTCGCTGAACCAGCCGTTCTCGAAGGTGTAGCGGACGGGGAGGCGCGTGATGATGTCCGCGCTCAGCTCGGTCGGGTCGGTCTGCCACTGCTTGGCGGTGTAGCCCTTGATGAAGGCCTCGTACAGCGGCCGGCCGATCAGGCTGATCGCCTTCTCCTCGAGGTTGGTGACCTCGTCGGTCCGGAACTCCGCGGCCTGGCTGGCGATCAGCTCGCGCGCCTCCTGCGGGGTGTGGCTCTTGCCGAAGAACTGGTTGATCAGCGCCAGGTTCATCGGCAGCGAGTAGACCTGCCCCTGGTACTTGCCGAAGACGCGGTGCTGGTAGCCGGTGAACGTGGTGAACCGGTTGGCGTACTCCCACACCTTCTCGTTGGAGGTGTGGAAGAGGTGCGCGCCGTACTTGTGCACCTCGATGCCGGTCTCGGGGTGGCGCTCGCTGTAGGCGTTGCCGCCGAGGTGGTGGCGCCGCTCGAGGACCAGCACCCGCAGGCCGAGGTCGTTCGCGCAGCGCTCGGCGATCGTCAGCCCGAAGAACCCGGAGCCGACGACGACGAGATCAGGCAGCGAGTTCTCGGACGACACGACAAATCAGTCTACGGATGGGGTGACGTCCGCTCGATTCGGCGCGCCCGCGGCCCGGGCCAGTGCGTCGAGGCTGCGACGAACGTCACTCGGCGTGGTCGACCAGTTGCTCACCGAGATGCGGAGCACCGCCCGCCCGCGCCACAGCGAGCCGCTCATCCACGCCTCGCCCTCCTCGAGGAGCCGGGCCACCACCTCGCGCGTGCGCTCGTCGCTCCCGAAGCTGGTGCACACCTGGGTGAAGACCACGTCGTTGAGCACCTCGGCGCCCGGGATCTCGGCGATCCCGCTGGCGAACGCCGCCGCGTGACCGGCCATCCCCTCGACCAGGTCGGCCACCCCGCTGCGCCCGAGCGCGGCCAGCACGGCGTACACCGGGATGGAGCGGGCCCGCCGCGAGAGCTCGGGCACCTTCTCGAACGGGTCGCCGGCAGCGTCCTGGATCAGGTAGTCGCCGTGCATGCCCATCGCCGCGCGGACCGCGGCGGGGTCGCGCACGATCGCGATGCCGCAGTCGTAGGGCACGTTCAGCGTCTTGTGCGCGTCGGTGGCCCAGGAGTCGGCGCCCTCGAAGCCGGCGGTGAGGTGGCGGTGGGCCGGCGCGGCGGCGGCGAACAGGCCGAAAGCGCCGTCGACGTGCACCCAGGCACCGTGCCGGTGCGCGACCTCGATGGCCTCGGCGAAGGGGTCGTAGGCACCCGAGTGGACGTTGCCGGCCTGGAGGCAGACCACCGTCGGGCCGTCGTGACCGGCCAGCGCCTCGGCGAGCGCACCCGCGTCCAGCCGGCCCTGGTCGTCGGCCCGGACCGGTTCGGGCGCCCCCAGGCCGAGGTAGCGCAGCGCCAGGTCGATGGTGTCGTGCCGCTCCTCCCCCACGAGGACCCGTACGCCGGGGCCGCCGGTCAGCCCGCGCTCGGCGAGGTCCCAGCCGGCGCGCCGCAGCACCTCGTCGCGGGCGGCGGCCAGGCAGGTGAAGTTGGCCATCGTGCCGCCGGTGACGAAGCCGACCGCGCTGCCCGCCGGCAGGCCGAGCAGCTCCAGCAGCCAGGCGCTGGCGATCTGCTCCGTGGCGGTGGCCGCCGGCGTGAGGCGGGCCAGGCCGGCGTTCTGGTCCCAGGCGCTGACCAGCCAGTCGGCGGCCAGCGCCGCCGGGTGCGACCCGCCGATGACCATCCCGTAGAAGCGTCCCGACGGCATGGCGGTCAGTCCCGGCTCGCAGGCCGTCGCGAGGTGCTCGACCACCGCAGCAGCGTCCTGCGGGCCCTCGGGCAGCGCCGCGCCGAGCCGCTCGACGATCTCCTCGACCTGCGCCTGGGGCGGCACCGGCCGGTCCTCGAGCGAGGCCAGCCACCGCTCGACGTGCTCGACGGCCACGGGCAGGGCTCGGTCTCGGTCGGTCACGCACCCACTCTGGACCTCGACCGCCTTCCCTGCCCAGCGCCCGGCAGAGACTCCCGACGGTGGCTGAGGTGCGAAGGCGCGCAGCGACCCGACGGTGGCTGAGGTGCGAAGGCGTGCAGCGCCTGAGCCTCGAAGCCCCGCAACCCGGGAAGGTCAGCGCGGCCGCCGGACGTCGCGGGGCGGGCCGAACTCCGCGTGCACGCCCTCGCTGAAGGCCACGTGGTCCGGCGGGGCGTCGGTCAGGCCGGGCAGCCCCACCGAGGCGACGAGCTGGTCGTCGAGCTCGAGGACCGTGGCCTCCCGCAGCGGCCAGGGCTCGTGCGTGTTGGGCACGTAGGACGTCCGACCGAGGTGCCGCACGTGCGCGCCCCACCGGGCAGTGAGGAAGTCGTCGAGCGGCGTGGCCTCGCGGGGCGGCCCGACCCGGACCACCACCCGGCTGGCCGGACGCGGTCCGAGCCGGCGCAGGCGGGCCTCGTAGGTCACCCGGTCGCCGTCGCGCCGGTACCGCATCCGGGCCCAGCGGTACGGCGCGCCGATGGCGGCCCGGATGGCGGGCACGGCCAGCGCCCGGTCGGTGTCGAGGCTGAGGAAGACCACGCCGCGGCGGCCGGTGCCGTCCACGGTGTAGAGCCGGACGTTGGTCTCGAGGAAGGTGCCGACGTAGGGAAGGCGGGGGCGGCGCCCGATGGTGACCCCGACCATGCGGAACGGCACCAGCCCGACGTAGGTCCGGCCGTCGAGGACGTCGGGCCGGATGCCCGCCGGCAGCAGCGGCGCCACCCGCTCGGGGTCGACCGCCCAGTGCAGGAAGGTCAGGTCGCGCCAGTCCTGGGTGGAGAAGACCCGGCCCCGCAGCGGCGGTGGCTCGCGGGTGACCGGCTCAGTGGTGGGCGGCACGGGCGTCCTTCAGCGCGCGCCGCACGTTGCGCGCCTCGGCCCGGCCGCCGCGCAGCGGGGAGAGCGCGACCACGCCGGCGGCGATCAGCCAGGGCTTGGCCCGGACCAGGGCGTTCTCGCCGTAGCGCAGGTGGACGGTGAACAGGTTGCGGTACATGTAGTAGCCCTTCCACCCGCCCAGGTCGTGCTGCTGGTCGAAGTCGAGCTGGCGGACGAGGACCGCGTCGCGGACGGCGTAGATGTGGAAGCCCGCGCGCCGGGCGCGCAGGGCGAAGTCGACGTCGTCGTAGAAGATGAAGAAGCTGGGGTCCGGCAGGCCGATGGCGTCGACCACGCGGCGGCGGACGAGGAAGCCCTCGAAGGGGATGTTCTCCAGCTCCACCAGCGCGGGCATCGCGGCGCGGGTGCCGTACGTCGTCTCGACCATCGCGGTCTTGGGCTTGATCCGCAGCGGGTTGCGCAGGTCGAACCGGAGCGCGGCCTTCTCGACCAGCTGGCCGCGCAGGTCCTCGCGGACCACCATGAGGCAGTCGGCCAGGTGGTCGTCGACCGCCAGCAGCACGCTGAGGCAGTCGGGTGCCGGCACGACGTCGTCGTCGAGCAGCCAGATCCGGTCGTAGCCCTGCTCGTGCGCGGCCTGCACGCCGAGGTGGAAGCCGCCGGAGCCGCCGAGGTTCTCCTCGGGCCGGATCACCTGCAGCGGCAGGTCGTGGACCGCCTCGAGCACCGTGGCGGTGTGGTCGGTGCTGGCGTTGTCGACCACGATCACCGTGTCGGGCCGCCGGTCGAGGGCGGCCAGGCCGGCCAGCATCCGGGTCAGGAGGGCGGCCCGGTTGTAGGTCACCACGACGACGGCCACGGTCTCGGCGCTCACCGGAGGTACCGCTGGTGGCCGGTGAAGTCGCCGCGCAGACCCGCCCAGGCGGCGCGCGCGCTCATCGGCAGCCGCCGCGCCGACGGCCGGGTCAGGGTGTAAAACCACAGCGTCTTGACCCAGAACATCAGCACGTGGGGCCACCCGCGGTAGCGGCGCAGGTTGACGGTGTTGTTGCGGGCCATGCAGTAGTGCTTGAGGTCGCTGGGGCTGTGGTTGTAGGTCGTGCGGCCGAACATCATGGGCGTGCCCAGGTCGTCGGTGGCGGGGTGGAGGACCCGCGCCTCGACCACGGTGGCGATCCGGGCGCCGGCCTCCTCGGCCCGCCAGAGGTACTCCACGTCGTCGCCCCAGATGAAGAACTCCGCCCGCGGGACGCCGATGCGCTCGACCAGCGCGCGGGTGACCAGGACGCCGTTGAACGGGATGAGCACACCCTCGATCAGCCCGTCCCGGGCGGCCTTCTGCACCGCGGCCATCTCGTGGACCACGGTGGTGCCGCCCGGCAGCCGGATGGGGAAGCAGAGCCGGTCGGGGTCCTGCGTGGCCAGCACCGCCGGTCCCCAGAAGTCGAGGTCGTCGCGGGCCAGGAGCAGCCCGAGGCAGTCGCGCTCCGGCAGGCCGTCGTCGTCCATCAGCCAGACCAGGTTGGCGCCCGACGCGACGGCTCGGGCCAGGCCGTGGCTGAAGCCGCCGGCCCCGCCGGTGTTGGTCGACAGCGTCTCGGAGGTGACCGGCTGGCTGCGCAGCCAGGCGCCTGTGCCGTCGGTCGAGGCGTTGTCGACGACCAGGACCTCGTCGAGCTCGGGGACCTCGGCCAGCCGCGCGAGCTGGCGCCGCAGCATGTCGAGCCGGTTGAAGGTGACGACCACGGCCACGATGCGGCGCCCGTGCTGGTCAGTCACGGTGCCACGGTCTCAGAACAGGGCTTCCTGGACGTAGGCCGGGCCGGTCGGGGCCGGGATCAGCTTGGGCAGCGGACCGGGCCGGGGCTGCGGGGCGGCCTTCCAGCGCGGGTCGACGTAGGGCTGGGTGACCGTCCGCGTGGGCTCGCGCAGGGTCAGCGCCCGGATCGCGGTCGGCACGTGCAGCTCGAAGCGGGAGTACGTCGCCCGCACGGCCTCCTCGTCGAGCGGGACCCGGCCGCACCCACCGGCGAGGTCGAGCCCGAGCTCGGCCGTGGTGACCATGGCCATCACCTCGCGGTTGAACAGCCACCGCTCCTTGGCCTCCGGGGCCGCCAGCGCCCGGGCCCGCGCCTTCCCGACGGCTGCGGTGCACTGCTCGCCGCCGGCGGCCGCGTCGTCGAACGCCGCCTGGCCCGACCCGAGGGCCTGCAGCAGCTTCACGGCGGTCTTGGCGCCGAAGCCGGTCACCCCGGGCAGGTTGTCGGAGCTGTCGCCGCGCAGCGCGGCCAGGTCGAGGTACTGCGTGGGCCGCACGCCGGTGACCATGGCCAGCCGCTCGGGGTCGAGCAGGGGCGAGGCGTCGACCCCGCCGTTGAGGATCCGCAGCATCCGGGTGTGCTGGTCGATGAGCGCGAAGCTGTCGCGGTCGGAGGTGGCGACCACCGTCTGGGCGCCGAGGGCCGGCGCCTGGGCGGCCACGCTGGCCAGCACGTCGTCGGCCTCCAGCCCCTCGGGCACCACGACGCAGACGCCGAGGTCGCGCAGGACCTCGACGGCAAGGTCCAGCTGGCGCTCCAGGCTCTCGGGCTTGGGCGCCCGCTGTGCCTTGTAGATCGGCCAGCGGCGCTTGCGGCTGCTGTTGCCGCGGTCGTCGAAGCCGACCACGACCGCGTCGGCGCACACGCGGTCGACCGCGGCCACCAGCTGGCTCAGCAGTCCCCGGACCGCCCAGCCCTGGACGCCGTCGGGCGTGCGGTACATCGTCCGGGCCGAGGCGTGGAAGGCCCGGTGCAGGAGCGAGTTGCCGTCGACGGCGAGCACGGTCGGGGTGGACATCTTGCGGAACACCCTAGATCGCCGCACCGACGCACCGGCGGCGCCACCACGGTGGCGAGGACTTCGCGCCTCAGCAGGCGGACTGCAGGTCCTGCGCCTCGTTGGCGGCGTACCCGTCGTGCAGCGAGCCCACCGAACCACCGGTGACCTCGGCGGGCGGCTTCTTCGGGCCCTTGGCCGGCTTGCCGGCGTCCGCGCTCGGCGCCGTCTTGGGCGCGTTGCCCTCGGCGGTGTCGATCGCCTCGGCCACCTTCTGCCGGATCAGCTTCGCGTCGGGCTGGTAGGTGTCGAAGACGGGCGGGACGATGGACAGCGTCGAGATCTTCTGCGACTTCGCCTGCAGCGCCAGGCCGATGAACCGGTCGACCTCGCTGGCCGGGATGCTCGTGGTCAGCAGGGCCGAGGACGCGGTGGCGATCTGCTGGAAGTTCTTGAGCACGACCTTGGGGTCGAGCTGGTCGAGCATCGCGCCCATGATGCACTTCTGGCGCGCCATGCGGGAGTAGTCGTCGGAGCCGTCCCGGGCCCGCGCGTACCACTGGGTCTGGAAGCCGCTGAGCTTCTGCCGGCCCGGCTCGATGTAGTCGTAGACGTCGGAGCCCAGGCCGCCGATCGGGATCCGCGAGCGGACGTTGAGCGTGACGCCGCCGACCGCGTCGACCAGGCTGCGGAACCCCTTGAGGTTCACCATCGCCCAGTAGTTGATCTTCAGCCCGGTGATGCCCTCGACCGCCATGATCGTGGCGTCGGTGCCGGGGTCCTTGGACTTCCCGAACAGCTCCTTGTTGTCCAGGGCCCAGGTGTAGACGCCGTTGAGCATGCAGTGCTCGCAGTCGAAGCCCTTCGGGAACTGCTGGTGCATCACCGAGCCCTTGGCGAAGGGGAAGTTCTGCATGTTGCGGGGCAGCGAGATCAGCACGGTCCGACCGGTCCGCGCGTCGATGCTGGCCACCGTCAGCGAGTCCGGTCGCAGCCCCCAGCGGTCGTCGCCGGAGTCACCGCCCATCAGCAGCACGTTGTAGCGGCCGTCGTGGGCCCCGGTCGCGTCGCCGGACCCGAACATGGTCTGGATGAAGTCGCGCTGCACCCCGACGAGGTGGGCACCGAACAGCAGCACCGAGGCCACCGAGAAGCACAGGATGGCGTTGATCCCGATCGCGGCCCGGCGGTGACCCATGCGCAGCGACAGCGGCTGCCCGATCCGCCAGGCGTCGAAGAACAGCAGCGCCCAACCGATGGCGAGCAGCATCATCGCGATCCGGACCGTCTGCAGCGCGGCGAGGTCGGAGACCAGCCAGAACGCGAACTCGTGGTGCACCGCCGCGACCAGCAGGCACCCCGCCCCCACGACGAGCAGCGCGCACCAGATCCGCAGCGCCGCGCGCCCGACCGTGCGGTTGCCGCAGGCGAGCTGGGCGCTGCCCGGCAGCACCAGCGTCATGGTCATCAGCGCCAGCGCCCGCCGGAACCGCACCCGCGCCGCGCGGTCGGCGGTCGAGCCGGGCACGGTCGCGGACGTGGTCGCGGAGGTCGCGACGTACGACGACGACGAGCCGTCGGGGTGGCCAGGGCCGGGCATCATGCTCCTGAGGGGAAGATCAGGTGGGCCCCGCCAGTATCACCAGTCACAGGCGTCACATCGGCGCGCGACGCGCCGGAGGTGGGCACCCGCTTGCCGTGCCCGTCGATGGCTGAGGTGCGAGGCGGGCCACGGGCCGAGCCTCGAAGCCTCCGCACCCCGTGCTGGGACCTGCTCACCTCCCAGCACCGGGTCACCCGGCTTCGAGGCTCAGGCGCAGGACGCCTTCGCACCTCAGCCACCGTCGGTGCCGGTCTCCGGTGGCTGAGGTGCGAGGCCGTCCACGGCCGAGCCTCGAAGCCTCCGGGGCGCGCGCTCTGGGGACCAGTGCCCGACGGTGGCTGAGGTGCGAGGCCGGCCACGGCCGAGCCTCGAAGCCTCCACAGCCCGCGCTGGGACCTGCTCACCTCCCAGCACCGGGGCACCCAGCTTCGAGGCTCAGGCGCAGGACGCCTTCACACCTCAGCCACCGTCGGTGCCGGTCTCCGGTGGCTGAGGTGCGAGGCCGTCCACGGCCGAGCCTCGAAGCCTCCGGGGCGCGCGCTCGGGGGACCAGTGCCGAGGGTGGCTGAGGTGCGAGGCCGTCCACGGCCGAGCCTCGAAGCCTCCGGGGCGCGCGCTCGGGGGACCAGTGCCCGACGGTGGCTGAGGTGCGAGGCCGTCCACGGCCGAGCCTCGAAGCCCCCGCAGCCCGCGCTGGGGCCCGCTCACCTCGCAGCACCGGGTCACCCGGCTTCGAGGCTCAGGCGCAGCACGCCTTCACACCTCAGCCACCGTCAGTGCCGGTCGGCAGCGGGCGAGCCTCGGGGTCGCCGTGGGCCAGCCGCCGGAGCGGGGTGGCCGGCGGCTCAGGCGTGCGGTCCTGGTGCGGCACCAGGTCAGGCGTGCCGCCCGGCGTCGATCTCCTGCTTGCGGGCCAGCCGGTGCGCCCGGCGGATCTCGGCCTCCCGCGTCCGGCGCACCTCCTCCTCCGACTCCGGCGCCAGCCCCGGGACCGGGCGGGCGTGGCCCTCGGCGTCGATGGCCACGAAGACGAAGTACGCCGAGGCCACGTGCAGCACCACGCTGGAGGGGTCGTTCCAGGGCTGGGCCTCGACGCGTACGCCGACCTCCATCGAGGAGCGGCCGGCCCAGTTGACCTGGGAGTAGGTCCGGACGATGTCGCCCACGTGCACCGGCGCCAGGAACGCCATCTCGTCCAGCGCCGCGGTGACCGCGGGGCCGCCGCTGTGCCGCTGGGCGACCGCGCCGGCCGTGGAGTCGGCCAGCTTGACGATCTCGCCGCCGTGGATGTTGCCGAGCAGGTTCGCCTCCCGCGCCGACATCACGATCCCGAGCGAGACCCGCCCGTACGACGGGGGCCGAGGAGCCGGGTCGCTCATGCCCCGCACGGTAGCGTCCCGGGCATGCCTGATCGTCCCCGGAGCGGCGGTCCCGAGGACGGACCCGACTACACCTGGCTCTACGGCAAGGGCGGGAAGCCGCCCGAGGACCCCCAAGCCACCCGTCCGGTCCCGCGCCAGCAGCGGCCCTCCGCCCCCCGACCCGAGGAGACCCGGGTGATGCGCGCCCAGCCGCGCCCCGGCTACCAGGGCCAGCCCACCTCCCGCCCGACGCCGCCCCCGGTGGCCCCACCGGTCCAGCCGCCGTCGGGCTCGTCGTCCGGCAGCGGTGGCCGCCGCTGGCGCTTCCGGGTCCGCTACGTCTTCCTCCTCCTGCTCCTCTGGCTGGTCTACCTCGTCGCCGTGCCGATCGTGGCGTGGAACAAGGTCGACCAGGTCAGCTTCGAGCCCAGCGGGGACCGGCCCGGGGACCAGCCCGGGACGACGTACCTCATGGTCGGCAGCGACTCCCGCAAGGGTCTGTCCAAGGAGGAGCGCAAGGACCTGCACACCGGCGGCGCGGCCGGCAGCCGCACCGACACGATCATGCTGCTGCACACCGGCTCAGGCCCCAACCTGCTGATGTCGATCCCCCGCGACCTCGAGGTCGACATCCCCGGGCACGGCACCGGAAAGATCAACGCGGCCTACGTCTACGGCAAGGCCCCGCTGCTGGTGAAGACCGTGGAGAACCTCACCGGGATCCGCATCGACCAGTTCGTCGAGATCGGCATGGGTGGCGTGGTCGGGATCGTCGACGCGGTCGGCGGCATCGAGATCTGTCCCAAGGACGACTTCAAGGACAAGGACGCCGGGCTCGACGTCAAGAAGGGCTGCCAGGACGTCGACGGCAAGACGGCGCTGGCCTACAGCCGCTCCCGGCACGCCCAGACGCTCGGCGACCTGGACCGGGTACGCAACCAGCGCGAGGTGGTCTCGGCCATCGGGCACAAGGTGCTCTCGCCCTGGTCGGTGCTGAACCCGGTCCGCTACTGGCGGCTCAACAACGCGATGCCCGACTTCTTCACCTTCGGCGACGGCATGGGTCCTCAGCGCGCCGTGCTGTGGGCCACCGCCATGGCCAAGGTCGGCGGGAAGGACGGGCTCCTGTGCACCGTGCCGCTCACCAACGGCTCGGCCACGGCGCTGGACCAGGAGCTCGCGGACCAGCTGTTCAGCGACATCAAGGACGACAAGACCGACGACGTCACGGCCAAGCTGTGCCTCTCGTCCGGGCTGGTGGGCGTGAAGTGAGCCTCTCCCTCTACGAGACCCTCTCGGTCGACCTCGACGAGGACGGGGTCGCGACCCTGACCCTCGACCGGCCCGGCCAGCTCAACGCCTTCGACCTGACGATGGCCCGCGAGCTCGAGCGGTTCTTCCTCACCGACGCCCGCTCCGACGACGTGCGCGCCGTGGTGGTGACCGGTGCCGGACGGGCCTTCTGCGCCGGCATGGACCTCTCGAGCGAGGGCAACGTCTTCGGCCTCGACGAGTCGCTGGCCCCCTCGCCGGAGGAGTTCCGCGCCCACTACGACGAGCCGCCGTACCACGACGGCCTGCGCGACACCGGCGGCCGGGTGACGCTGGCCATCCACGCGCTGCCCAAGCCGGTGATCGCGGCGATCAACGGCGCGGCCGTGGGCATCGGCGCGACGATGACGCTCGGGATGGACATCCGGATGGCCTCGACCGAGGCCCGCATCGGCTTCGTCTTCGGCCGGATCGGGATCACGCCCGAGGCCGCGTCGTCGTGGTTCCTGCCCCGCATCGTGGGCCTGCAGCAGGCGCTGGAGTGGGTCTACGCCGCCGACATCCTCACCGCCGACGCCGCGCTCGCGGGCCGGCTGCTCCGGTCGGTGCACCCGCCCGACGAGCTGCTCCCGGCCGCGCAGGAGCTGGCCCGGTCCTTCGTGAAGGGCCGCTCACCGGTCGCGCTGGGCCTGGCCAAGCGGCTGCTCTACCGCCACGCCGGCTCGACGGAGCCGCTCGAGGCGCACCTGTCGGACTCGCTCGCCGTCTTCTGGACCTCGGTCGCGGACGGCAAGGAGGGCGTGGCGGCGTTCCTGGAGAAGCGGCCGGCGCACTTCACCGGCAAGGCCTCCGAGCTGCCCCGGATCGACTGACGCTCCCCGCGCAGAGGTCAGCGCAGCGTGCGCCCGAGGAGTGACTCGAGCTCGCGGTAGTGACGCTCGGCGCCCGCCTCCTGGTAGACCGAGGTGTCGGCCATCGTGTAGCCGTGCGAGGCGCCCTCGTAGACCTCGTTGAGGTGCGGGCGACCCGCTCCGGCGAGCACCTCACCAAGCGCGGCCACCTGCTCGGGCGGCATCGACTGGTCCTGGTCGGCGTGCCCGAAGACGTACGCCGCGGTGCTGCCCGGGATCGCCAGGTGGGGGCTGTCCTCGCCGTCGGTGACCAGCCCGCCGCCGTGGAAGCCGCCGACCGCGGCCACGGTGCCGGGGAACTGCCCGGCGGTCCGCACCGCCAGCCGCGCACCCATGCAGTAGCCGGTCACCCCGACGGGACCCTCTCCCGCGTGCTTGCGCAGCTCACCCATCCAGGCCTCGGCGTCCGGCTCGGAACGGTCCGGGGTGTAGGCGGGGATGCGGTCACCGAGGCTGGCGAAGAACTCCTCGCGCGCTCCCGCGTCGCGCAGGTCGCCCTGCGGCGCCAGCTCCGCGGCGCTGCCGTCGCGGTAGAAGACGTGCGGCGCCAGGACGACGTAGCCCCACCCCGCGATCCGGTCCGCCATCGCCTCGATCTGGGGACGCAGCCCGATCGCGTCGACGTAGAACAGCACGCCCGGGTCCCCCGGGGTCCCGGTCAGGTAGGCCTCTGCCTGGCCCTCGGCGGCCTGGATCTCGATCGTCTCGCCCATGGGCCAGACGATACGGGCCGGCCTCGAGAACCGGACCGGGGTCCGGCCTGGGGCAGGCACCGATGCGCGCCGATCCCGCCCGGCGTGGTGCACTAGGGCGTGACCGAGCTCAGTGAGAACACGCAAGAGACCGTCGACGCTGCCGAGCTCGGACCCGACGAGGCCCGCGACGCGTGGGCCGTGGCCGCTCGGACCGTCCTGGTCGAGGCCGCCGGCACCTACCGCTCGGTGGTCACCCACAAGGAGCTCGCCGCCGAGGTCCAGGAGCGCAGCGGCGTGCACACCGAGCGCCGCACCCACTACTGGATCGACGAGGTGCTCGCCGCCGTCTCCCGCGAGTGCGCCTCCCGCGACGAGCCGCTGCTGTCCTCGCTGTGCGTCAACCGCGACGCGAGCGTCGGGACGTCGTACGCCGCGCTCGTGCTGGAGCTGACCGGGACCGCACCTGAGGACGCCGACGACCACGCGGCCAAGGAGCGGCTGGCCTGCTACCGCTACTTCGAGGCCTCCGACCTGCCCGCCGACGGCGGCACCTCGGCGCTGGTCCCGCAGCTCGCCGCCACCCGCGCCCGCCTGCGCAAGGCCGCCGTCGCCGCGCGGCCGGTGCTGACCTGCCCCACCTGCTACATGGAGCTGCTGCCCACCGGCCGCTGCGACACCTGCGACTGAGCCCGGTCCTCCGCGGCTCGACTACCGACCGCTGTCCAGGCGGTCCCAGACCTCCGCGGTCACCACGCCGGTGTCGGCGAGGTGGGCCTTGCGCTGGTAGCGCTTCACCGCCCGCTCGGTGGTCTTGGAGAACGCGCCGTCCACGGGCACGCGCTTGCCCAGCGCGGCCGTCAGCGAGCGCTGCAGCCGGCGGACCGGGTCACCGGTGGAGCCGACCTTCAGCAGCGGCTGCTGGCCCTTGGCCAGCAGGGCGACCCAGGTGTGGCGGGTCAGCTTGCCGGTCTGCGGCTGGTGGAGCTTGCGCTGGGCCTTCTTGACGGCCCTGACCGTGCGGGCGTCGTACTTCCCACTGGGGGTGCCGGCGTAGAGGTGCAGCTTGCGCAGCAGGCACTGCGCCGCCGCGACCGCAGGGCCGCGCGACCCGGCCCGCAGGACGCCGTAGCGACGCAGGTCGACGTCGACGCCGCGGCACAGCGGCTTGGTCGGCGTGCCCACCGAGCCCTTGCCGACATCCAGCCAGTTGACGTCGATGGTCAGCGGGTAGCCACCCCAGCTCTGCGGCTGGTCCAGGGCGTACTGGTGGATCCGCTGGTGGTCGTCCCACTCCTCGCTCAGCACCCGGCTGTCCGTCTCGGCGTCGGCCAGTCCGTTGGCCCAGGCGAACCAGATGTCGTCGGGCATCGTGTAGTCGCCGTGCGAGACCCGGTCCGCGAGGTCGAGCGAGGTGATGGCGGCTGCGATGTTGGAGTAGACGCCCGAGCGGTAGCCCAGGCCGTGCAACCCGTCGGTCCAGCCGGACATGAAGCTCAGCGCCGCCTGCCGGCAGTCGTTGGGCGCCAGGTCGTAGTCCTCCAGGTCGTAGTAGAGGGTGCTACCCCGGCCGATCCCGAGAGCCTGGGCGCTGCCGACCGCGATCCCGGCCTCGGCCGCGCCCTGCTGCCTCGCCGTGGCGAGGTCGGAGGACATCCTGTCCGCGTACCCCGAGCAGCTGGCCTGGGGACCCACCTGGACCGGCATCAGGTGCCAGCCGGTGCGCCGCTGCTGCGCGACCCACGCCGCCGTGAGCTCGGGCTGGTCCTTGCACACGCGGTTGCTGCCGCCGATGTAGACGCCGACGGCGGAGTACGGCGAGGCCTGCCACCACGCGTCCATCACCTGCTGGCTCGGCGCCTGGCAGGCGTCGAACCCGTAGCCGGTGAGCGAGCCGGGTGCGCCGGCGGGCTCGGCCCGGGCGGGTGCCGCGCCGACGGCCAGCACCCCCAGGACCACGGCAGGGACCATCAACAGGGCGCTCAGGCGCGACAGCATGCGGCATCCTCCGAGTGGGTGAGGTCGTCCTCCACACCACTGACGCGGCGCAGGGCCGTCAGGTTGTCACAGGTCCTCTCAGAGCTGCGACTGGACTCCGGCCAGCAGCTGGCGGGCCATGACGATCCGCTGGACCTGGTTGGTGCCCTCGTAGATCTGGGTGATCTTGGCGTCGCGCATCATCCGCTCGACCGGGTAGTCGCGGGTGAAGCCGTAGCCACCGAGGACCTGGACGGCGTTGGTGGTGACCTCCATGGCCACGTCGGAGGCGAAGCACTTGGCGGCGGCGCCGAAGAAGGTCAGGTCCGGGTCGTTCCTCTCGGAGCGACCGGCGGCGGCGTAGGTCAGCTGCCGCGCCGCCTCGACCTTCATCCCCATGTCGGCGAGCATGAACTGCAGCCCCTGCTGGTCGGCGATGGGCTTGCCGAACTGCTGGCGCTCCTTGGCGTAGTCCAGCGCGTAGTCCAGCGCCCCCTGGGCCACCCCGACCGCCTGGGCGGCGATGGTGACCCGGGTGTGGTCGAGGGTCCGCATGGCGGTCTCGAAGCCGGTGCCCTCGGCGCCGATGATCCGGTCGGCCGGGATGCGGACCTGGTCGAGGTAGACCTCCCGGGTCGGTGACCCCTTGATGCCCAGCTTCTTCTCCGGGGCGCCGAAGGAGACGCCCTCGTCGGACTTCTCCACCACGAACGCCGAGATGCCCTTGGACCGCTTCTCGGAGTCGGTCACCGCCATCACGGTGTAGTAGTCGGAGACACCGGCGTTGGTGATCCACCGCTTCACCCCGTGGAGCACCCAGCCGTCCCCGTCGCGCACGGCGCGGGTCTTCATCGCCACCGCGTCCGAGCCGGCGTCGGGCTCGGAGAGGCAGTAGGAGAAGCCGCCCTCCCCACGGGCCAGCGCCCCGAGGTAGTGCTTCTTCAGCTCCTCGGAGCCAGCCAGCTGCACCGGCAGGGAGCCGAGCTTGTTGACCGCCGGGATCAGCGAGGCCGACACGTCGACGCGGGCCACCTCCTCGATCACCAGCACCGTGGCCAGCGCATCGGCCCCCGCGCCGCCGTACTCCTCGGGTACGTGGGGAGCGTGGAAGTCGGCGGCCAGCAGGGCTGCGGCGGCCTCCTCGGGGTAGCGGGCGTTCTCGTCCACGTCGGCGGCGTACGGCGCGACCTTGGCCTCGCACAGCGCCCGCACGGCTTCCCGGATCGCCTGGTGCTCCTCGCTCAGGGCGAAGAGGGGCGCGTCGGAGTTACTCATGGGTCACATCGTAGATCGGGGGCCGGTCCTGAGCCCAGGTGCAGACGCCCGGCCGCTGTTCACCACACCGGCCGGGCGTCCCCCATGCACCGTCTCGCGCACGAGGCGGCGACGTGCACGACCCTAGGAAGCGGTCGGACCCTGCGGCAGCGGATCGCCCGATTCCTGGCCGAACGGACAGCCCTTCCTGGCCGATCGGTCAGGGGTCTGGTCCACCGGCGGACTCCCAGCGGCGACCTAGGCTCGGGACATGACCTGGCAGGACCCCGAGGCGATCCGGTTCATGCTCGACGACTGCCGCGTCTGGGCCGTGGTGGGGCTCTCCGGCAAGACCTCCCGCACGGCGTACTCGATCGCGGCCCTGCTCCAGGAGCGCGGCAAGCAGATCGTCCCCATCCACCCCGCCGCCTCGTCGGCGGAGGGGCTGGAGGTGCTCGGGGAGAAGGGCTACCCGACCTTGGCCGACGTGCCGTTCCCCATCGACGTGGTCGACGTGTTCCGGCGCTCGCAGGCAGCCGGTGAGTTCGCGGACCAGGCCGTCGGGGTGGGCGCCCGCGGCGTCTGGTTCCAGCTCGGGGTCATCGACGCCGCGGCCTTCGACCGGACCGTGGCGGCCGGGGTCCCGATGGTGATGGACACCTGCCCGGCCATCGAGTGGCGCCGGCGCTGAGGCGGCCCACCACCGCCTCGAGCGGGCCCCGGGTCCGCAGCGCCACGAAGGTCGCCCCGACCACCGTCAGCACCACCACGTGCCACCCGAACGACGAGGGCTGCTCGGGCGGCCAGACGCGGTCGGTCCGCATCAGCACGTGCAGGCTGTAGAGCGAGAGCGTCATGGTGCCGGCCCCGAAGCAGACCGCGACCGCCCGCTGCACCGTTGCGCCGAGCCAGGTCACGAGCAGCAGGCACAGCCCGATCACCAGGGCGGCGGAGGCCCCGGTCTCGACCAGGTCGAACGGCGTGCCGCTGTGCGGCGCCACCACCAGGAGCCACGTCCACGACCCCTCGGCCGGCGTGGTGCCGTGCAGGCCGCCCGAGACGGCGTTGACGAAGGCGTCCGCCGTCGAGACGTCGCCGTAGCGCCCGGCGTCCGGGACCACGCGGCGCAGCACCCAGTCCTGCTCGGTCAGGGCCCGCGACACCACCAGGGCCAGCACCGACCCGGCCAACCCACCCAGCACCAGCCCGGTCTGCACCGACCTCGAGCGCAGGTCGCAGCGCCCCAGGGCCATGCCCAGCAGCAGGTAGGGCAGCCAGGTCAGGCAGGGGTAGTAGCCGGTGAGGAGCAGCTCGGAGAGCAGGTGCCCGGGGTGCGCAAGCTGGCCGGACGTCGGGCTGTCCGTGCCGCGCACCGGCAGGTGCGGCCGCAGCAGCTGCGAGGCGACCGGGCCGACGACGACCCAGGCGCCGGCCCAGGCCAGGAGGACGCCGGCCCGCAGCCGCAGGAACGGCAGCCCGAGCAGGAACAGGACGCCGTAGTAGGTGAGGATCACCGCCAGCCCCGAGTCCAGCTCCCCGAGCACCAGCCCCCACCCGGCCACCAGCACCGCGCGGACGGCGAGCCCGGTGCGCGCTCCGCGGTCCCCCGACCGCCCGGCCACCAGGACCAGGCTGGTGCCGGCCAGGACCGCGAACAGCGCCGAGGCCCGGCCCTCGACCAGCCAGGCGTGCCAGGTCAGCCGGCCGTCCGGCGTCCGCGCCTCGAGCACGTGGGCGGCCACCATGCCCAGCAGCGCCAGGCAGCGGGCGACGTCGAGGCCGACCAGCCTCCGGCCCGGGTGGCTCAGAAGCCGAGCCTCCGGGGACCGGCGTCGTTGCGCACCACGGCGCCCTTGCCCTGCGCGGTCTCCTTGAGCGAGGCCTGGAAGTCGACCATCCGCTGACGCAGGTCCTCGTCGGAGGCGCCGAGGATCCGCACCGCGAGCAGCCCGGCGTTGCGGGCGCCGCCGATGGCCACGGTCGCGACCGGGACGCCGGCCGGCATCTGGACGATCGAGAGCAGCGAGTCCAGGCCGTCGAGGTTCTCCAGCGGGACCGGGACGCCGATCACCGGCAGCGGCGTCATGGCCGCCAGCATGCCGGGCAGGTGGGCGGCGCCGCCGGCCCCCGCGATGACCACCTGCAGCCCGCGGCCCGCGGCGGCCTTGCCGTAGGCCAGCATCTCCTCGGGCATGCGGTGGGCCGAGACCACGTCGGCCTCGAAGGCCACGCCGAACTCCTCGAGCGCCGTCCCCGCCGCCTTCATCACCGGCCAGTCGGAGTCGGAGCCCATCACGATCCCGACCCGGGGGCCCTGGGTGGACGTCATCTCGCACTCACTCGCTCTCGTTGCCGAGGTCGCCGCGGAACCAGGCCGCGGCGTGCCTGGCGCGCTCGAGGCAGTCCTCGAGGTCGTCACCGTAGGCGTTGACGTGCCCGACCTTGCGCCCGGGCCGCAGGTCCTTGCCGTAGAGGTGCACCCGCAGCCGGGGGTCGCGGGCCAGCGCGTGCGGGTAGCCGTCGTACAGGCGACCGACGTGGCTCCCGTCGGCGCGGTCCGGTGCACCGAGGATGTTGACCATCACCGTCCAAGGGGCGCGTGGCGCCGGGGACCCGAGCGGGAGGTCGAGCACCGCGCGCAGGTGGTTCTCGAACTGGCTGGTGACCGCGCCGTCCTGGCTCCAGTGGCCGGTGTTGTGGGGCCGCATGGCCAGCTCGTTGACCAGCACCCGGCCGTCGCGGGTCTCGAAGAGCTCCACCGCGAGGACGCCGACGACGTCGAGCTCCTTGGCGATGGTCAGGGCGATCTGCTGGGCGTGGGTGGCCAGCTCGGGCGCCAGGTCCGGCGCCGGCGCCACGACCTCGGCGCAGATGCCGTCGACCTGCGTGCTGGCGACCACGGGGTACGCCGCCGCCTGGCCGCTCGGCGACCTGGCCACCAGGGCCGCGAGCTCGCGGCGGAAGTCGACGAGCTCCTCGGCCAGCACCCGGACGCCGCTTCGCGCGGCGTGGGCGAACGCCTCCTGCGCCTGGTCCAGCTCCCGGACCACCCAGACGCCGTGGCCGTCGTAGCCGCCGCGGGTCGTCTTCAGCACGCAGGGCAGGCCGAAGGCCTCGACCTCCTCGGGCCCCTGCAGCACCGCCCAGCGCGGGCAAGGCATGCCGAGCCCGGTGAGCCGCTCGCGCATGACCGCCTTGTCCTGCGCGTGCACCAGTGCCTCCGGCCCCGGCCGCACGGCCAGCCCCGACGCCTCGAGGGCGTGGAGGTGCTCGGTGGGCACGTGCTCGTGGTCGAAGGTGACGACCGCCGCCCCGCGGGTGACCTCCTGCAGCAGGGCCAGCTCGCGGTAGTCGCCGACGACCGTGTCGGCGATGACCTGCGCCGCCGAGACGCCCTCGGCCTCGGCCAGCAGCCGCAGCGGGATCCCGAGCGCGGCGGCCGGCTCGGCCATCATCCGCGCGAGCTGCCCTCCCCCGATGACGGCGACGACGGGCGCGAGGTCGGGCACGGGACAAACCCTAGTGACCCCGGGCGACGGGGCCTGCAGGATGGGCCGGTGCAGATCACCACCCACGTCCTGGCCGACCGTCCCGACCTGGGCGACGCGATGTGGGCGATGGAGTCGTCGTGGCCGGAGTTCATGCGCCACGACCCCATCGGAGCCCTGTACTACGGCAACTGCACGACTCTCTTCGCCGACTACGTGCTGGTCGGCCTGGACGAGGCCGGCGAGGTCGTCGGCGTGGCGCACTCGGTCCCCTTCCGCCTCGACGGCGAGGACCTCCCGGTCCACGGGTGGGGCGCGGCGATCCGCAGCGGACTCTTCACCCACCTCCACGGCGAGGTCCCGGACGCGATCTCCGCCATCGAGATCGCCATCCGTCCCGACCGCCAGGGCACGGGTCTCTCGGCCCAGATGCTCGTGGCGATGCGGCAGAACGCCGCCCGGCACGGCTTCGCAGAGCTGCTGGCCCCGGTCCGGCCCAACGGCAAGGCCGAGCCCCACGAGCCGATGGCGTCCTACGCCGTCCGCACCCGCGACGACGGGCTCCCCGTCGACCCGTGGCTGCGCGTCCACGTGCGGGCGGGCGGCCGCATCGCGAAGGTGGCACCCCGGTCGATGTGCGTCCCGGGCACGCTCGAGGAGTGGCGGGCGTGGACCGGCCTGCCCTTCGACACCACCGGACCGGTGGAGGTGCCGCAGGCCCTCGCGCCGGTCTGGTGCGACGTGGAGCACGGCGTGGCGACGTACGTCGAGCCGAACGTCTGGGTGCGGCACCGCACCTGACCCCTGGCGCGGCGCTCAGTGCCGGCGTACGGCGACCGGCTCCACGATCCCGAAGCCGCGCACCGGGCGGGCGGGGAGCCGCCGGGTCTCGAACTGGTCGTCGGGCAGCAGGCCCGCGGTCTCGGCGTCGACGATGACGCGGTTGCGGCGGGCCACGCCGGTGAGCCGGGCGGCCATGTTGACCGGCGGCCCGAAGACGTCGCCGAGCCGCAGCACCACCAGCCCGGAGGCCAGACCCACGCGGACGTCGGGCATCCGCGCGTCGCGCCCGATCACCGTGATGATCCCCTCGGCGATCTCGTAGGCCGCGATCGGGTCGGCGTGGACGAAGAGCACCGAGTCGCCGATGGACTTGATCAACCGGCCGCGCTGCGCGGCGACCACGTCGGCGCAGCGGGCCTCGAACAGCTCGACCAGGTCGCCGATCCGCTCCTCGGAGAGCTCGTTGGAGAGCGCGGTGAACTGCACGATGTCGGCGAAGCCGACCGTGAGCCGCGTGGTATGCACGTCCTCCTCGCGGGCGCCGAGGGCCTCGGTGCGGGCCACCGCGGCGGCCAGGTGCCGGCGCCAGACGTAGAGCAGCAGCGCCTCGAACGGCTCGGAGAACTCCTCGATCATCCGCAGCCCGATGGCCAGCCGCTCCCCCGTGTCGCGCACCGGGCCCTCGCCCTCGTCGCGGGCCAGCTCCAGCACCCGGGTCAGGAGCGCGGAGACCTCCCAGTCGGAGAGCCGGGCCATGGTCTGCCCGACGGCGCGGGTCAGGTGCACCGCGAGGTCGAAGTCGATCAGCCCCGAGTCGACCAGCCCGACCAGGCGCGAGACCGCCTCGGCGTCGGAGCGGGTGAAGGCCCTGGCCTGGCCGTGCTCGGGGAAGCCCAGGGCGCGCCAGAGCCGGCGCGCCTGCTCGAGGTCGACGCCGGTCTCGGCGGCCAGCTCGAAGGCGTTGTAGATGCGGGGCTCACCGAGGATGTGCTGCTCGAGGTCCTCGGCCGACTCCGGTTCGGAGGAGGGGTCAGACACCTTCGTCTCTGCGGTCCTCGGTGTGCAGTCCGTGCAGGAGGTCGTTGAGCTTGCGCTGGACGTCCTCGACGTGCGGGATGTCGGGCAGGGCCACCTGGCCGTGCGTGCTGGCGTCGCTGATGACCAGCGTGCCGCAGCCGAGCAGCCGGTCGACGAGGTCCTTCTCGTAGGCCACGTCGCTGATCCGGGTCAGCGGGATGTCGTGGCCGCGGCGGGTGATCACGCCGTGCCGGGTGATCAGCCGGCGGGTGGTGATCGTGTAGGTCGCGGTGAGCCAGATCAGGGCCGGCCGCAGCACGAACCAGATGACGCCGACGGCGGCCAGCGCCCAGACGACCTTGGTCACGACCCCCTGGTCCACCGCCTTCTGCACGAAGACGGCGACCGCGAGGAGCACGACGAGGGCGAGGATCGGGAGGAGCAGCGCCTTGGGGTGCGTCCGCGTGTCGACGACGATCGACTCACCCTCGTTGAGCAGGTCTTTGGAGATGGCCACGGGCGGATCATGTCACCGATCGAGGCGCACGTGGACGACATCTCCGGCGCTGACGGCGGTGCGTCGACCGTCGTGCTCCACCAGCAGGCGGCCGCTCGGGTCGATGGCGGTCGCGGTGCCGACGAGCTCCTCGCCCGAGGGCAGGGCCACCCGGACCACGCGCGCGAGCGTGGCGCAGGCCGCGGCGTACGACGCGGCCAGCCGCATGCCGGCCAGGTCGCCACCCTCCTGCCAGGTCGTGTAGGACTCCCAGAGGCAGGCCAGCACGTCGACGAGCAGGCGGGTCCGGTCCGGGGCCTCGCCGACTAGGGCCAGCGAGGTGGCCTCCGGCACCGGCAGCTCCTCGGCGCTGAGCCCGACGTTGAGCCCGATCCCGACGACCGCGGCCGCGCCGGCGTCCGTCTCGATCCGCTCCACCAGGATCCCGGCGACCTTGCGGTCCTCGAGCAGCACGTCGTTGGGCCACTTCACCGAGGCCTCGAAGCCGGCCGCCTTGAGAGCCTTGTCCACGGCGTACCCGGCCAGCAGCGGCAGCCAGGGCCAGGTCTGCGTGGGCGCCGAGGGGCGGAGCAGCACCGAGAAGGTCAGCCCGGACCGGGGCGGCGCCTCCCAGCTCCGGTCGAGCCGTCCCCGCCCGGCGGTCTGGTGCTCGGCCACGACCACCAGTCCCTCGGGCGCGCCGGCCAGGGCGCGCTCGGTCACCAGCGCGTTGGTGGACCCGGCCTCCTGGACCACCTCGACGGTCAGGCCGGGCAGCACGTCGGGGTCGGCCGCGGCCAGGAGCCCCGCGTCGAGTGGTGGGCGTCCGGCGGGGTCGGCGTTCACGCGGTCTAGCCTGTCACGCGTGAGCGCGCACCCCGGAGAAGGCACCGACGTCCCCGAGGACATCGACACCCACACCACGGCCGGCAAGCTGGCCGACCTCGACCGGCGGCTGGACGAGGCGGTGCACGCCGGCTCGGCCAAGGCGATCGAGAAGCAGCACGCCAAGGGCCGCAAGACCGCCCGCGAGCGGATCGAGCTGCTCTTCGACGAGGGCTCGTTCGTGGAGCTCGACGAGCTCGCCCGGCACCGCTCGACGGCGTTCGGCCTGGAGAAGCGCCGCCCCTACGGCGACGGCGTCATCACCGGCTACGGGACCGTCAACGGCCGCCAGGTCTGCGTGTTCTCCCAGGACTTCACCATCTTCGGCGGGTCGCTCGGCGAGGTCTACGGCGAGAAGATCACCAAGGTGATGGACCTGGCCATCAAGACCGGTTGCCCGATCATCGGCATCAACGAGGGCGCCGGCGCCCGCATCCAGGAGGGCGTGGTCTCCCTCGGCCTCTACGGCGAGATCTTCCGCCGCAACGTCCACGCCAGCGGCGTCATCCCCCAGATCAGCCTGATCATGGGCTCCTGCGCCGGTGGCCACGTCTACTCCCCCGCGGTCACCGACTTCACGATCATGGTCGACGGCACCTCCAACATGTTCATCACCGGCCCCGACGTCATCAAGACCGTCACCGGCGAGGACGTCACGATGGAGGAGCTGGGCGGGGCCCGCACCCACAACACCAAGTCCGGCAACGCCCACTACATGGGCTCGGACGAGGACGACGCGCTGGAGTACACCAAGGCGCTGCTCTCCTACCTCCCCCAGAACAACCTCGACGAGGTGCCCTCCTACGACGAGGAGGCCGACACCGACTTCTCCGACCTCGACCGGTCGCTGGACACCCTGATCCCGGACTCGCCCAACCAGCCCTACGACATGCACGACGTCATCGCGGCGGTGGTCGACGACGAGGAGTTCCTCGAGGTCCAGGAGCTGTTCGCCCCCAACCTGCTGGTCGGCTTCGGCCGGGTCGAGGGCCACTCGGTGGGCGTCGTGGCCAACCAGCCGATGCAGCTGGCCGGGACCCTCGACATCGACGCGTCCGAGAAGGCCGCGCGCTTCGTGCGCTTCTGCGACGCCTTCAACATCCCGGTGCTGACCTTCGTCGACGTCCCCGGCTTCCTCCCCGGCACCGACCAGGAGTGGAACGGCATCATCCGCCGCGGCGCCAAGCTGATCTACGCCTACGCCGAGGCCACGGTCCCGCTGGTCACCGTGATCACCCGCAAGGCCTACGGCGGGGCCTACGACGTGATGGGCTCCAAGCACCTCGGCGCCGACATCAACCTGGCCTGGCCGACCGCGCAGATCGCGGTGATGGGCGCGCAGGGCGCGGTCAACATCCTCCACCGCGACACGCTCAAGGCGGCCGAGGACCCCGAGGCCAAGCGGGCCGAGCTGATCGACGACTACGACCAGGCCCTGGCCAACCCCTACCTCGCCGCCGAGCGCGGCTACGTCGACGCGGTCATCAGCCCCCACGAGACCCGGGTCGAGGTGGTCCGGGCCCTCCGGCTGCTGCGCTCCAAGCGCGAGACGCTGCCGGCCAAGAAGCACGGGAACATCCCGCTGTGAGCCAGGAGCAGCCGGAGTCGACGCCGCCCCTCCTGCGCATCGTCAAGGGCGACGCCACCGCCGAGGAGGTCGCCGCCCTCGTCGCGGTGGTGGCCGGCCTGGGCAGCGGCGAGGCGCCTCGGCCGAAGCGGGTGCCGGAGTGGTCGGCGCACCACCGCCGGACCCGCCCGAGCACCGCCCACGGGCCCGGGGGCTGGCGCTCCAGCGGGCTGCCGCGCTGAACCTCCCGCCGTGCATGGCCCGGTCAGGCCACTCCTGACGAGGCATGAATGGCCCAAGTGGGCCATCGCCATCGTCTGGTCTGGACCGGAGGATCGTGTCCTGCCCTCGTCCCCGAGACACGAGGGCCAGCACGGGGAACGGGGCGCGGGTCCGTCGTCGGGGGGCGAGCGGACCCGCGTCCCGCCGGGCTACTGCCGGACCCTGCCGGGCGCGAACAGCGCGGCGACCACCGCGACGGCGACGGCCGCAGCGCCGGTGAGCAGCGCCGGGCCGATGGCCCCGTCGTAGCCGTCGGGCGCGATCTGCCCGCCGTTGCCGAGGAACACCGCGGTGAGCACCGCGATGCCCAGCGCGACACCGAACTCGCGGATGGTGGAGTTGGCCGAGCTCGCGGTGGCGAAGTCGCTGTCCGGCAGGCCCTGGAGCACCGCCGTGGCGCTGGGCGCGAAGGTCAGGCCCATGCCGACGCCGGCCATGGCCAGCGGCACGACGAAGGAGCCGTAGGCCGAGCCGTGCTCGGTCAGCCAGGAGAACCACACCAGCGAGCCGGTCTGCAGCACCAAGCCGGCGAGCAGCAGCGAACGGAGGCCGGTGCGGCCGGCGATCGCGCCCGCGATCGGGGCCACCACCATCGGCGCCGCGGTCCACGGCAGGGTGCGGACACCGGCCTCCAGCGGGGTGTAGCCCTGCACGACCTGGAGGTACTGCGCCAGCAGGAACACGGTGCCGAACATGCCCAGGGTGAAGGTCAGCCCGATCACGTTGGCCACCGAGAAGCCCCGCGAGGAGAAGAGCCGCAGCGGGAGCACGGCGTAGGAGCGGCCGCGCGCCCACACGGCGTACGCCGGGACCAGCACGGCGGCGACCACGAGCGGGACCAACACGCTGGCCGAGCCCCAGCCGTCGTCGTTGCCGTGCACGATGCCCCAGATGCCGAGGAAGACGGCGCCTCCCAGCATCGCGGTGCCCACGGGGTCGAGCCGCTGCCAGGCACCCCTGGACTCGCGGACGGCCACCAGCAGCAGCGGGAGCGCCAGCAGGGCGACCGGCACGTTGAGCCAGAAGATCGCCTGCCAGCTGACGCCCTCCACCACGGCTCCGCCGACGACCGGGCCCAGGGCCACCCCGAGCCCGGAGACGCCGCCCCAGATCCCGATGGCCGCGGCCCGCGCGTGCTCCGGCACCGCCGAGGCCAGCAGGGTCAGGGACAGCGGCATGATCGCGGCCGCGCCCAGGCCCTGGACCGCGCGAGCGGCGATGAGCGCCTCCGAGGAGGTGCTCAGCGCCGAGGCGATCGAGGCCAGGGTGAAGACGGTCAGCCCGGCGATCATCACGCGGCGCCGGCCCAGCCGGTCCCCGAGCGTCGCTGCGGGGAGCATGAAGGTCGCGAAGGCCAGGGTGTAGGCGTTCATGAACCACGAGAGCTGGCCGACCGAGGAGTCGAGGTCGGCCCGGATGACCGGCAGCGCGCTGGTCATGACCAGGTTGTCGAGGGTGGCCATGAACATCGGGACCGAGGCGGCCACGACGGCCAGCCAGACGGGCACGCGGCGGCGGGCGGGCGCCGCGTCCGGCGTGGGGACGGCACCGGCGGCGACGTCGAGGGTGGCGGACATCGGGGGCTCCGATCAAGAAGGCATTGAATGATCACTTAATGCGGGACGCTAAGGCATCGACTGATAACATGTCAACCGTGAGCCCCGCTGCTGCCACCCGGATGAGCGCCGACGACCGACGCGAGCTGGTGCTCACCGCAGCCATGCGGGCCTTCGCCCGGCACGGGTACGCCGGCACCAGCACCGACGCGGTGGCGCGCGAGGCCGGGGTGTCCCAGCCCTACGTGGTGCGGATCTTCGGGACCAAGCTGGAGCTGTTCCTGGAGGTCTTCGACCGCGCCTGCGGCCGGATCCGGGAGGCGTTCGAGGCGGTCCTGGCCGACGGTCCGTTCGACCCCGACGACGACGAGGACTGGTCCCGCCTGGGCCTGGCCTACACCGCGCTGCTGCACGACCGCGACCTGCTGATGGTGATGATGCACGGCTTCGCCGCGAGCGACGACGACCGGATCGCCGCGCAGAGCCGGCGCGGGATGGCCCGGATCTTCGCCACGCTGGTCTCGACCGGGTGCACCGAGGAGCGGGCCCAGGACTTCATCGCCCACGGCATGCTGCTCAACGTCATGACCTCGATGCGCGCCACCGAGCACCTCGAGGACGACCGGGACCTCAGCGCCCTCACCCACTGCGCGTTCGGCGACGCCCTGCCGCTCCTCGTGGCCCCACGGGCCTGAGCGCCGCGCCACCACCTCCGGCGTTCTCCCCCGCGCGTCGCTGCGCCGCCCCTACAGTCAGGGCGCCACAGTCACGACGAACGGAGACACCTGCGTGTCCACGCACCCCCTCAGCCGACGCCTGCGCGTCCCTGCCCTGGCGCTGACCACCGCCGGGCTGGCCCTGGCCGGTCTCGGAGTCGCAGGCCCCGCCTCGGCCGCGCCGCCGACCAACGACAACCTCGCGTCCGCGACGGCCCTGACCCTGGGCACGACGCTCACCGTCTCCACCGACGAGGCCACCAAGGAGGCCGGCGAGGACCGCGGCGGCGTGCCGGGCAGCGCGACCAGCACGGCGAACCGGACGGTCTGGTACCGCTACACCCCGGCCGCCAACCAGACCGTGGGGTTCCGGGCCAGCAGCACCGGCGACAACGCGGACACCTACTTCACGCTCTTCTCCGGTCCCGCTGCCGGGCAGACCTTCGCCGGGCTGACCTTCGTCAAGACCAACGACGACAGCTCGGGCTACTACTCCTACATCTCGGCCGCCCTCGTCGGCGGCACGACGTACTACCTGCAGGTCGACACCTACAACGCCGACACCCCGAAGGGCAGCTTCGCGCTGCGCCTCGAGGCTCCGCCCGGCGCCCCCACCGCCGTCCCGGGCAACGACAGCCTGGCCAGCGCCAGCCGCCTCGTCCCGAACCTCGACAGCGCCGTCGACAACCGCCTCGCGACCACCGAGGGTGCGGAGCCGAACAGCACGTGCAACCCGCCCATCCACAACTCGGTGTGGTTCACCTACACCCCGGCGGTCAACCGCACCTTCGAGGTCGACACCACCGGAGCCCTGGGCTCGGTCGTCAACGTCTGGAGCGGGCCGGCCGGTGCGACCGCCGCCCAGCTGACCGCCGTGAGCTGCGACTGGACCACCGAGGACTCCTCGCCCAACGTCACCGGCGTCGCCGGCACGCACTACTACGTCCAGGTCGGGTCGCCCACCGCCGGAGGCTCGGCCCGTCCCTTCACGGTCAACGTCGACCAGAGCTGGGACTACGTCTCCAAGGTCACGGCCACGGGCACGGCCTCGGGCGCCACGCTGAACCTGACCGCCACCGCCGTGCGCGACCCGTACGTCGGCGAGACCCCGCCGGCCACGGCGCTGACCGGCTCGGTGGAGTTCCTCGACGGCACGAAGTCGCTCGGCTCGGCGCCGATCAACGCGGCCGGCGTCGCCACCGTCGCCGTCCCCCGGCCCTCGGCCGGCGCCCACGCCTACCTGGCGGTGTTCGTCAGCGGTGACCCGCTCACCCGCGACACCTTCCGCGCCCTCAGCGTGACGGTGCCGAAGGGCACCTCCACGGTGACGGCGAAGGCCCCGAAGAAGGTCACCATCAAGGCGAAGATCGGGAAGAACGGCAAGCCGGTCATCAAGCCCAAGAAGGTCAAGGTCAGGGCCACGGTCGGCAGCAACGGCCTGCCCGCGACCGGCCAGGTCTCCTTCAAGGTCGGCAAGAAGACGGTCAAGGGCACGCTGAAGAACGGCGTGGTCACCGTCAAGGTCAAGGTCCGCAAGACCACCAAGGTGCTGATCTCCTACGCCGGCGACGCGAACACGGCGCCCTCCTCGACCAAGGTCAAGATCAAGGTCGTCATCAAGAAGCCCTAGCACCACCGCCCCTCGGGGCCGCTCGACCACGTCACCGCCCCCTCGCCATGATGGGGCGGTGACGTGTCTGGTCCTGGCCTCCCAGTCCCCCGCCCGGCTGGCGACCCTCCGCGCGGCAGGGGTGGAGCCCACCGTCATCGTCTCCGGCGTCGACGAGGACCAGCTCGGCGCACTGCCGCCGGCCGAGCTGGCCCTGCAGCTGGCGGAGCTCAAGTGCGCCGCCGTGTCCGCGCGCGAGGACCTGCCCGACGGCGCCCTGGTCCTGGGGTGCGACTCGGTGCTCGAGCTCGACGGCGAGGCGTTCGGCAAGCCCGGCACCGCCGAGGAGGCGACCCGGCGCTGGCGGGCGATGCGCGGCCGCTCCGGCGTCCTGCACACCGGTCACAGCCTGCGCGACACCGCCACCGGCCACGTCGCGTCGGCGACCGGCGCGACGACGGTGCACTTCGCGGACCTGGGCGACGAGGAGATCGCGGCGTACGTCGCCAGCGGCGAACCGCTCGAGGTCGCCGGCGCGTTCACCATCGACGGCCTGGGCGGCGCCTTCGTGACCGGGATCGAGGGCGACCACCACAACGTGGTGGGCGTCAGTCTCCCTCTGGTCCGAGAGCTCCTGGCGGAACTGGGCCACTCGTGGACCGACCTCTGGCCAGCGCCGCCGACTCGTTGACGGACCCGGCGTCGCCGTCGAGGTACTCGACGTCGTCGACCAGGCCGGGCTCGTCGTACATCTCCACGATGCTGATGGGCCGCTTGAAGACGTAGGTCCGGAACAGCGCGAAGCGCGCCGCCAGCCCGAGCACCAGCCCGATGCCGTTGGCCGCGAGGTTGTCCGACACCGGGTCGTCCAGACCGAGGACGTCCCGGCTGATCGCCAGGCAGCCGATCGGAATCAGCATGGTCAGCAGGTTGATGACGACGAAGGACGTGAGCCCGCCGTCGGAGGTCACCGGCGGCCGGTCGCGGAAGGCCCAGTGGCGGCTGCCGTAGTAGCTGACGCCCATGCCGACGCTGTTGGCGAGCACGTAGGCCAGGATCGGCTGGTCCGCCAGCATGGCGTGGTCGCCGGTGTTGAAGCCGTGGAGCAGCAGGTTGAAGATGATGAGGGCCACGATCGTGGCGGCTCCACCGACAGCCAGGAACCGGCCCACCTCAGCGATGAATCGCTGCGTCCGGTCCGACATGGCTCCGATGCTAGAGGTCAGCCGGCCACCGACAGGGCAACCCGGTCGCCGGGGTGCGTCACGGTTGGGTCACTTCGTGAACAGCGAGGAGGCCTTGTTGATGGTCTCGACCAGGCCGTAGACCAGCGGGATGCCGACCACGGCCCACGCGACTCCGACGCGGGCGCTCATGCCTTGCTCCTCTCGGGCTCGGGCACGCCCCGTGGGGTCGTGCCCTCCGACGACTCGTGGAAGCGCTCGGCCACCGGCCGGATCAGCAGGTTGGCGACGAAGCCCACGGCCAGGAGGCCCACCATGATGAACAGGGCGCCGCGGTAGGCGTCGGCGGTCAGCTCACCCGGGGTGCCCTGGGTGTCGAGGTAGCGGTTGACGATGAGCGGTCCGGCCACTCCGGCGGCGGACCAGGCGGTGAGCAGGCGGCCGTGGATCGCGCCGACCTGGAAGGTGCCGAAGAGGTCCCGCAGGTAGGCCGGCACCGTGGCGAAGCCGCCTCCGTAGAAGGAGATGATCACCGCGGCGAAGAGGACGAAGAGCACCGTCGAGTTGGGCCCGACGGTCGCCAGCAGGACGTAGGTGACCAGGCCGATGCCCAGGTAGGCCATGTAGATCGGCTTGCGCCCGATGACGTCGGAGGTGGAGGACCACACGAAGCGCCCCGCCATGTTGGCCAGGGACAACAGCCCGACGAAGCCACCGGCGGCCGCGGCGCTGACGCTGGAGCTGTCGCCCTCGCGGAAGAAGTCCTGGATCATCGGGGCGGCCTGCTCGAGGATCCCGATGCCGGCGGTGACGTTGCAGAAGAGCACGACCCACAGCAGCCAGAACTGCGGCGTGCGGATCGCGTTGTCGGCGCTCACGCTGGCGGTGGTGACGAGCTTCTTCTCGCGGACCTGGCTGGGGTCCCAGCCCTCGGGCTTCCAGTCGTCGGCGGGGACGCGCACGCTGAACGCGCCGAACATCATGAAGGCGAGGTAGACCACG
>CAZEPK010000002.1:0-46238 GCA_964514085.1 uncultured Nocardioides sp.
CTCGCCGACCTGGAGCCGGTGGACCTGGCGCTGGTGCCCGTGGGCGGGTGGGGCCCGACGCTCGGCGCGGGCCACATGGGGCCCGAGCAGGCCGCCGAGGCCGTGGGCCGCGTCGGTGCGCGCTGGGCGGTGCCCGTGCACTGGGGCACCTTCTGGCCGGCCGGACTCCAGCAGGTAGCCCCGGCCAACCACGACCGGCTGTTCCGGACCCCCGGCCCCCGCTTCGCCGCCGCGCTGGCCGGCTCAGCCACCGAGGCCGTGGTGCTGACCCCCGGCGAGCGCGCCGTCCGCCCCCACCGGGGGTAACTCACCGTTCGGTCGGCTTCCCTGGTGTTCGAACACGGCAGGAGCCCGACCGAACGGTGAGTTACCCGAGTCGTCCGAGCCGCGGGGTCGCCCGCATGTAACTCCGTGTCCGGACCACTAGGTCGGGGTCCTGACACGGACCTAGTGGTCGTAACACGGAGTTACAAGTAGGCGGGCGCGGTCAGGAGACGGGCGCGGTCAGGCGACGGGCTGGGCCAGGGCGGCCCGGAGGGCGCGGTGGATGCCGTTGGGGGTCAGCACGCCCACGAACTGGGTGCCGTCGCGCACGCCCACCACGCCCTTGTCGCTGCGCAGGATGAGGGCCAGCGCCTCCTCGAGGGTGGCGCTCAGGTCGATGGTGTCGGCCAGGTCGCCGGTGCTGACGCCGTCGACCGGCTCGAGGTGGGACCGGTCGAGCTGGGTCACCGTGAGCCGCCGCAGCCCCTTGGTGGCGCCGACGAAGTCCTCGACGAACTCGTCGGCCGGGTGGCCCAGCAGCTCGGCGGGCGTGCCGTACTGCGCCAGCCGCCCGCCGGTGGCGAAGATGGCGACCCGGTCGCCCATGCGCACGGCCTCGTCGATGTCGTGGGTGACCATCACGACGGTCTTGCCCAGCTCGGACTGCAGGCGCAGGAACTCGTCCTGCAGCCGGACCCGCACCACCGGGTCCACGGCGCCGAACGGCTCGTCCATCAGCAGGACCGGAGGGTTCGCGGCCAGGGCGCGGGCCACGCCGACCCGCTGCTGCTGGCCGCCGGAGAGCTGGTGCGGGTAGCGGTCGCCGTACGTCGCGGCGTCCAGCCCGACCGTGTCGAGCAGCTCGCGGGCGCGGTCGCGGGCCACCGACTTCGACTCGCCGTAGAGCAGCGGCACGGTCATCACGTTGGCCAGGATCTTCTGGTGCGGGAAGAGCCCGATCTGCTGGATGACGTAGCCGATCCCACGACGCAGCTGCACCGGGTCGGAGCGGGTCACGTCGACGCCGTCGATCTCGATCATGCCCGTGGTGGGCTCGATGAGCCGGTTGATCATCTTCAGGGTCGTCGACTTGCCGCAGCCCGACGGACCGACGAGGACGACGAGCTCACCGGCCTCGACGTCGAGGTCGAGCTCGTGGACAGCGACGGTGCCGTCGTCGTAGGTCTTACCGACGCCCGAGAGCCGGATCATGCTATGTCCGGCTCCTCGCTCGGTATTGTCCATGCGGTGACCCTACCTGCGGCGGTGGCCCTCGGGACTGCGTCCGCGGACGGGCCGAGCTGCTACAGCCGGCTCACCAACGAGTGGATCTGCCGGCAGTACGTCGAGGACCGCTGGTCCGAGATCCAGCACGCCACCGTGGAGCACCTGGAGATCACGGCGCTGTCGGTGCTTCTCGGCCTGCTCATCGCCTTCCCCCTCGCGCTCCTGGCCCGGCGCTTCACCCGGCTGGAGTCCACGGTGGTCGGCGTGGCGACCGGCATCTACACGATCCCCTCGCTGGCGCTGCTGCCGCTGATGGTCCCCTTCACCGGCCTCTCGAAGACCACCGTGGTCATCGCGCTGGCGCTCTACGCCCTGACCATCCTGGTGCGGGCGATGCTGGAGGGCCTGCGCGCGGTGCCCGACGAGGTGGTGGAGTCGGCCAAGGGGCTGGGCTACGGCACCACGCGGCTGCTGTTCCGGGTCGAGGTCCCGCTGGCCATCCCGGTGATCATGGCCGGGCTGCGGGTGGCGACGGTGTCGACGGTCGCGCTCACCACGATCGGCTCCCTGGTGGCGTACGGCGGCCTGGGCAACCTGATCAAGGACGGCGTGTCGACCAACTTCCGGGCCGAGCTGTTCACCGCCTCGGTGCTCTGCGTGGTGCTCGCGGTCCTGCTCGACGTCCTCATCGTCCTGGCGCAGCGGCTGCTGACCCCCTGGACCCGTGGGAGGAGGAGCGCATGACCGTCTTCGGCGACACCTGGGACTACCTCACGACGTGGGCGAACTGGACCGGCGACCGCGGCATGCTGCACCTGATGCAGCAGCAGCTGCTGCTCACGGTCACCGCGCTGGTCCTGGCGCTGGTCATCGGGCTGCCGCTCGCGCTGTGGCTCGGACACCTGGGCAAGGGCGGCTTCCTGGCCATCAACATCACCAACATCGGCCGGGCCATCCCGACGTTCGCCCTGCTCGCCCTGTTCGTGACCGCCGACTTCCCGGGGGTGCGGGAGTTCGGCCCGTACGGCCGGGCCGGCCTGGCCACCCTGCTGGCCCTGGCGCTGTTCGCGCTGCCGCCGATCATCACCAACTCCTACGTCGCCGTGCGCGAGGTCCCGGCCGACGTCAAGCAGGCGGCGGACGGCATGGGCATGACCGGCGCCCAGAAGTTCTTCAAGGTCGAGCTGCCGCTCGCGCTGCCGCTCATCGCCAGCGGCGTGCGCCTGGCCCTGGTGCAGGTCTGGGCCACGGCGACCATCGCGGCGCTGGTGGCCGGTCCGGGCCTGGGCCGGGTCATCACCGACGGGTTCTTCCGGACCAACTACGGCAAGGGCATCGCCGGGGCCGTGGTGGTGGGCCTGGTGGCCCTGGTGCTGGAGCTGCTCGCCTCGGCGCTCCAGCGGCTGGTGGCGCCCACGCCGCAGGACCGCCGTAACGGATCGTCACCCAAACGTGACTCAGGAATGTCGGCGGCTGCCTCTAGCGTTGCCGCTGACGCCGGTTGACCTTTCGGAGCGACCGGCACCGCACCGCTCCCGCACCATCCGGACACGCGTGGCCACCCGGGCCACGGGACACAGAAGGAACACTTATGTCGCCCCGTACGTCTCTCAGACGATCCCTCGCCGCGGTGCTCTCCGTCGGCACCCTCTTCCTCGCCACGGCCTGCGCCGGTGACGACCTCAGCTCGGAGGGCTCCGGCACCGACGACAACACCGCGTCGGCCACCACCTCGGAGTCCACCACCACCTCGGAGAGCGCCTCGACCAGCGCGGGTGGCCCGATCACCCTGGCCGGCCAGAGCTTCCCGGAGGCCGCGCTCGTGGCCTCGATGTACAGCCAGCTCCTCGAAGGCGCCGGCTACACCGTCACCACCAAGCTGGTCGACTCGCGCGACGGCTACATGGCCGACTTCCCCGGCGGGGTCGACATCGTGCCCGAGTACGTCGGCGGCATCGTCAACTTCCTCAACAGCCAGGCCAACGGCGACAACGCGACGCCGTTCGACGCCGGTGACGGCACCCAGCTGGCCGAGCAGGGCAAGTCGCTGCTCGACGCGGCCGGGATCACGCTGCTCGACCAGTCGGCCGCGACCGACACCAACGCGTTCATGGTCACCCAGGCCTACAGCGACGACAACGGCGTCACCAAGCTCTCCGACCTCGAGGGCAAAAGCGTCAAGCTCGCCGCGGCCCCCGACTGCGAGGGCCGGCTCGACTGCGAGGGCGGCCTGTCCGACCAGTACGGCATCGACGTGACCGAGGTGCTCCCGCTCGGCTACGCCAGCGACCAGACATACCAGTCGGTGATCAGCGGCGAGTCGGAGCTGGGCGAGACCAGCACCACCGACGGCACGCTGGAGTCGCAGGGCCTCGTGGTCCTCGACGACGACAAGCAGATCCAGCCGGCCCAGAACCTGGTCCCGGCCGTCTCCACCGAGTTCCTCGGCGCCCACCCGGACATCGCGGACATCCTCAACCCGCTGATGGCCGCGCTCACCACCGAGAACCTCACCGACCTCAACAGCAAGATCGCGGTCGACCGCGAGAAGCCGGAGGACGTCGCCAAGGCGTTCCTCGAGGACAACGGCCTGCTCTGACCTGACGGTGGCTGAGGTGCGAGGCCGTCCGCGGCCGAGCCTCGAAACCTGGTGACGTGGTGCTGGGGCGCGACCCGAGCGGGTTGCGTCCCAGCCTCGTCTCTGGAGGCTTCGAGGCTCGGGCGCTGGGCGCCCTCGCACCTCAGCCACCGATGAACCAGCGGTGGCGCTCAGCGCTCGGTGTCGCGGACCGCGAGCGCCTCGGGGGCGACGGTGGTCAGGTCGAGCAGGTCGGCCGGCAGGTCCAGGCGCCGGCCCTGCGGGGTCTCCACCCGGTCCACGGGCCGGCCCAGCTCGCGGGCGTAGGTGACGACCTTGGCCGCGTCCTGGCGGCGGCCCTGCTCGACCAGCCAGCCCACCAGCCGGTCCACCGGCAGCAGGCCGGAGTGGGTCAGCGAGCGGGAGCCCCAGATCGCCAGCACTCCCGTGCGCAGGAGCTCCCACCAGTCGTCGTCGCAGCCGGGGATCTCGACCAGGTAGCGGTGCAGGTCACCGGCCAGCACCCGGTCGCGGAAGAGCCGGGTGACCTTGGGGGCGCCGTACTCCTCGACGCTGCGCAGCGCGGCCAGCTTGGTCTCCCAGCGGTCGCCGAGGTCCTTGAGCGAGGACCGCTGCTGGGTGATCGAGGTGCCGTCGGAGCGGATCCGCCAGTGGTAGACCACCTCCGGCACGATCCCGAACCGTCGCGCGCGCAGGTAGGCCAGCGTGGTGGTCGGCTGGTCCTCGTAGCGGACCCCCTCGGGCCAGGAGAGCCCGGTCGCGCGCCAGAAGTCGGTGCGGAACAGCTTGTTCCAGGCGAAGACGTCGCCCAGGATCTCGGGGTGGTCGTCGATGACCACGTCCATCCGCTGCCGGTGCAGCCGGTGCATCCAGGGCGGCTCCACCAGGCGCTCGCCCTCGGGGGAGAACTCCCAGCGCGCCACCGAGCCGACGACGAAGTCCGAGCCGGTGCGGTCCAGCTGCTTGCGCAGCGCGGCGTAGGAGCCCGGCGGCACCACGTCGTCGGAGTCCGCGAACATCAGCAGGTCGCCGGTGACGTGCCGCAGCCCCTCGTTGCGGGCGGCGCCGAGCCCGCGGTTCTCGGTGTGCACGGCCCGCACCCGCGGGTCGCGGGCGGCGTAGGAGTCGGCGATCGCCCCCACGTCGTCGGGCGAGCCGTCGTCGACGACGACCACCTCGAGGCCGGTCCGGCCCAGCGAGTCCGCCTGCGCCAGCACCGAGTCCAGGCAGGCGGGCAGGTACGCCGCGACGTCGTAGGCCGGCACCACGACGCTGAGCAGCGAGGGCCGGCGGCGGAGGGAAGCCAGCCGGACCATGGCGGATAGGCTCTCACCCCGTGACGGAGCTGAGCCTGACCGACCCGACGACGTACCCCCGCAAGGTGCTGTTCGTCGCCGGGGCCGGCCGCAGCGGCACCAGCACCATGGCCGGCCTGATGCGGATCATGGGGCTGCACGTGCCCCAGCCCGAGGTCATCGCGGACGAGACCAACCCCAAGGGGTTCGGGGAGCCGCGCTGGGCGGTCGACCACCACGACCGCCTCCTCAAGGAGGCGCTGGTGCAGGTCAGCGACGCGCGACCGGAGGCCTGGTTCGAGACCGGCCGGGTGGCCACCCGCGAGCACGAGCGCATCGCCACCGCCGAGTGGCTGGAGAGCCACTTCCGGGTCAGCACCGAGCTGGTGGTCAAGGACCCGCGGCTGGGCTGGTTCCTCGGCCTGTGGCGGGTCGCCGCCGTCCGCACCGGCGCCACGCCGGTCTTCGCCACCATGCTGCGCCCGCCCAGCGAGGTGGTGGGCAGCAAGCAGACCTACTACGCCAACCGGCTCGGGGCGGCGCACCTGGCGGCCAGCTGGCTGAACATGATGCTGCACACCGAGCGCGGGACCCGCGAGTCGGTCGCCGACGGCGGCCGGGTCTTCGTCCGCTACGGCGACCTGCTCGACGACTGGGTCAAGACCTCGATGCACGTGGCGGAGACGCTGCAGCTCCAGCACGTCCTGCACGCCGACAGCGAGCAGATCCGCGAGGGCCACCGGTTCGTGGACCCAGGGCTGCGCCGGATGAGCCAGACGTTGGAGGAGCTGAACCTGCCCCCGCAGCTGCACGACCTCACCGCGGCGACGTGGGAGGAGCTCAACAAGCTGGCCGACCCCGGCGGCGACACCCCCGCCGTGCACGAGGCGCTCGACCAGCTCCGCGAGGCCTACGTGGACCTCTACGAGGAGTCGGCCGCGATCTCGCGGTCCTCGGTGGTCGCCGCCGAGCAGCGCCTCAAGCGCCAGCGGGGCGCCGCGGGCGCCGGCCCCGACCAGCGCGGGCTCGACCGGATCCCCCACGGCGTCCGGGCCGCCATCCCGCCGTCGGTGCGCCGCGGGCTGCGCAAGGTGGCCGGCCGGGAGCGACCCGCCGAGTGAACGGCATCCAGAACCTCGAGGGCCACACCGACTTCGACATCACCTGGCCCTGGACCCGGCCCGGCGGGCTGCGCCCCGGCGCGACCGCGGTGCTGCGGGTCAAGGACGAGGCCCGCAGCCTGCCCTGGGTGCTCCCGCCGCTGCTGCGGGCCTGCGACCACGTGCTGGTGGTCGACAACGGCTCCACCGACGGGACCCCCGAGGTGACCGCCCAGACCGCGGCAAAGGCGGGGATGTCCGACAAGCTCAGCCAGGCGACGTACCCGTTCAGCGTGGCCCGGGCCGGCGCGGAGCACCTGGCCCAGCCGGAGCGCTCGGTCCACTCGCTGGCCTACTTCTACAACTGGTGCTTCGCCCAGGTGCAGACCCGCTACTCCTGGAAGTGGGACGGCGACATGGTCCTCACCACCGAGGGCGAGGTGTCGATCGGCGACCTGGGCTGGCAGGTCGGCGACGTCCAGTCGATCATCCGGGTGCCGCGGCACGGGCTCTACCTCGAGAGCGGGTCGAAGGGCTACCTCGACCTCGGCCTGCGCAACGCCGAAGAGTGGGGCTTCCCCATCGGGCCGGACTTCGTGTTCACCAAGGCCTACGAGTGGGAGATCCGCACGACGCCCGACCCGGTCCGCTCGATCGGCCTGCCGCACGGGCTGTGCGTGGAGCTGAAGTACCTCGACGGCGACGAGTTCGCGCACTGGACCGACCCCGCGTCGTTCGCCACCAGCTACCGCAACAAGCGCAAGCGCCGCGAGTGGACGGTCTACAACGCGCTCCGGGAGGGCACGGTGCTGCCCGGCGTCCACGAGATCACCGCTCCTCCGGGCGTGCACATCGTCGACCACGTCACCCAGGAGTGGCTCCCGCGCGCGCCCCGGCCGCTGGAGGTCGGGCTGCCCGACCTCGCACCGGTCTCGCCGGCCCAGCGCGAGCTGCAGCGGCGGGAGGGCGCGTCGTGACGCCGCCCGGCGGATCGGGCGGCGAGGCCGCCAACCAGCGGGCCTTCGCGGGGCACGACGGCTCGGCGGCCCGCTGGTTCGCCAGCCAGGACGACTGGTGGCCCGAGCACTACGGGTCCGCGGTGGACCAGGCGCTGGCCGAGCTGCACGGCAGCGGCATCGGCACCGAGGGCCGCGACCTGCTCGACATCGGGTGCGGTGACGGGATCATCAGCCTGGGCCTGCTGCGCCGCAGTGACCTGGGCAGCGTCACCGGGATGGACATCGTCGCGACCGACACCGGCTTCCTCGACCACGAGGCCCGCCGCCACGGCGTGGACCCGGTCGGACCGGACGACGCGCTGCGCTTCGTGGAGTCGGTGCCCGACACGGCGCCGTTCGAGGACTCGTCATTCGACCTGGCCACGGCCTGGTCGGTCTTCGAGCACGTCACCGAGCCGCGGCCGCTGCTGCGCGACGTGCACCGGGTGCTCCGCCCCGGCGGGGTGCTGTTCATCCAGGTCTGGCCGCTGTGGTTCTCCGAGCACGGCTCGCACCTGTGGCCGTTCTTCGAGGAGACCTTCGTCCACCTCACCCGTACGCCGGAGGAGATCCTGGCCCACCTGCAGGAGCGGATCGAGGACCCGGCCCTGGCCCGGTCGATGTTCGACCTCTACGAGTCGTGCAACCGCCACACCGTCGACGACATCCAGGCCGCCCTGCTCGACGCGGGCTTCGGGATCGGCAAGGTGACGCTCAGCGGGGCGTCGGTGCACGTCCCGCCCGCGCTCCGGGACGTGCCCCTGAGCCACCTGGCGGTCGACGGCTGCACCATCCTCGCCGTCAAGCCCGACCAGCCCCGCGAAGCGGGTCCGGGACACGATCCCGGGTAGAGTGCTGCGGTCGCCCGGCTGCGTATGCTGACGTGAGCCGGTCGTCGCGCCGGTCGCGACGACACTCGAGCGGGGGCGGCAGTCGGAGACCGCCTGGGAGCTGTAGGTGAGTGAGTTGAGCACGTCGTCAGGGGCCGGACCAGCGGTGCTGGTGACCGGTGGCGCCGGGTTCATCGGCTGCGCTCTGGCGCCCCACCTCCTGCAGCTCGGCCTCCCGGTGGTGGCGGTCGACAACCTGCTCGAGCAGGTGCACCCGGGCCGGACCCGCCCGGCCGCGCTGCCCGCCGACGTCGAGCTCGTGGTCGGCGACGTGGCCGACGCCTCGGTGTGGGACGACGTCCTGGCCCGCCACCGGCCCCGGCTGCTGGTCCACCTGGCCGCCGAGACCGGCACGGCCCAGTCGCTGACCGAGTCGACCCGCCACGCCACGATCAACGTCGTGGGCACCACCGCGATGCTCGACGCGCTCGTCCGGCACGACGCACTGCCCGAGCACGTGGTTCTGACCTCGACCCGCGCCGTCTACGGCGAGGGCCCCTGGCAGGCCGCCGACGGCAGCATCTTCGCGCCCCCGCCGCGCTCCCACGCCCAGCTCGAGGCCGCCCAGTGGGACCACGTCGACGCCGCCGGGCGCCCCGCGACCCCGATCGCGACGGTGGCCGCGACCGCGCCGTACAACCCCAGCAGCGTCTACGGCTCCACCAAGCTGGCCCAGGAGCTGGTGCTCCGCAACTGGTCGGCCAGCTTCTCGGTGCCGCTGTCGGTCTTCCGCCCCCAGAACGTCTACGGACCCGGGCAGTCGCCGCACAACCCCTACACCGGCATCATCACGCTCTTCCACCGGCTGGCCTCGCGCGGTGAGACCCTCGACATCTACGAGGACGGCGAGATCAACCGCGACTTCATCTACATCGACGATGTGGTCTCCGCCCTGGTGGCCGCGATCGAGCGACCGCCGGCCGAGCAGCGCGTCCTCGACCTCGGCAGCGGCGTGCGCACCACCATCCGCGACGCGGCCCGGATGATCGCGGCGCACCACGGCGCCCCCGAGCCGCAGGTCTCCGGCAAGTTCCGCGACGGCGACGTGCGCTCGGCCTGGGCCGACGTCACCGCCACCCGCGAGGCCCTCGGCTGGGCGCCCACCTGGAGCTTCGAGGACGGCAGCGCCGCCGTCTCCGACTGGCTGAAGCGCGGCGGGTTCCTTGGCTGAGCAGGAGCTCGAGGCGCCCGAGCGCGAGGGCACCTTCACGGCGCTGGCCTGGGTCAGCGCCGAGCTGGACCCGTGGCTGCCCGCCGTCGAGCGCCTGCTGGAGCTGCCCGAGCTCGAGCGGGTGGTGGTGGCGGTCGCGCCGCACAGCCCGGTCGACCGGCTGCCCGACGACGACCGGGTCCAGGTCGTGCGGTCCGGCTCCTTCGCCTACACCGTGCGCAAGCTGCCCGAGACCGTCCGCGGGCCGGTGCTGATCATGACCTCGCCGGTGCTCGTCCCGTCCGTGGGGCTCGGCACCGCCCTCGACGCGCTGGCCGCCGACGCCCGCGTGGTCTCGGTGTCCTTCCTCAGCAACGCCGCCGGCCACCTGAGCTTCCCGCAGCGCAACCGGCCCACGCAGTACTCCCTCGAGGGCCACGACGAGACCACCCTGACCCGCCTGCTGCGCAGCAGCCACCCGCAGCTCGAGCCGGCGCCGATCGCGGCACCGGCGGGCGGCGCCACGCTCGTCAGCCGCGACTGCCTGGTGGTGACCCAGGGCCCCGACGACTACTTCGCCGGCAGCCCCGAGGCCGGGATGGTCGAGATGGTGATGCGGGCCGAGCGCCGCGGCCTGCGCGCCGTGCTCGACCCCTCGACGTACGTCACGCGCCTCTGGGAGGGCGCCCACTGGGGCGACACCCCCCTCGAGATCGACGACATCCGCCGGCGGCTCTACACCCTGCACCCGTCGGTGGTGAAGCTCCACGACGTCCAGACCCAGCGCGGCGACACCCCGCTGGCGCTGGTGATGGCCACCGCCAAGGCCAAGGTGCGCGGCCTGCGCATCCTCATCGACGCCAGCTGCCTGGGCCCGATCGAGAACGGCACGCAGGTCCAGACCCTGGCGCTGGTGGAGGCCCTGAGCCGCCGCGACGACGTGAAGTGGGTCGGCGCCGGCATCCAGGGCAACGTGCCGCGGTACGCCGAGCGCGTGCTGGCGCACCCCAAGGTCCGGGTCATCAAGACCAACGGCCTGCGCTTCCCCTCCGGACAGCGCGCCGACGTCCTGCACCGTCCCTTCCAGCCCACCGGCGGGCTGCCGTGGATGAACTGGCGGCAGTCCGCCGACCGGGTCCTGGTCACCCTGCAGGACCTCATCGCCTACAGCGTGGGCGCCTACCACGACCGCCCGAAGATCTGGATGACCTACCGCCGCGGCATCCAGCAGTCGGTCTCCAAGGCCGACGGGCTGGTGGTGATCTCCCACGACGTCGCGGGCGACCTGCGCCGCGAGCGGCTGCCGGTCGTGGCCGAGCGGACCTACGTGGTCGAGAACGGCACCGACCACCTGCGCGGCGACGAGGACGAGCAGTTCCCCGCCGAGCTCCTGGCCCGCGGGTGGGCGGCGCGCGAGTTCCTCGTGGTGCTCGGCGCCAACTACTCCCACAAGAACCGCGACCTGGCCATCCGGGTCTTCCGCCGGCTGCGCGAGAAGAACCCGTCGCTGGGCCTGGTGCTGGCCGGCGTGGCCGTGGCCGAGGGCTCCAGCCGGGTGCTCGAGGCCATCGAGCTGCGCGACACCGAGGGCGTCGTGACCCTGGCCGACGTGACCTCGGAGGAGCGCAACTGGCTGCTGCGGCACGCCGCCATCTGCCTCTACCCCACCTCCAACGAGGGGTTCGGCCTGGTGCCGTTCGAGGCGGCCAGGTTCGGCACCCCGACCGTGTTCAACCGGGTGGGCCCGCTGGCCGAGGTGCTCGACGGCGTACCGGTCGCCGCCTCGAGCTGGGACCCCGAGGACCTGGCCGAGTGCTGCGAGCGGCTCCTGGCCGACCCCCAGCTGGCCGCCGAGCAGGTCACCGCCACGCTGAAGTGCGGGAGCCGCTACACCTGGGACGAGACGGCCGCCCGCCTCGTCCGCGCCTACCGTGAGCTGCTGGCCCAGCCGGTCCGATGACCCCGACCCCAGACCCGACGTCCTGCGAGGAAGACCATGGCTGAACCCAAGAGCACCCCGTCCCCGTCCCACAAGGCGTCCGGGGGCGAGCCGACGGCCGAGCAGCCGGTCAAGAACACCGCCGACCTCGACGACATCTCGCTGGCCCAGGCACTGCTCGACGTCGACATCGCCAACGCCCGGGTCATCGACCTGACCAGGCGGCTCACGGCGCTGACCAAGGAGCTGCGCACCACCACCAGCGACCTCCAGAAGGCCAAGCTGCGCAACCGCAAGCTCGTGGCCGAGCTCGAGGAGATCAAGGGCGTCACCGGCTCGCGGGCCTTCCGCTCGGCCACCACGGCGCAGCGCGTCCTCGGGGCGGCCCGGTCGAGGCTCGGCCGGTGACGGTGCCGACCCCGGGTCCCGGCCCCCGCATCCTGCTCGCCATCACCGTCTACAACGGTGAGGCGTTCGTCGGGCGCACCCTCGACTCGGCGCTGCGCATCGACGAGGGCGAGGCCCAGCTCGACGTGCTGGTCCTCGACGACTGCAGCCCGGCTCCCGGCTTCAGCCAGCGGCTGGCCGAGCAGTGCGAGGCCCGCGGGATCCTCTACTACCGCAGCCCGCGCAACCTCGGCATCCCGCGCAACGTCTCGCTGGCGATGCTGACGGCCGTCCAGCAGGGCTACGACTACGTCGTCATCAGCAACAGCGACGTCCTCTACCCCCGCAACGTGATCAGCCAGCTGCTGCGCGCCGTGGCCCACGAGGGCGTCGGCTCGGCGACGGCGTGGTCCAACAACGTCTCGATGTACTCCTTGGCCAACGAGGACCCCGACCGCTACCTGGCCGAGCAGGACCGCGTCGACTGGATCAGCGAGACCCTGGCCGGGCACTACCAGGACGCCGCGATGGACATCCCGGCCGGCATCTCCTTCTGCATGATGGTGCCGACGTCGGTGGTCGAGGACGTCGGCGTCATGGACCCCGTCTTCGGTCGCGGCTACTGCGAGGAGACCGACTGGTCGCTGCGCAGCATCGCCGCGGGCTACCGCGTGGCGCTCGCGCCCGGGTGCTTCGTCTACCACGCGGGCCGCGGGTCGAACCTCGAGGCCGGCCTGGTCACCGAGGAGCACACGTCGGTCCCCGAGAACGAAGCCATCCTGGACCTGCGCTACCCGCTGTTCCGCGGCCAGGTGGCGGCCTTCGCGGCGTCCGGCATCCTGGCCGAGGCCCGCCTGCACGGGGTCGCGGCCCTGGTGCGCCGGGCCGGCACCGAGGTGGGCTACACGATCGAGGCCGGCTGGCTGCCGCCGGCCGACACGGCCGAGGGCCTGGTGCGGTGCACCGTGGCCCCCGACGGGCTCGACGGCGCCATCGTCCTCGAGTACCTGGGCTTCCGGCACGTGCTCGAGGACGTCGACCCCTTCGCCGTGGCCGAGTCGCTGCAGGAGTTCTTCGGCGGCCGGGAGCCGACCTCGGTGGACCTGCGCGACCGCGGTCCGTTGAGCACCTCGCTCCAGAGCACGTTCGCGGGGCGCACCCGCCGCAGCGGGAACTACCCCTCGCGTGTCTGACACCAAGGACGAGGTCGACCCCGGCCGCGACGAGGTCACGGCCGAGGGCGTGGTCGACCACCCCGACGGCACCGTCGCGGTCCCCGTCGCCGCGCCCGAGGAGCAGCCGAAGGCCGCCCACCCCGGCACCACCAAGACCTGGCTCCCCGGCATCGAGGCCCTGCGCGGCGTGGCGGCGCTGACGGTCGTCGCCCACCACTCCTTCTCGCTGTCCTCGGAGTACACCAAGGCGCCGCAGGACCGGTTCACGCTGGCCTGGGTGATCGACGGGTTCGGCCAGTGGGGCGTGATGTTGTTCTTCATGCTCTCGGGCTACCTGCTGGCGGACACGTTCTGGCGCGCGCAGCCGGCCGACCTGCGGGTCTACGCCATCCGCCGGTTCTTCCGGATCGCGCCGGCCTACTACGTCAACCTCGTCCTCCTGTTCCTGTTCTTCGGCGCGCACAAGCTGGTCTTCAGCGAGCAGGGCGCCCGGCAGTTCCTGGCCAACGCGACGTTCACGCACTGGCTCTTCCCCGGCACCGCAAGCTCGCTCAACGTCAACGGCGCGTGGTGGACGCTCACGATCGAGATGCTGCTCTACGCGTTCCTGCCGCTGATGGCCCTGCTGGTGCGCTTCAACCCGTGGATCGGGACCGCCGTCCTGGTCGGGATCGGCCTGGGCTGGAAGGCCTGGGTCGCCTGGGACGGCAGCTTCCTGCACCGCATCTGGTACGACCAGACCCTGCCGGCCAACCTCCCGGGCGAGAACCTCTACATCTCGCGCCAGTTCTTCGGGGCGGTGGCCATCTTCGCGCTCGGCATCGCGGCGCGCTGGCTGGTCGTGCACGGCCACCTCGACGGGCTCTACAACGTCCTCCCGCGGCGGCTCGGGGTCAGCTCGTTCCTGGTCCTCACCCTGCCGAGCATCGCGCTGCTCTACTGGGTCGGCGAGGGCTCCTTCTACACCAACCGGGTGCTGTTCACGGTCTACGACTTCGTGGTGATGCTGGTGCTGCTGCCGGCGCTGCTGCTGGCGGCCCGGCCCCAGCAGTTCTCCGAGAGCCCGCTGCGCAGGGTGAGCACCTGGCTGGGGGAGCGCAGCTACAGCCTCTACCTGTGGCACTTCCCGATCATCCTCGCGGTCTACGAGCGGGGCCCGTTCAAGCGCGCGGCCCCCGAGGACGGCTACTGGTGGCGCGTCCCGCTGGTGCTGCTGCTGACCCTGGTCTTCGCCTCGGTGAGCTACGCCTGCGTCGAGCGACCCGGCATGGAGTACGGCCGGCGCCTGGCCAAGCGGGTCTCCCGCGGGAGGCCGACCCCCCGACCGATCGAGGAGCCCGCACCGTGATGAAGCTGTCGCTGCCCACCTTCCGCTCCGCCCGGACCGGCGCCACGCCGCCGCGCCCCTACGTCGGCGAGGAGCTCGTCGCGCTGCGCACCGACGCGGGCGTGGTCTGGATCCCTGCCTCCGACGGGGTGATGCGTCCGTTCATGGAGGAGCGCGAGTGCTGGGAGCCCGAGGAGGGGCGACTGCTGAGCCAGTTCTTCAAGCCGGGCCTGCGCTTCCTCGACGTCGGCGCCAACGTCGGCTACTTCTCCCTCTTCGTGGCCGAACGCTGCCCCGGGGCGGTGATCCACTCCTTCGAGCCGCACCCGCTGACCAGCCAGGTGCTGGCCCTCAACGCGTGGAGCTCCGGCGCCGACATCACGCCGCACGCCCTGGCGCTCTCCGACGGGGAGCGGATCCTGGCGCTCACCACGGCCGAGTCGAACCTCGGCGACACCCGCAGCCGCGCCTCGTCGTCGGGCACCATGCTGGCCCCGGCCGCCCCGCTCGACGAGGTGCTCCCCGACGCGGTCTTCGACCTGGTCAAGATCGACGTCCAGGGCTTCGAGACCGACGTGGTCTCCGGGATGGCCGGCATGGTCGCCCGCAGCCCGCAGGTGGTCATCGTGGCGGAGTTCTGGCCCGCCGCGCTCCGCGAGCGGGGGCTCGACCCCGGCGCCGTGCTGATGTCCTACCGCGAGCTCGGCCTCAGCACCATGGTCCACGTGGGCGAGGACCTGTCGGTGATGAAGCCCGTCGAGGTCGTCCGGCTGTGCGACCAGGCCGGTCCCTCCGGCCAGGTGAACCTCGTCCTGACCCCCGCCTGAGGCGTCTCCCGCCCGTCCGACCGAGCCAAGGATCCTGATGCCACGCACCGACGACCTCGACGTCGCGGCACCCGCGCTGCCCTTCGGCCGCGAGCCGCGGATCGGCGTCCTCGTGGTCGCCTACAACGCGGCCTCGACGCTGGCGCAGACCCTCGACCGCATCCCCGAGGACTTCCGTCCGCGGATCGCCGAGGTGTTCGTCTGCGACGACGCCAGCCCCGACCAGACCTACCTGGTCGGGCTGGACTACCTCGACGCCAGCCCCGACCTCCCGGTCAGCGTGATCCGGCACGAGCGCAACCTCGGGTACGGCGGCAACCAGAAGGCCGGCTACCGGCTGGCCGCCGAGCACGACCTCGACATCATCGTGATGCTGCACGCCGACGGCCAGTACGCGCCGGAGCTGCTGCCCGCGATGGTCGAGCCCCTGGTCCGCGGCGAGGCCGACGCCGTCTTCGGCTCCCGGATGATGGAGAAGGGCGCCGCCCGCCGGGGCGGGATGCCGGCGTACAAGTTCCTCGGCAACAAGGTCCTGACCCGCGTCGAGAACCGGCTGCTCGGCTCGGACCTCTCGGAGTTCCACTCGGGCTACCGCGCCTACAACGTGCACACGCTCTCCGAGCTGGACCTGTCGGCGACCTCGGACGGCTTCAACTTCGACACCCAGATCATCATCGCGCTGCACAGCCACGGGAAGACGATCGTGGAGATCCCGATCCCGACCTACTACGGCGACGAGATCTGCTACGTCAACGGCCTCCAGTACGCCGCCGACGTGGTGGCCGACGTCGCGGTCTACCGCCTGGCCACGATGGGCTTCACGCCCGGCGAGCTGGCCCAGGTGGGCGACGAGTACGACCTCAAGGAGTCCGAGGGCTCCTCCCACACCGTCATCCTCGACCTCCTCGAGGGCGCCTCGCCGTCGCGGGTCCTCGACGTGGGCTGCTCGGGCGGCCTGCTGGGCCAGCTGCTGCGCGAGCGCGGGCACCACGTGACCGGGGTGGACTTCCTGGAGCTGCCCGGCGTCCGCGACCGCGTCGACAGCTTCCACCGCGCCGACCTCGAGCAGGGGCTGCCGGAGGAGGTCGGCACGGGCTACGACCTCGCGGTCGCCGCCGACGTGCTCGAGCACCTGCGCGGCTCGGAGTCCCTGCTGCGCGAGATGGGGAGCCGCCTCGGCGAGGGCGGCCGGATCATCATCTCGGTGCCGAACTTCGGGCACTGGTACCCGCGGCTGCGCACGGTCCTCGGCATCTTCGACTACGACCAGCGCGGCATCCTCGACAAGACCCACGTCCGGTTCTTCACCCGCCGCAGCCTGCTGCGGATGATCCGCAAGAACGGCTTCCGGGTCGTGCGCCTGGAGACCACGGGGCTCCCCGTGGACGTGGTGACGGGCAGGCCCTCGCTCCTGAAGAGGCTGGTCGTGGCCATCGACTCCGCGCTGGTCCGGCTGCGGCCCACGCTGTTCGCCTACCAGTTCGTGGTCGAGGTGGAGCCGGTGCCGCCGCCCAGGTCGGTCGTGTGGCCCCGCAAGGGCCGCTGAACCGCCGGGTGCTCCGGCCGCAGCAGGGCGAGGCCGGACGGCACGCGGGTCGCCGTACGGCGACGCGTGCGGCTGACGGGACGGCGACCCGGGCGGCGGAGCCGGTGCCCGTCGCGGCCTTCGTCGCGGTCGCGCTGGCCTGCTCGGCGCTCCAGGCGGCCTTCGCCAGCCGGGTCTTCCTCTTCCTCGACGACTTCTACTTCCTGGGCGAGGCCCGCGGCACCCCGCTCACCTGGGACTACCTGAGCGCCGGGCTGTTCCAGCACTTCTCACCGATCACCCGCCTGGCCAACTGGCTGGTCGTGGGCCACCTCGCGGCCCACCCGTGGCTGGTGCCGCTCGCCCAGGGGCTGATGCTGGCCGCGGTCGTGTGCTCGGCCACCTGGCTGCTGGTCGCGCTCTTCGGCCGCACCGTCCCGGCGCTGGTGACCAGCGTGGTCCTCGGCGTCTCCCTGACGCTGGTGCCGCTCGGGAGCTGGTGGACGGCCGCGGCCAACATCCTGCCGGGGATGGCGGGCTTCATCGTCGCGTTCGCCGCCTCGGTGCTGGTGCTGCGGCGCCGCTCGCGGTGGTGGGCCGCGGCGGCCCTCCTGGGCGCCGTCGTCGGGGTGCTCGACTACGAGACGCCGATCCTGCTGCCCGCCTACCTGCTGCTGTGGGTCCTGCTCTTCGCCCACCGCATCAGCGACGAGGGCACCCTCGCCCTCCTGCGCCGCACCTGGTGGCTGTTCCTCGGCCTGATCGCAGTCAGTGCCGTGGCCGCCCTGAACTACCGGCTCCACTACTACGCGCCCGCTCCGACGCCTCCGCTCGGCGACCTGCTCGAGGCCCTGGCCCGCTCCTGGGGCGGCACGCTGGTCCCCACCACGCTGGGGCTGCACCCGCTGGACCCGTTCAGCACGAGGGGCGTGCTGGTGCTGACCGCGGTCGTCGGCTGGGTGGTCACGGTGCTGTTCGTCGGCTGGGTGCTCAGTACCAGGCGCGGTGCCTGGCGCGGGCTGGTCTTCGCCGGGCTCGGCTGGGCGGTGCCGACCCTGGCCGTGCTGGTCAACCGGCTGGAGCGCTACGGCCCGACCGTGGCCGACGACGCCATCTACCTCTACCTGCCCACCCTGCTGACGCTGGTCGGCGTGGTCGAGGCAGTGCTGGCACCCCGACGGCACGAGCCGCGGCCCCGCCCGAGCACCGCCCTGCTCCTCCGCGCCGCGGTCCCGACCGCCGTCGTGGCCATGCTCGCGTCGTACGCCGTCTCGGTCGGCCCCACGTGGGGCTACCGCATCCCGGCCGGCGCCGAGCGCGACTTCGTGACCAGCGCCCGGAGCAGCGCCGCCGCGACGCGGGAGTCGGTCGGCCGGTTCAGCGTCATCGACTCCTTCACCCACACCGTGGTGATGCCGGAGGGCTACGGGAGGTACTCCCGCGACAGCAACGTCCTGGGCATGACGGTGCCCGACCTGCACTTCGACGACCCCCGGCCACCCTTCTACCGCGCCGACGAGGAGGGCCGGTTCCAGCCGGCCCCCGTCGAGGAGCTGGCCCGCACCGAGGGGCCACCGAGGACCAGCGCTCCGCTGCAGGTGCGCGACCCCGCGGGGCCGGTCCGGCGCACGGCCGGCGGTTACTGCTTCACCACCACCGCCTCGACCGACGTGCTGTGGCAGTTCCCGCAGGTCAGCGGGGACGACCTGGTGGTCGCCGCCCGCCTCACCGTCGACCGGACCACCGAGATGACCCTCAACGTCAGGCCGACCCCGGACCGCGCGTTCACCTACCCCTACCCGATCGACCCCGGCACCACGACGCTGCGCCCACGGGGCCCGGGCACGCTGGAGATCGTCGACTTCGACACGCTCGCCGGCGTCGTGCTCCGGCAGTTCGACCCGGGGGTCGAGGTCTGCCTGCAGTCGCTCGAGGTCGGCCAGGTGGAGTCCGCGACCGGGCCCTAGCCGTACGGCGAGACGAGCCGCACCGAGGTGACGCAGACGTCGCCCGCGGCCGAGGCGACGTAGATGCTGCGCCACGGACCGGCGGCGATCACCGCGGCCAGGTCGCCGGAGCCGGAGACGTCGAAGAGCTCACCGGTCCCGCGCAGGTCGCGGGTGACCTTGCCCCGGCCCACGCTCAGCTGGAGCTTCGCCTTGCCGTCGGCCTGGTAGGCCAGGGCCGCCAGCAGCGGGTCGGCGGTCGGCCGGTCCGCCTCGGGGGCGGTGAGGACGGGGACGGGCGGCTCGCCGGGGGAGACGCACACCCGCTCGGTGGTGGGCGGTGTCTCGTCGCGCAGCGACACCGGCCCGATGGTCCCGTCGGTGCGGATCCACAGCGCGCCATCCGGGTCGTTGGTGACGGCGGTGCCCTCGTGCACCACCGGGTAGACGCGCCCGGCGGTGTTCCACGGGTACATCTGCGTCGGGATCACCCAGCCCGGCACCGGCAGGTCCAGGAACCTGGCGTCCGGAGGCAGGTCGCCGCTGCGCAGCTGGGCGAAGAAGTCGCGCGAGGTGCGCCCCGGCGTGTTGGCGCTGATGGAGTGGACCGACTGGGCCCACAGGGGGAGGGCCAGCAGCGGGGCGACGACGGCGGCGACGGTCACGCGCCGGCGTACGGCGCTGCTCCCGGCCCGCACCGCGGCCGGGACGGCGACCGCGACCCCGATGACGAACAGGTAGACCGCGTCGCCCTGGTAGCGCAGGTTGTGCACGACGGTGTCGACGTCGATCAGGCTGAGGCGGCCGCGGGCCACCAGCGCCTGGCTGAAGAAGATGACCAGGAAGTACCAGAACCACACCCGCAGCGCGAGCCGCGAGCGCACCGAGGTCCACACCACGACGCCGAGGCACACGGCCGTGGCCACCACGACGGTGAGCAGGTCCGGGCCCGGGATGTCGGACACGGGGTAGACCGAGCCGATGAGGGTGGGGAAGGCGCCCTCGGGCAGGCTCCGGGCGAGGTACTCCGCCTGCACCCCGAGCCCGGCCGGCTCGCCCGCCTCGTCGAGGTAGGGACCGGCGAAGTAGATGGCCAGGTCGGCCAGCGTGATGACCCCGATGACCACCCAGGCCGGCCAGAGCCCCAGGGCCCGGCGGAACCGGGCGCGCAGCCGCTCGTCGTCTGCGGTGCCGACCAGCAGCACGAACAGGCCGAGGTAGGCGCTGGTGGCGATGGACTTCTCGAAGAACGAGACCGAGACGGTGTACATCACCGCGAGCGAGAGCAGGTAGCGCCACTGCCGGGTCCGCGCGTAGCGGAGCGTGCACCCCCACGCCGAGATGGCGGCGACCATGGTGATCTGCATGGTCGCGGTCGCGGCCCACCACGGGGCGGTGTTGAGCACCACGACCGAGAGGCCGAAGGCGGTGGTCAGCCAGACCACCCACCACGTGCGGCGGCCCACGAGGGCCAGGAGCAGGCGCGCGAAGGCGATCGTGCCGCCCAGCTGGACCGCGAGCGTGACCACCGAGGCCATGCCCCAGTCGGCGCCGAACCAGGCGCCGAAGTACTTCTGGGTCAGGATGAAGCCGGGGATGAGGTGTCCGAAGATCGAGGTCCGCAGCAGGTCGGCGGTGACCGGGACGTCCTGGTAGATCGCCAGGAAGGTGAAGTCCTCGGAGAAGAAGTAGGAGTTCCGGAGCAGGTAGAGGCAGATGACCAGCTGGACGACCAGGACGCCGCCCAGAGCGCCCACGAAGGTGCGGGTGCTGAGCTCGTCGGGCGCGCTGCGGTCGGCGCGCCGGCCCGGTCGCTCGGGGTCGTGGACGGCGTCGTCGGAGAGCGTCTGGTCGACGACCACGGTGGATTGCCTCCCCGGCGTCTCGGACGGCCTGTGCTGACGGTCTGGGACGGCGCGGCAGCGGCGGCGCAACGTCCCGCAGGAACGCCCCGATCCTCTCACGCAGGGCCGCTCCGGGCTGATTCCAGACGCCGCCCGCGCCAGGTGACGGTGGCTGTGGTGCGGAGGCGTGCAGCGCCTGGGCCTCGGAGCGGGGCGACCCAAGGCTGGGAGCCGCGCCACCTGTCCCCGGACGGTCCCAGCACCGCGTCCAGTGGTTTCGAGACGGTTGCTGCGCAACCTCCTCAACCACCGTGAGGTGGACCGGTGTCGCGTTCGTCACGCCAGCACCGGTGTCCCGCGGGGAAACTTCGCCGTACCGTGGTGGTTGAACTGAGCAGAAGTAGTCCGGTACCCACCCCGGCCTCCGTGAGGAGGTGGTCGGAGGGACGGGAACGAAAGAGGTTCATTGATGACTCGCCTCGAGGTGGGTGTCGTCGGCGCTGGACGCGTCGGCGCCGTCCTGGGTGCCGCGCTCCGCGCGGCCGGTCACGACGTGGTCGGCGCGGCGGGTGAGTCCGACGCCTCCCGCCGCCGGATCGCTGCGCTGCTGCCCGGCGTGGCCCGCCGCAAGCCGACCGCCGTGGCCCGCAGCTGCGACCTGCTGGTCCTCGCGGTCCCCGACGACATGCTCGGCAACGTCGTCCGGATGCTCGCCGACAGCGGTGCCCTCCACGAGGGGCAGCACGTCGTGCACACCTCCGGCCGTCACGGCCTGGCGGTCCTGGAGCCGGCCCGCCAGGTGGGCGCCCGGGTGGCCGCCATGCACCCGGCCATGACCTTCACCGGCACCGCGGTCGACCTCGACCGGCTGCCCGGGACCGTCTTCGGGCTGACCGCGGACGCTGGCGACCACGCGTTCGTCGAGTCGCTGGTTGCCGACCTCGGCGGCACCCCGATGTGGGTGCCCGAGGAGATGCGGACGCTGTACCACGCGGGCCTGGCCCACGGCGCGAACCACCTGGTCACGCTGGTCACCGAGGCGATGGAGATCCTCTCCGCCGCCGGGGCCGCCGACCCCGCCGGCACCCTGCGTCCCCTGCTCACCGCCGCGCTCGACAACGCCCTCGAGCAGGGCGACGCCGCCCTGACCGGGCCGATCGTGCGCGGTGACCTCGGCACGGTCCGTGCGCACCTCGAGGACATCCGGCTCAACGCCCCGCAGACCCTGGGCTCCTACGTGTCCCTGGCCCGCGCCACCCTCGACCGCGCCGTCACCGACGGCCGCGTCGTCCCGCTGCGCGCAGCACGGATCCGCGACCTCCTCGACGCAGCCGTGGCCGGCCGGGACCTCCGTCGGGTGCGATGACCGCCGGCCCGACCCTCGCGCCGACGCGCGAGGAGCTCACAGCCCTGCTCTCCGATGCCCGCGGTGCCGGACGGCGCGTGGGGTTCGTGCCGACGATGGGTGCGCTGCACGAGGGCCACGCCAGCCTGCTGCGGGTCGCTCGCGAGCGGGTGGGCGAGGGACCGGTGGTGGCCTCGATCTTCGTCAACCCGCTGCAGTTCGGGCCGACCGAGGACCTCGACCGCTACCCGCGCACGCTCGACGCGGACCTCGAGCTGTGCCGGCGCGAGGGCGTCGACGTGGTCTTCGCGCCCCCGGTCGAGGAGGTCTACCCGGGCTGGCCGGCCCAGCCCCAGGTCACCGTGGAGCCCGGCCCGCTGGCCACGGTGCTGGAGGGGCGGACGCGTCCCGGTCACTTCCGAGGGGTCCTGACCGTGGTGGCCAAGCTCCTCGGGCTCGTCCGGCCCGACGTCGCCGTCTTCGGGCAGAAGGACTACCAGCAGCTGGTGCTGGTCCGCCGCATGGTGGCCGACCTGTGCCTCGGGGTCGAGGTCGTGGGCGCCGAGACCCGGCGCGAGCCCGACGGCCTCGCCCTCTCCAGCCGGAACCGGTACCTCGACACCGACCAGCGCCTCGAGGCGGTGGCCCTCAGCCGGGCGCTCCGCTCGGCGCAGGTGGACGCCGAGCGCGGCGTGGACGCCGCCCTGGGTGCGGCCCGTGCGGCGCTGCGGGCGACCCACGGCGTGGACCTCGACTACCTCGTCGTCACGGACCCCGACCTCGGCGACCTGCCGACCGACGTACCTCCCGGCACCGAGGCGCGGATCCTGGTCGCGGCCCGGCTGGGCAGCACCCGCCTGATCGACAACCTCCCCCTCACGATCGGAAAGCCCGAGGCCCGCCGATGCTCCGCACGATGATGAAGAGCAAGATCCACCGCGCGACCGTGACCCAGGCCGACCTGCACTACGTCGGCTCCGTCACGGTGGACGAGGACCTCCTCGACGCGGCCGACCTGCTCGCGGGCGAGCTGGTGCACATCGTCGACGTCACCAACGGTGCCCGCCTGGAGACCTACACGATCGCGGGGGAGCGCGGCAGCGGCGTCCTCGGCATCAACGGCGCAGCGGCCCGGCTGGTGCACCCTGGCGACGTGGTCATCCTCATCGGCTACGGCCAGATGGACACCGCCGAGGCCACGGCGTTCCAGCCGCACGTGGTCTTCGTCGACGCCGACAACAAGATCCTGGCCACCGGCTTCGACCCCGCCGAGACCTTCGGCGACCCCGGGCTCGTCCGGGGCGACGCGGCCACGCACTAGATTCGCCGGGTGGAGCGCACCAGATGACCGGGCCCGTACGCCGTCTCCCCGCGCGGCTCACCGCGTCCGAGCCCGGCTGGACGACGACCGCGGACGTGGTGGTCATCGGCTCGGGCATCGCCGGGCTCACCGCGGCGCTGCGGCTCAAGGAGTCGCTGGCCGACGCAGCCGGTGGGGGCAAGGTCCTCGTGGTGACCAAGGACGTGCTGGCGGCCGGCTCCACCCAGTGGGCCCAGGGCGGCATCGCCGCAGCGCTCGGGCCGGGTGACACCCCCGAGCAGCACGAGTTCGACACCCTGGTGGCCGGCGCGGGCGCCTGCGACCTCGAGGCGGTCCGGGTCCTGGTCCAGGAGGGGCCGGAGGCGGTCCGCGAGCTCATCGCGCTCGGCACGAACTTCGACCACAACCCCGACGGCGAGCTCTCGCTGACCCGCGAGGGCGGGCACCACCGCGACCGGATCGCGCACGCCGGTGGCGACGCCACGGGCGCCGAGATCCAGCGCGCCCTCATCGCCGCGGTGGAGCGGGCTCCCGAGATCGAGGTGATCCAGCACGCGCTGGCGGTCGACCTCCTGCTGGCCGAGGACGGCGGCGTCGCCGGAGTCACGCTGCACGTGATCGGCGAGGGCGTCCGCGACGGGGTCGGCGCCGTCCGCTGCCGCGCCGTGGTGCTCGCCTCGGGCGGTCTGGGGCAGGTCTTCTCCCAGACCACCAACCCGGCGGTCTCGACCGGCGACGGCATGGCCCTGGCGCTGCGCGCGGGCGCGACGCTGCGCGACCTGGAGTTCGTGCAGTTCCACCCGACGGTGATGTACCTCGGCCCCGACTCGCGCGGCCAGCAGCCGCTGATCTCCGAGGCGGTGCGGGGCGAGGGCGCGTTCCTGGTCGACTTCGAGGGCAACCGCTTCATGCAGGGCGTCCACGAGCTCGCCGACCTGGCCCCGCGCGACGTGGTGGCCAAGGCGATCATGCGGCGGATGCTCGAGACCGGGCACCCCCACATGTGGCTGGACGCCCGGCACCTCGGGGCGGACTTCTGGGAGCGCCGGTTCCCGACCATCCTGGCCACCGCCCGCTCCCACGGCGTCGACCCGGTCACCGAGCTGATCCCCGTCGCGCCGGCCTGCCACTACGCCAGCGGCGGCGTGCGCACGGACCTGTGGGGCCGCTCGGACGTGGCCGGTCTGTACGCCACCGGCGAGGTCGCGTGCTCGGGCGTGCACGGTGCCAACCGGCTGGCGTCCAACTCCCTGCTCGAGGGGTTGGTCTTCTCGCGGCGGATCGCCCAGGTGCTGCCCGGCGAGCTGCGCGCGTGGAGCGAGCCCGCGCCAGACGACCGCACCGCGGGGCTGGTGCTGGGCGGCCTGCGCCGGGAGCTGCAGGAGACCATGACCTCCAAGGTCGGGGTGCTGCGCAGCGCGATCGGCCTGGGCGACGCCACCGCCGTGCTCGACAAGCTGGCCGGCGTCGAGGCCGACGCGGTGGACCTCGAGTCGTGGGAGACGACCAACCTGGTCACCATCAGCACGGCCCTGGCCGACGCCGCCGCCCTGCGGCAGGAGACGCGGGGCTCGCACTGGCGCGAGGACTTCCCCGAGCGCGACGACCAGCAGTTCGCCGGGCACTTCGACGTCGTCATGCACGACGGCGAGATGGAGCTGGTCCTGGTCCCCAGTCCCGCGACGGACACGCTGTGAGCGCCCTCTACGACGAGCTCGAGGCGGCCGGCCTCGACCCGGCGCAGGTGCAGGCGGCGATCGACCGCGCCCTGGCCGAGGACGTGCCGACCGAGGACGTCACCAGCGTGGCCACCATCGCGGCCGACGCGCGCGGCGAGGGTGTGTTCGCGGCCCGCGAGCCCGGCACGGTGGCGGGCCTCGGGATCGCCGCCCTGGTGTTCGAGACGGTCATGGGCGACACGGTGCGCGTCACCGACCGGGTCGCCGACGGGACCCGCGTGGCCGCGGGCGACGTGGTGATGCGCGTGGCCGGGCCGACCCGTGGCCTGCTCACCGCCGAGCGCACCGCGCTCAACTACGCCTGCCACCTCTCCGGGGTGGCCACGGCCACCGCCGCGTGGGTGGAGGCCCTCGAGGGCACCAGCGCCCGGGTCCTCGACACCCGCAAGACCCTGCCCGGCTGGCGCGCGCTGCAGAAGTACGCCGTCCGCTGCGGCGGGGGCCTCAACCACCGGATGAACCTCTCCGACCGGGCCATGGTCAAGGACAACCACGTCCTGGCCGCGGGCGGCGTGGTCCCGGCCTACGAGGCGGTCCGCGCGGCGTACCCGGACCTCCGGGTCGAGGTCGAGGTGACCGACCTCGACCAGCTGCGCGAGCTGCTCGACGCCGGCTGCGAGGAGATCCTCCTCGACAACATGCCGACCGAGGTGATGGCCGAGGCGGTGCGGATCACGGGGGGCCGGGCCACGCTGGAGGCCTCGGGCGGGCTGACCTTCGACCGGGCCCGCGAGGTCGCCGCCACCGGTGTCGACTTCATCTCCGTCGGCGCCCTGACCCACTCGGTCAAGGTCTTCGACATCGGCCTGGACCTGTGCTGATGGCGCTCGCTCCGCTCGCGCGTGCTCGGCGCGCTGCCACGTCTCGTCTTCCCTCCTCCCTCGCTCGCTGCGCTCGCTCGGTCGTCAGTCCAGACGAGACGCGCGCCGAGCGGTTCTCTCGACTCGGCGCGCTGGCGAACCGTGACGCTGCTCGCCGCTGACATCGGCAACAGCCACACCGTCCTCGGGCTGGTCCGGGGCGGCGAGGTCAGTGCGGAGTGGCGGATCTCCACCGACGACCGGCGCTCGGCCGACGAGTGGGCGGTGCTGCTGCGCGGGCTGCTCGGGGACGCCGTGGACGAGGTCGACGGCATCGCGGTGTGCGCCACCGTCCCGGCGGTCCTGCACGAGTGGCGCGAGATGCTGCGCCGCCACTTCGCCGACGTGACGGCCGTCGTGGTCGAGCCCGGCGTGCGCACCGGCATACCGGTGCTGATGGACAACCCGCGCGAGGTCGGCTCCGACCGGATCATCAACGCGCTCGCCGCGGCCACGGAGTACGGCGGACCGGCGATCGTGGTCGACTTCGGCGGCACCGCCACCACCTTCGACGTGGTCAGCTCGGCCGGCCAGTACGTCGGCGGGGCCATCGCCCCGGGCATCGAGATCTCGCTGGAAGCGCTCGGCCGCCGGGGCGCCCAGCTGCGCAAGGTCGAGCTGGCCCGGCCGCGCACGGTCATCGCCAAGAACACCGTGGAGGCCCTGCAGTCCGGACTGGTGTTCGGGGTCGCCGCGCAGGTCGAGGGGATCGTCTCCCGGATGATCGAGGAGCTCGGCGCCGACCCGGCCGACGTGCGCGTGATCGCGACCGGCTACCTCGCCCCGCTGGTGGTGGAGGAGTGCCGCTGCTTCACCGATCAGGACCCCTGGCTCACCCTCCGCGGGCTCGAGCTCGTCTTCGAGCGCAACGCCCTACGATCGGGCCCATGAGCGCCCGGGTGACCGTCGTGGTCCGCTCCGGGGGCGCCGCCCGCGCCCTGGAGCGCGCGGTGGCGAGCGTGCGGGCCCAGACCCACCCCGACTGGTCGCTGGTCGTGGCCGTGCCCGAGGGCGGCGACCCCGCGCCGGCCGAGCGGCTGGCCCAGGCCGACCCGCGGATCTCGGTGGTCCGGGGCCAGGGGCGTGGTGCGCTCGCGAACGCCGCGCTGGCCGCCGCGCCGGGTGACCTGGCGGTGCTGCACGACGACGACGGCGTCTGGGGCCCGACGTTCCTCGAGGCGACCGTGGGCCACCTGGCCACGCACCCCGACGACGTGGCGGTGGCCACGCGCGCCGAGATCGTCGTCGACCCGCTGGACCCCGCCCACCCGCACCTGGAGGTGCGCCGGGTGCTGGGGCAGGACGAGCCGAGCGTCTCGCTGGTCTCCCTGATCGCGCACAACTTCGTGCCGCCGGCCTCGCTCCTGATCCGTCGCAGCGTCCTCGACGAGCTCGGAGGCTACGACGAGGAGCTCCCGGCCCTGGAGGACTGGGAGCTGCTCCTGCGTCTCGCGGCCACCGGACCGGTCGGCTTCCTGGGCGACAAGCCGCTCGCGGCGTGGCACCTCACGGCCGACGCCGCGGCGCACGCCGACGCCTTCGAGCACGTCGAGCTGGACCTGCGCGACCGCTACCTGCGCGAGGACCTGGCCGGCCGGGCCGAGGGGCACCGCGGGCTCGGCGGGCAGCTGGCCCTGGCCCACCAGCTGCGACGGCTCGGCCAGGCCCACCAGGACCACCTCGACGCGGTGACCACCGACCTCAAGATCGAGCTGGGCAGGGTCCGCGGCGAGGTCCTGATGATGCGCGAGACGCTCACCGAGCTCCAGGAGGACTTCGTGGTCCTCAGCGACCACGTGCAGGACGCCGTGGCGCGCACCGCCGAGCTGGTCGGCGCGCTCGCGGCCGACCGGGCACCGCACCGCAGCCTGGCCCGCCGGGCGGTCGGCCGGGCCTCGCGGGCGCTGCGGCGTCGCCCGGGACAGATCCCGGGAAAGATATAGTCGCCCTTCGCGTCGGAGTCGCTCCGACACCTCCCCCAGCTCCGAGGACCCCGTTGCGCCGCGCCGTCTTCTACCTGTTCTACGACCCGCAGGGTCAGGTCGACGACTTCGTCCTCCACACCCTCGGCCACCTGCGGCCGCACGCCGAGCAGCTCGTCGTCGTCTCCAACTCCGCCCTCGACGAGCGCAACCGCGACCGCCTGCGCGCCGTGTCGGACACGGTCCTCGAGCGGGAGAACGTCGGGCTCGACGTCTGGGCCCACAAGGAGGCCATGGAGGTCTTCGGCCACGAGCGGCTCGCGGCGTTCGACGAGCTGCTGCTCGTCAACAGCACCTTCTTCGGACCGCTCGGCACCTTCGACGCGCTCTTCGCCGACCTCGACGCCCGAGACGACGTCGACTTCTGGGGGATCACCGAGCACGGCGAGACCGAGCGCCACGCCTTCGACCGGTCGCTGCCGATGGAGGGTCACCTGCAGTCGCACTGGATCGGCGTGCGCCGACGGATGTTCACCTCGCCCGTGTGGGCCGCCTACTGGCGCGACATGCCGATGATCGACTCCTACCGCGAGTCGATCGTGCGCCACGAGAGCCGCTTCACGGCGTACTTCGGCGGGCACGGCTTCCGGCACGCGGTGGCCTTCCCGGCCGAGGACTACCACTCCCAGCACCCGATCATGGACGACGTCGCGCAGATGATCCGCGACGGCTGCCCGATCGTGAAGCGCCGCACCTTCTTCCACGACCCGCTCTACAACGAGTCCCACGCGACGGACGGCCGGCTGGTGGCCAGGCTCATGGGCGAGCGCGGCTACCCGCTCGAGGCGATGTACGCCAACCTCGCCCGCACCGCCAAGCCCCGCTCGCTCGCGACCAACCTGGCGCTCATCGAGGTCCTCCCCGAGGTCGACGCGGGGACCGAGGACGTCACCGGGCTGCGGGTCGTCGCGGTGGCCCACATCTACTACCCCGACATGACCGACGAGATCCTCGACCGGCTCGACACGCTGCCGCCGGGCTACGACCTGGTCGTCACGACGGCCGACGCGGAGCGGGCGGCGGCCATCGAGGAGGTGCTCGAGCGGCGCGGCCGGGCGGCCGACGTGCGGGTGGTGGCCAGCAACCGCGGGCGCGACGTCTCGGCCTTCCTCGTCGACTGCCGCGACGTCCTCGAGAGCGACGACCACGACCTGGTGGTCAAGGTGCACTCCAAGCTGAGCCCCCAGGACGAGCGGCCCGTCGCCGAGCTGTTCAAGCGGCACCTGTTCGAGAACCTGCTGGCCACCCCCGGCCACACGGCGAACCTGCTGCGGCTCTTCGTGCGGCACTCCTCGCTCGGCATGGTGTTCCCGCCGGTTTACCACGTGGGCTACCCCACCCTGGGGCATGCTTGGTTCGGCAATGCGGACGCCGCCGAGGAGCTCGCCGACCGGCTGGGCATCACGGTGCCGTTCGACGACACGACCCCCCTGGCGGCCTACGGGAGCATGTTCGTGGCTCGACCCCAGACCTTGCGCGCGATGACCTCGGCCGGGTTCACCCATGACGACTTCCCCGACGACGACGATTACGCCGACGGGGCGCTGACCCACGTGCTGGAGCGGCTCTTCAGCTACGTCGTGCTCAGCTCGGGCCACCACGTGCGCGAGGTGCTGACGCCGGCGCTCGCGGCCACCAACTACTCCTTCCTGGAGTACCGCACGGTGGTGCTCTCGGCCCGGCTCCCGGGCTACCCGCGCGAGCAGCTGGAGCGGATCGGCAAGCTGAAGCGCTTCCGACGGCGCTTCCGCGACCTCGACCGTCGCGCGGTCGAGCGGCTGATGGCCGACGACGACCGCGGGACGGGCCGGTGGACCAAGGCCGGGACCATGGGGCGGCGGCTGGGCGGCCGCCCCGAGCCGGTGCCGGTGCCCGAGGGCGCTGGCCGGCCGGCTGGATCGGGGGGGACGACGTGGCCGGAACCGCAGTGACCACCACCTCCGAGACCGGCACCGACGCTGCCGGCGCCGTCGCCGGCAGCGCCGCGAGCAGCACCGGCAGCACCGCCGCGGGCAGCCCGCGCGTCCGCACCGTGGCCACGGCCTTCAGCTCGCGCGCCAACAGCATCGGCTTCTTCCGGTGGCTGCTGGCCTTCTCGGTGATCTTCTCCCACGCCGGTCCGCTGGCCGGTTTCTACGGGCAGGAGGACCTCGGCACCAAGGGCATGGAGTCCTCGTGGTGGCCGACCTGGCTGACCAGCAGCGAGCAGTCCCTCGGCGGCGTGGCCGTGGCCGGCTTCTTCTTCTTCAGCGGCTTCCTCATCACCCGCAGCCGGGCCCGCACCGGCATGGTCCGCTACTTCTGGCGCCGGGTGCTGCGCATCATGCCGGCGTTCTGGTGCGCCCTCCTGCTGACCGCGTTCGTGCTCGGGCCGATCGCCTGGGTCCAGGAGAAGGGGCACCTGGCCGGCTACTTCAGCGCCTCCTCCGACTCGCCGCTCACCTACGTCCCGCAGAACATGTTCCTGGTGCTCAACCAGCGCAACATCGCGGAGATGGGGCAGTCCCTGCCGTTCGCGGACATCGGCGGCTACGACTGGAACGGCTCGGCCTGGACCCTGCAGTACGAGTTCAAGGCCTACATCCTCGTCGGGGTCCTGGGCATCGTGGGCTACGCCGCCAGCCGCTGGCTCACGACCCTCGCCGCGCTGGGGATCATCGCCTTCAACGCCCTGGTGTGGTCGGGCCACATCGCCCTCGGCGACCTCGGCGGCCCGCTCGCGGCGCCGTTCGGCCACCCCTTCCTCACCGACGCCTTCAACCCCATGCTCATCGCGCCGTTCGCCTTCGGGATGCTCTTCGCGATCTGGGGGCGCTTCATCCCGGTGCACTGGGCCCTGGCGCTGGCCGGGCTGGCCATCGCCGCCTACTGCTACGGGCACGGCGGCTGGAACGTCGGCGGCCAGTACGGCCTCCTGTACTTCTGCATGTGGGGCGCGATCAGCTGGAGCCGGCTCCAGCACTGGGAGAAGTACGGCGACTTCTCCTACGGCGTCTACATCTTCGCCTGGCCGCTGATGCAGTTCGTCTCCTACTTCGGCCTGGAGAAGGCCGGCATGCTGGCCTACTTCGCCGTCATCGTGGTGGGCACCCACGTGCTGGCCTTCTGCAGCTGGCACCTGATCGAGAAGCCGGCCATGTCGCTCAAGGACTGGTCGCCCGCCTCGCTCCTGGCCCGGCGCCGCGACGCGTCCGCGGCCGACCGGCCCGACACCCCCGGGTCCGACTCCTCTGACCAGAAGGCCCCGGCGCTCGCCGGGGCCACGACCGACGCCTGAGAGGCACCTCGCATGACCACCGAACCCCCCACCGACGACGCGACCATCGCGCAGCGGCCCCGCCTGGTCAGCCGGCTGCGCCTGCTGCCGCTGGGCGTGCTGGCGCTGCTCGTGGCCACCGCCGCCGTGGTCGGTGTGGTGAAGGGCACGCCCGTGACCCCGGGCGCCCCCGCCGCCGCCGAGTCGGCCCAGGGCCGCTCGGCCCAGGACAAGGCGGCCGACAAAGCCGCCAAGCAGGCCGAGAAGGCCGCCGACCGGGCCGGCAAGGTCTGCCTCCCGAAGTTCTCCACCGGCATCAAGCGCCAGCCGTGGCAGGGCAGCGCGCGGGCGGCGAGCGAGCGGGCCTTCCAGAAGCGGATCAAGAAGGAGAACCCCGGCTACGTCAAGGGCAAGGGCGGATATCTCTTCTTCACCGACTACCAGGTCGACAACTTCTCCCAGGCCCTGGGCCGCGTCACCCAGAACAAGAACCAGGAGAACGCCTGGGTGAAGTTCATCAAGAAGTCGCAGGCCACGGTGAAGAAGGCCGGCGGCGACTACCGCGTCGTCGTGATGCCGGCCAACTGGGACGTGCACGCCGAGAAGCTGCCCGCCTGGGCCCAGCCGCTGCGCGGCACCACCTCGCTGCAGAAGCTGCTCAAGGACCACCCCGAGCTGCCCTGGATCGACACCCGGGCCCCGCTCAAGAAGGCCGCCAAGAAGCACGACACCTACGAGCCGCTCAACAGCCACTGGACGCCGTACGGCGGGTACGTCGCCTGGCAGGCGATCACCAAGTGCCTCACGGCCACCAACCCCGCCCTGGCCGGGATCTCCGCACCGCCGATCTCCGGAGTCGGCCTCCAGGCCAACGCCAACGAGTTCGCGGGCAACGGCGTCCCCGACGGCAAGCCGGCCCGGACCTACCCGATCTTCAGCCAGGCGCACCCGCCGGTCACGACCACGCACCTGCCCGACGGCGCGGCGATCCAGAACAGCCCCGACTTCGTCACCGACACGGTGCAGACGCCGCTCAAGACGGTGACCGCGGCCGCCCAGGCGCCCGGGGTGACGATGCTGACGCTGCGCGACTCGACCGGCAACGCGCTCTCGCCGCTCTACAGCTGGTCGTTCGGGACCACGGTGCAGTACGCCCACGGCATCTCCCAGGACGGCTTCAGCCCGCCCGACCTCGGTGGCCTGATGTCGACCTACCACCCGAACCTGGTGCTGTTCGTGGTGACCGAGCGATTCCTCTCCCAGAAGCCGCCCAAGGGCTGAACCGCAATTCACGCAAAGTCAGGAGCGCTGCCGTCAAGCGCTCCTGACTTTGCAACTCGGATACGCGCGCCGATAGCCACGTCGCATTCTTTTGCGCATTCCCTCGCGGGTCTGCCATGCTCCTATTGCTGATTCCGGCAATTCGAATGCGAAAAGGACTTCATCACCATGGCGCAGAAGGTGCACATCGTCCTCGAGGACGACCTCGACGGCAGTGAAGCCACGCAGACGGTCACGTTCGCCCTCGACGGGACGTCCTACGAGATCGACCTGAACGACAAGAACGCCGGCAAGCTCCGCGACGCCCTGGCGCCCTACCTCGGCCACGCCCGCAAGTCCTCCGGCCCCCGCCGGGCCGGCCGCCGTTCCTCGGCCCCGGCCGAGTCCGGCAGCAGCGCCAAGGAGATCCGGGACTGGGCCCGCTCGAACGGCCACCAGGTCCCCGAGCGGGGCCGCATCCCCGCCAGCGTGCGTGAGGCTTTCGAAGCCGCGAACTGATCTCGGGCTCGCCGGCTCCCCGCTCACGGGGCGGCCGCGCGCGTAGCCGACCGACACCCGCCCTCAAGGATCGCCTGCGGCGCCCGCTGCGCGGCGGCCTTCGGCCGTCCTTGACCGCGGGTCCTGGTCGCTCGGCTGTCCGGCGCGACAACGGCGGGCTCCGCCCGCCGCCGCATGCGCGGCCGCCCACCCGATCGCCACCTCTGGTCCCACAGCTCACACTGCTATGGGCACCTTGGCGCTTCAACGGCGAAGTTTCGGTGCAGAAGTGCAGGGGTCGCCGCAGAAGTCGCACCCCAGGCGCGGGCCGGTCCGGGGAGCGGTGCCCTGGCAACCGTCGTCCCCAGGGACAACCGTTCCTGGTCCACCGCCGCCCTGTGGAGGACGGTTGCTGGGCCACCGCCCCCCGGTCCGGGCCCGCGTCGCCGATCCGTCTGGCGACCTGAGCGCCGGACACCCGGTCAACCCGCAGACGAATCGGCCACGGCCGGCCCGTGTTCGCTCATAGCGGATGCCCCGTGCCCGCTCACCGGGAACGCGTAGGCTGGCTGAGGGGTTGTGCTCATCGACCCCACCGAACGCCTTGAGGAGTGACGCATGTTCGAGCGGTTCACGGACCGAGCCCGCCGGGTGGTCGTGCTGGCCCAGGAAGAGGCCCGCATGCTCTCCCACAACTACATCGGGACCGAGCACATCCTGCTCGGCCTCATCCACGAGGGTGAAGGCGTCGCCGCCAAGGCCCTCGAGAGCCTCGACATCTCCCTGGAGGCCGTGCGCGCCCAGGTCGAGGAGATCATCGGCCAGGGCCAGCAGGCCCCCAGCGGCCACATCCCCTTCACGCCGCGGGCCAAGAAGGTCCTCGAGCTCTCGCTGCGCGAGGCGCTGCAGCTCGGGCACTCCTACATCGGCACCGAGCACATCCTGCTCGGACTGATCCGCGAGGGCGAGGGCGTCGCGGCCCAGGTGCTGCAGAAGCTCGGCGCCGACCTCAACCGGGTCCGCCAGCAGGTCATCCAGCTGCTCTCGGGCTTCCAGGGCAAGGAGTCGACCGCGAGCGCGGCCGCGGCCGCCGGCGGCGGAGACGCCCCGTCGTCCTCGCTGGTCCTCGACCAGTTCGGCCGCAACCTGACCCAGGACGCGCGCGAGGGCAAGCTCGACCCGGTCATCGGGCGCGAGCAGGAGATCGAGCGGGTCATGCAGATCCTGTCCCGCCGCACGAAGAACAACCCCGTCCTCATCGGCGAGCCCGGCGTCGGCAAGACGACCATCGTCGAGGGCCTGGCCCAGGACATCGTCAAGGGCAACGTGCCCGAGACGCTCAAGGACAAGCAGATCTACACCCTCGACCTCGGTGCCCTGGTGGCCGGTTCGCGCTACCGCGGTGACTTCGAGGAGCGCCTCAAGAAGGTGCTGAAGGAGATCCGCACCCGCGGCGACATCGTGCTGTTCATCGACGAGATCCACACCCTCGTCGGTGCCGGTGCGGCCGAGGGCGCCATCGACGCCGCCAGCATCCTCAAGCCGATGCTGGCCCGTGGTGAGTTGCAGACCATCGGTGCGACCACCCTCGACGAGTACCGCAAGTACCTCGAGAAGGACGCCGCGTTGGAGCGCCGCTTCCAGCCGATCCAGGTGGCCGAGCCGTCGATCGCGCACACGATCGAGATGCTCAAGGGGCTGCGCGACCGCTACGAGGCCCACCACCGCGTCACCATCACCGACGAGGCCCTGGTCTCGGCGGCGACGCTGGCCGACCGCTACATCTCCGACCGGTTCCTCCCCGACAAGGCCATCGACCTGATCGACGAGGCCGGCTCGCGGCTGCGGATCCGCCGGATGACGGCGCCGGCCGACCTGCGCGAGTACGACGACAAGATCGGCGACGTCCGCCAGCGCAAGGAGGCGGCGATCGACGGGCAGGACTTCGAGGCCGCGGCCCGCCTGCGCGACGAGGAGAAGCAGCTGATCCTGAAGAAGTCCGAGCGCGAGAAGCAGTGGCGCGCGGGCGACATGGACGAGGTCGCCGAGGTCGACGAGGAGCTCATCGCCGAGGTACTCGCGGTCGCGACCGGCATCCCGATCGTGAAGCTCTCCGAGGAGGAGTCCACGCGGCTGCTCAAGATGGAGGACGAGCTGCACAAGCGGGTCATCGGCCAGGAGGAGGCCGTCAAGGCGCTCTCCCGGGCGATCCGGCGCACCCGTGCCGGCCTGAAGGACCCCAAGCGCCCCGGCGGGTCGTTCATCTTCGCCGGCCCCTCGGGTGTCGGCAAGACGTGGCTGTCCAAGTCGCTGGCCGAGTTCCTGTTCGGTGACGAGGACGCGCTGATCCAGCTCGACATGTCGGAGTACGGCGAGAAGCACACCGTCTCGCGGCTCTTCGGCTCGCCTCCCGGCTACGTCGGCTACGAAGAGGGCGGGCAGCTCACCGAGAAGGTGCGCCGCAAGCCGTTCTCCGTGGTGCTGTTCGACGAGGTCGAGAAGGCGCACCCGGACATCTTCAACAGCCTGCTGCAGATCCTCGAGGAAGGTCGCCTGACCGACTCGCAGGGCCGGGTGGTCGACTTCAAGAACACCGTCATCATCATGACCACCAACCTCGGCACCCGCGACATCGCGAAGGGCGTCCACCTCGGCTTCAACCAGGGTGGCGACGCGGCGGGCTCCTACGAGCGGATGAAGAACAAGGTGCAGGAGGAGCTCAAGCAGCACTTCCGGCCCGAGTTCCTCAACCGTGTCGACGAGATCATCGTGTTCCCGCCGCTGTCGCAGGAGCAGATCGTCCACATGGTCGACAACATGATCGCGTCGGTCGAGGTCCGGCTCAAGGACCGCGACATGCGCATCGAGCTGACCCAGGCGGCGAAGAACCTGCTCGCCGAGCGGGGCTTCGACCCGGTGCTGGGCGCCCGCCCGCTGCGCCGCACGGTCCAGCGCGAGATCGAGGACATCCTGGCCGAGAAGATGCTGTACGGCGAGGTGGGCCCCGGCCAGATCGTGCTGGTCGACGTCGAGGGCGAGGGCCCGACCGCGTCGTTCACCTTCGCCGGGCAGAAGGTCGGCGAGCTGCCCGACCTGCCGCCCTTCGAGACCGCCGGCGTCGAGGTGGGTGACTCGCTCGGTGACCTGGGCGAGGAGCCCGGTCCGATCGACGTGCCCAAGGTGGGCGGGGACGAGTAGTCCCGGTCCCGCACGACCTACGAGGCCCGTCCGAGCTCTGCTCGGGCGGGCCTCGTCGTGTGTGTTCCTGGGTGCTCAGTGCTTGAGCAGGGCCTTGCGCAGCTTCTTGCGGAACCCGGGGTGGATGAGGGGCGACTCGAAGGACGCGAAGGTCTGCAGCGTCTCCATCACCACGGTGTCCGAAGCCTTGATCGCCCGGATGACGTCGCGCTCGGAGACGTGGTTGAGGAACATGAAGTGGCCGTGGCGGAAGATCGGCCGCATGCTCTCCAGCGCGTAGAGCATGAAGGAGTCGCCGAGCAGCAGGGTGTGGCCGCCGATGGTCTTCTTGGCCGGACCGGCGTTCCACGAGTAGTCGAGGACCGTGTTGGGGTAGCCGTCCCACTGCTCCACCGACCCGCGGTCGGTGTTCACCTTGGTCCCCGTGGCGGGGATGGCCGTCTGCGCGGTCTCCTGGGCGGTGGAGTCGCGGAAGTAGTTGAGGATGCCCACGCGCGTCTCGGTGCCGTAGGTGTAGCGCTGACGGCGCGCGACCCGCGGGTCGAGGCGCTCGGCCACGGCCTGGGCGAAGACCGAGCCGCCCACGGTGGTCCAGTGCAGGTCGGTCTTGAAGTAGACCTCGCGGTCGTCGCGGGCCAGCAGGTTGCGCAGCGGGAGGAACGTCGGGTCCTTGCGGTCCAGGCGGTCGATGACGTCCTTCTGCTGCCCGATCCCGTCGGCGTCGCAGGTGCCGTGCGGCAGCGGGTCGGGGAGCGCGGAACCGTACACGTTGGCCTTGTTGGGCGCCGCCGTCCAGATCGCGGTGCGTCCCGACTTCTCGATCAGCCGGGCCAGCTTGGTGGTGTAGGCGAAGTTGACCTGGGAGGCCGTCCCGAGGCTGCAGGCGACGTCGAAGTCCGGGCCCCAGAAGAGCTGGCCGAACTTGCCCTCCACGACGACGGGCGCGGACTGGTAGACGATCCCGTCGATGCCCGTGAAGGTGCCGTCGCCGTCGTAGCCGGCCCGCGCCCGCAGGTCCTCGGCGACGAGCCCGCCGGGGTCGCTCACGCGGTCGGCGCGGGCGGTGCGGGGCGGCGCGTGGTCCGGCGCGGCGCTGGCGCCGGTGGCCAGGACGGTGAGGGCGAGGACCGCACAGGCGGTGGTCAGGAGACGGGTGCGGATCATGGTCCCAACGAGGTCGTGGCAGCACTGGCGGGGGAGCGGAGCGGCTCGATCCTAGCGGCTGGGCGCCGCCGTCCCCGTCTCGGCAAGTACCGTGCTCCGGTGCACCTGCCACGCTTGACCGCCGCCCTCCTCGCGGTGGCCGCCCTGGCCCTGCCCGTCGCCGCCACCGCGGCCCCGCACCCCTCGCCGGCGAAGTCGTTCGTCGGCACGGACGGCAACACCTACCCCTCGGCCCCCCAGGTGGTGACCGGGATCAACGGCGAGCTCTACTACGGGCCCGACTTCGACATCGCCTGCGGCCTCGGGTCCAGGACCCGCCGGACCATGCACCAGATCGGCGAGCTGGCCCGGGTCATCGAGCGCTCGGGACGGACCGTGGTGTGGGCCGTGGCGCCCAACAAGTCCGCCGTACGCCCGGAGAACCTGCCCGACCCCCTCCCGCACGGCGACTGCGACGCCCGCGGGCTGGACGACACCGGCCGGGTCGTGGCGCGGGTCCGCGACCGGAACTTCCTGCCCCTGCGCGACAGGCTGGCCGGCTACCGGCGTGAGACCTACTTCCACACCGACACCCACTGGACGACGGTCGGGGGCTCGCTCTTCGCCCGCGCCGTGGCCAAGCGCCTCGACCCGCGCGTGGCCGCCCTGCAGACCTACGAGTACGGCACGGAGCAGCGGCTCGGCATCCTCACCTACTTCCAGGGCGGCACCCAGCTCGAGACGGCCGAGACCGCCATGCCCACGACCGACGTGCGCAGCACGACGGCACCCTCCTCGGCGGACCAGGCGTGGGGCGGCTACCCGCAGGTCACCTACGACTACGCGTGGGACACCCGGCCGGCCAAGCGCACGATCCCGGGCCGCACGGTCATCCTCGGCGACTCCTTCACCATGTTCGCGCTCGACAACCTGATGCCGCTGTTCCGCCACGGTCGCTTCCTGTGGCGCGGCAACCTCGACGAGAGCGTGGAGTTCCGCGCGGTGAAGAGGGCCGACACCGTGGTCATCGAGGTGGCGGAGGTCCTCGCGCCGCTGGGCTCGCCGGTCGCGGACCCGGGCTACCGGCGGCGGCTGGAGCAGTTCCTGCGCTGAGCCGCGGCTTGGCTCAGCCGCGGAGCTCCCGCGCCACCGCGCGGCGGAACGCCGGCGTGAGGATCGAGGAGGTCGGCAGGAACAGCTGCAGCACCTCGAGCACGACCGTGTCGGAGTCCTTGATCGCCTTCGGCACGTCGGTGCCGGAGTGGTCGATCCACACGAAGTGCCCGTGCCGGAAGACCGGGCGCAGGCTCTCCAGGGCGTACCACATGAAGGAGTCGCCGAGCAGCAGCGTGCGACCGGGCCAGGTCCGGGCCGCGGGCGCGGAGTCCCAGGCGTGGTCGAAGGTGAACTCCGGGTAGCCGCCCCAGTCCGCGGCGCCCTTGGCCGTGCGGACCTTGACCCGGCCGGCCGGGGTGGCGGTCTGCAGGGTCTCGGGCGCGTCGACGCCCTGGGCGAGGTTCAGGGCGCCCGTGCGCGACTCCTCGCCGTAGGTGTAGCGCTGTTGGCGGCCCAGCCGCGGCGAGAGGTGCGTAGCCAGGGTCTTGGCCAGGACGGAGCCGCCGACGGTGGTCCAGTGCTGGTCGGTGCGCCAGTAGACCTGGTGCGGGCTGCGGCGCAGCGGTGCGACCAGGGGCAGGAAGTCCGGGTCGGAGAAGTGCTGGAGCAGGCGGTCCTGCGCGGCCAGCCCCTGCTGGTCGCAGGCGCCGTGCGGAGGCTGGCTCGGCAGGTCGCCGGCGAGGACCGCCGTCTTGTTGGGCGCCAGCGTGAACACCACCCGGCGCCCGGACCGGCGGATGATCCGGGCCAGGTCGGCGTACGCGGCCAGCGAGCGCTTCATGGCCGGGCCCAGGTAGCAGGCGAAGTCGAAGTCGTTGCCCAGGAACAGGTAGTCGTCCTCGCCGGCCACGACGGGCGGGGCGAAGGAGTAGAGGAGCCCGTCGGCACCGGTGAAGGTGGTGGGCGGCTGCTGCACCTCGGCCGCGCCGGGACCGGGCACGGCCAAGGACAGGGCGAGGGCCGCCAGCGTCACGAGGGCGGAGGCCAGGGCGAGAGGACGGGGGAGGGGCACGGCGGGACCTTCAGGGGGAGGGAAGGTGCGTCAGAGCAGGATGCGGCGGAGCTCCTTGCGCAGGGACTTCTGGGCGATGATCGTGCCGGGCACGAAGATCTGGAGGACTTCGATCACGACGGTGTCGGAGTCCTTGATGGCCTTCGCCACGTCGTGGTCCGAGTGTCCCAGCCACATCCACCTCCCGTGGTGGAACAGCGGACGAAGGCTCTGCAGGCCGTACATCATGAACGAGTCGCCGAGCAGCAGCGTCTGCCCCGGCCACGTCTTCTTGGCCGGCGCGGAGTTCCAGCAGGTCTCGTAGATGAGCGTCGGGTAGCCGGCCCACTCGGCGCACCCGGGCGCGGTCTTGACCTTCACGCCGTTGTCGGGCAGCGCGGTCTCGATCGTCTCCGTGGTCTGGTCGCCCAGGTCGGCGTTCAGCATCCCGAGCCCGGTGTCGGTCCCGTAGGCGTAGTGCTGGCGCTTGGCCAGCTTCTTGCTCAGCCGGCGAGCCACCTGCTGGGCGAAAACCGTCCCGCCGACCGAGGTCCAGTGCGGGTCGGTCTTCCAGTAGGTCTGGTGGCGGCTGCGGGCCAGGGCGGCGCGCAGCGGCAGGTAGTTGCGGTCGGGGAAGGTGTCGAGCACCTTGGTCTGCGCCGCGATGCCGCGGGTGTCGCAGGCGCCGTGCGGCAGCTGCGCCGGGTCCAGCTCGCCGGGGAGCACCGTGCTCTTGTTGGGGGCCGCGGTGAAGATGGCGCGGCGTCCTGACTTCTCGATGATGGCGGCGACCTTGGCCAGGGTCCGCAGCGCCCGGACGTAGCGCGGGCCGAGGCCGCAGGCGCTGTCGAAGTCCGGGCCGAGGAAGAGCTGGCCGTCCAGGCCGTGCACCACGAACGGCGAGGACTCGTAGTCGAGCCCGTCGAAGCCGGTGATCTTGCCCGGGGTGCCGAGGCTCCGCGCGTTGACGCGGCCCAGGTCGGGCATCGCCCTGCTGCTGCTGCTGCCGTCGGCGTGCGGGGCACCACCGCGGGCCGCGTCGGCGGCGGCCCAGGGCAGCAGCATCGCTGCGACCAGGGCGGCCAGGAGGAGTCGTCGGGCGTTCACGCGCTGCTTTCCGGCTGAGGGACGCAGGACAGGGTACGCGAGCCCGCGCGGCGTCGCGGTGGCGCCGCGGGGTGCCCACGGCTCAGCGCAGCGCCTTCCGCAGCGCGCTCAGGAACGAGCGGCTCGCCAGCGGCGTGAAGAGCGCGAAGTCCTGGTAGGTCTCCATGACGACCGTGTCGGACCTGGTGATCGCACGGATCATGTCGTCCGGGGTGGTCTTGAACATCCACAGCCAGTGGCCGTGCCGGAACAGCGGGCGCAGGTTCTCCAGGGCGAACATCATGAAGGAGTCGCCGAGCAGGAGCGTCCGGCCGGGGTAGGTCCGGCCGGCGGGTCGCGTGGTCCAGCTGTGGTCGAAGGTCAGGGCCGGGTAACCGCTCCACGGCTCGCTGCCCCGGGCCGTGCGGACCGCCACCCGTGTCGCCGGCGACGCGGTCGGCGACACCTCGGCGGTGCCGTCCCCGATCAGCTCGGTCAGGCTGCCCACGCGCGTCTCGGTGCCGTAGCGGTAGTGCTGCAGCCGGCCCAGCCGGGGGTCGAGCCGGGTGGCCAGCGCCTTGGCGTAGACGGCGGCGCCCACGGTGTTCCAGTGCGCATCGGTCCTGAAGTACACCTGCCGCCGGCTGGCCGCCAGGGGCGCCACGAGGTCGAGGTAGCCCGGGTCGGCGTACGCCGCGACGGCCTTGCGCTGCCGGGCGAAGCCCACCCGGTCGCACTCCCCGTGCGGCAGGGTGGCGGGGTCGAGCAGCTCGGGCAGCACCGTGGACTTGTTGAGTCCCATCGTCCACACCACCTCGCGGCCGGAGGCCCGGATGATCCGGGCGAACCTGGCCAGCCGCTCCATCACCACCACGAACCGGCTCCCGTAGGCGCAGGCCACGTCGTAGTCCGGGCCGTAGAACAGGTGGCCGTCCACGCCGCGGACCACGGTGGGTGCGGACGGGTAGACGACCCCGTCGGCGCCGGTGAAGTGCCCCGGCGGCAGCGGGTCGTCGGCTCGGGCCACCCCGGCGGCCGACGTGGTGAGGGCGAGGGTGAGCACGAGGGCGAGGAGCGCGGCCGGGACGGCGGGCAGGGGGCGCGAGGTCACACGACAGCCTTGGGGGAGAGACAGCGAGGGTGGGCGCCACGCTACCTGCCGCGCGCCCGCCCGCAGGGCGTCCGGTGACCTCAGTCCGGGAGGCGGAAGCCGGCCGGACCGGCCTGCGCCAGCAGCCCGTCGGCGACGAGGGCGGTCAGGCAGCGCTCCCGCTGGACGGTCTCGGGCCAGGCGCGCGCCATGGCCGTGGCCGGCACCACGCCCGACGCCTCGCGGGCCAGGGCCAGCAGCCGCCCGCGGCACTGGCGGTCGGTCCCGGCCCAGGCCTGCGCGCGCCGGGGCGGTCCGTCGTACGCCGGGGAGCCGGCGCTCCGCCAGGCGCACCGGTCCGCCACCGGGCAGTCCCCGCAGCGTGGGCCGGCCGCCGTGCAGACCAGGGCACCCAGCTCCATGACCGCCACCGCCCAGGTCGCGGCCCTCTGCTCGTCGTCGGGCAGCACCGACGTGGCCAGCTCGCGCTCGGCCCGGGTCACCGACGGGCCGGGGTGCTCGACGCCCTGCAGCACGCGGGCGAAGACCCGGCGCACGTTGGTGTCGAGCACCACGTGACGCCGGCCGAAGGCGAAGGACGCCACCGCGGCGGCGGTGTAGTCGCCCACGCCCGGCAGGGTCAGCAGCTCGTCGTAGGTCTCGGGCACCTCGCCGGCGTAGCGGTCGACGATGGCGGTGGCGGCCGCGTGCAGCCGGAGGGCGCGGCGCGGGTACCCGAGCCGGCCCCAGGCCCGGACCGCCTCGCCCGAGGGCTCGGCGGCGAGGTCGGCCGGGGTGGGCCACCGCTCGAGCCAGGCGGCGTGCACGGGCAGCACCCGGGCCACGGGCGTCTGCTGGAGCATCAGCTCGGAGACCAGCACCGACCAGGGGGAGGCCTCCGGGCGCCGCCACGGGAGGTCGCGGGCGTGCGCGGCGTACCAGTCCAGGACCGGCTCGTGCAGCTCGCTCATCGCACGGTCACGGTATCCGGCGCTCTGGACGGGTTGTGCGGGCTGCCCTCGGCGTGGGTGCGCCGCCACGGGCCCTCGACGTCCTACCGTGCGGGACATGGCTGCGAGCACGCGCGGCCCCCTGCCTCCGGGGGTCTACTGGCGCCGTCGGCTCGCGGTGCTCAGCGTGGCGCTGCTGGTCTTCGTCGGTGTCGGCAAGGTGCTGAGCCTGAGCAGCGACGGCTCCTCCGACGACAAGGCCGAGCAGGCCGGCGCGTCGTCCTTGACCAGCCCGACCGCCACGGTGCCCGCCCCCGAGCCGACCCGGAAGGGCGGCAAGGGCAAGGGGAAGGGCGGCAAGGGCGGCAAGGGCGGCCAGGCCGCGGTGACGCCCACCCCGACCCCGACCCCCACGCCGGTGCTGCCGGACCCGACCGGGCCGTGCGCGGACGACGACGTCTTCCTCACCCCGACCATCGCGGCGCCGATCGGCGGCGCGGACATCACGATCATGCTCAACCTGCAGACCAAGGTCGCCACGGCCTGCACCTGGCACGTCTCGCCCGAGACCGTGACGATGAACATCGTCTCGGGCCACGACAAGATCTGGCTGAGCAACCAGTGCCCCGACGCCATTCCGGTGCAGGACGTCATCGTGCGCCTGGCCTCGGTCACCCAGGTCCCGGTGGTCTGGAGCTCGCGGCGCTCCGACGACGGCTGCTCCGACCGGACCGCCTGGGCGCTGCCCGGCTCCTACCACGCCATCGCGGCGGCGCGCGGCGGCGAGGAGGTCGACGTCCAGTTCGAGCTGGTGGCACCCGCGCCGATCACCGTCACGCAGACGGCGAACCCGCAGACCGAGGACGCCAAGGGCGGCAGCGGCAGCGGCGGCGACGGCGGCGGGCAGGGCTGAGCGCCCGGTCCTCAGGACCTGAGGGCGGCCCGGACCTGGGCCTGGAACTCGGCGCTGACCAGCGGCGTGATCGGCGCGAAGCGCTGCACCACGCTCAGCACCACGGTGTCGGCGTCCTTGATGGCGGCGACCACGGCGTCGTCGGACTCCGTGCCGGTCCAGATGAACCGGCCCTTGCGGAACAGGTTGCTCATCGCCTCGAAGGAGACGTAGGTGAAGGAGTCCCCGAGCAGCAGGGTCTGGCCGGGGTAGGTCTTGGCCCGCGGCTTCGAGGCCCAGGACAGGTCGGTGTAGACCGTCGTGAGGCTCGGGTCGTACGCCGGGCTGCCGGCCACCGGGCGGGTGACCACGCCGTTGTCGGGGACCCGGGCCGGTGCGGTCTCGACCCCTTCGCCCGGCACGTAGTAGGACAGGTCGCCCCGGTGCGTGCGCTCGGTGGGCAGGTACCGCTGGAGGGCGGCGATCCTGGGCGAGAGCTGGGCCGCCACCTGCTGGGCCACGACGGAGGTGCCGACCGTGCTCCAGTGGGAGTCGGTGCGCCAGTAGGCGTGGCGCTGCTTGCTCAGCACCTTGCGCAGCGGCACGTAGTGGGCGTCGCGGTAGGTGTCGAGCAGCTTCCGCTGCAGCGACATCCCGCGCTGGGCACAGGCGCCCTGCGGGACCGGCGCCGGCAGCTGGCGCTGGTCGACCGTCGACTTGTTGGGGGCGATCGTCCACACGACCTTGCGGCCGGACCGGGCGATGATCTTCGCCAGCCGGGCCATGCCCTTCATCGCGGTGCCGAGCTCGGAGCCGAAGGCGCAGGCGGTGTCGAAGTCCGAGCCGATGTAGAAGTAGCCGTCCCGCCCCGGGATCACCACCTGGCTGGTCTGGTGGATCAGCCCGTCGATGCCGTTGAACGGCTCGCCGGGCAGACCGCTGACGCCGGTGACGTCGGCCTGGGCGGTGCCGGCCAGGGCGAGGGAGAGCGTGAGGAGGGCCGCCAGGGCGCAGGCCCGGGCGCGACGAACAGACAGCATGGGGGAGTGGAGCCTTCGTATCGGGGGGGAGGCCTCACCGTACCTCGGGGTGGAGGCCTCAGACGTAGCGTTCGAGGATCGTCGACTCCGCGAGCCGGGACAGCCCCTCGCGCACGCTCCGGGCCCGCAGCTCGCCCACGCCCTCGACGACCTGGAGGTCCTCGATGCCGGCCGACAGCAGCTTCTGGAGGGTGCCGAAGTGGTCCACCAGCCGGTCCACCACTGCCGGTGGCAGCCGCGGCACCTTGGCCAGCAGCCGGTAGCCGCGCGGCGCCACCGCGCCGTCGAGGTGCTCGACGCTGCCCAGCCCTAGCACCCGGGCCGCCGAGGCGGGGTCGACCAGCTCGGTGGCGCTGAGCGTCTCGAGCCGCTGCAGCAGGACCTCCGGCTGCTTGCCGCGCCGCCCGCCGGGGACGTAGTCGCGGATCACCAGCTCGCGCTCGGTGTCGACACCGGTGACGAGCTCCTCCAGCTGGAGGGACAGCAGCCGGCCGTCGGTGCCGAGCTCGAGGACGTAGTCCTCGATCTCTCGGGCGATGCGGGTGACCATCTCCAGACGCTGGGCCACCACCGCGACGTCGCGGACGGTGACGAGGTCCTCGATCTCCAGGGCGGACAGCGTGCTCGACACCTCGTCGAGGCGCAGCTTGTAGCGCTCGAGCGTGGCCAGGGCCTGGTTGGCCCGGGAGAGGATCTGGCCGCCGTCCTCGAGCACGTGGCGGGTCTCGCCGACGTACGCCGCGATGATCTGCATCGACTGCGACACCGAGATCACCGGGAAGCCGGTCTGCTTGGCCACGCGGTCGGCGGTGCGGTGGCGGGTGCCGGTCTCCTCTGACGGGATTGTGTGGTCGGGCATCAGGTGGACGGCGGCCTTGAGGATCCGCGAGACGTCGCGGTCGACGATGATCGCGCCGTCCATCTTGGCCAGCTCGCGCAGCCCCGTGGCGGTGAACGGCACGTCGAGGTCGAAGCCGCCGGTCGCGATGGAGTCGACGATCCGGTCGTTGCCCAGCACGATGAGCGCGCCGGTGCGGCCGCGCAGGATCCGCTCCAGCCCGTCGCGCAGCGACGTGCCCGGAGCGATGGCCTGGAGGGTCGCCCGCAGGCGGAGGGTCTCCTCCGGTCGCTCTGCCATCCGGTGGCCCCCTCTCGGACTCCTCGCAGGTCGGCGTCAGCCTAACCGGGATCGCCCACCTACCGCCGGAGCCGCCGTTAGGCTTGCGCGCGTGACCACCTTCGAGAACCGCCCCTGGGGGTCCTGGCACATCCTGGACGAGGCGGACGGCTACAAGGTCAAGCGGATCGTGGTCACTCCTGGCTCACGGCTCTCGCTGCAGAAGCACGAGCACCGCGCCGAGCACTGGTTCGTGGTGGAGGGGACGGCGACCTGCACGGTCGGCGACGACGACGCCGTCGTCCTGCGCCCCGGCGACGCGGTCGACATCGCGATCGGCCAGGCCCACCGCATCGGCAACCTCGGCGACGAGACCCTGGTGATCATCGAGGTCCAGCGCGGCTCCTACACCGGCGAGGACGACATCATCCGTCTCCAGGACGACTACGGACGGACCGAGCAGCCCATCAGCTGAAGCTTTGGTTGGGGTTTGCGTCCCTGCGCTCGTGGCGCCGTGGGTGGGCTGGGTTGGTTGGGTGGGGTGTGCGTCCCTGCGCTCGTGGCACCGGGCGTGGTCCGGTGGGTGGGGCCGCCCCGACGGACGAGCCACCCCGGCGCTGGTCGCTCGCTGCGCTCGCTCGTCGCTCGCTGGCGCTCGCTCGGCGCCGGGGGGCCAGACCCATCCACCGTCCGTCGGGGCGGCCCCACCCACCGGCCCACGCGCATCACCCTCGCTCCGTCCTCGCCGGTGGGGTGGGGCGTCTGCGCTCGTCAGCGCTGCGCGCTGACTCGCTCGACGCCGCTCACGACGGTGGTTGAGGAGGTTGCGCAGCAACCGTCTCGAAACCTCGCAACACGGTG
>CAZEPK010000003.1:0-40297 GCA_964514085.1 uncultured Nocardioides sp.
CGGGGTTCGGGGTGGTCCTGGCCGGCGGACCGGCACCGGTCCCGGCCGACGAGGTCAGCGCCCGGCGTGACCTGATCGCGGGCACCCATGCGCTGCTGGTCGCCACCGCCGGTCGGCCGTCCCACTTCGGCTGCTTCGGGATGCACGAGTGGGCGATGGTCTACCGCCTGGCCGAGGACGACACCCGGCACCCGGCCCACCCGCTCCGCCTGGGCCCGGCCGGCACCGACGAGGTGGTCGAGGGACACCGGATCGCCTGCTCGCACTTCGACGCCTACCGGTTCTTCACCGAGCCGGCGCGGCCGCTCAACACCCTGCAGCCGTCGTCCCACGACCGCCCGGCCTTCGAGCAGCCCGCCTGCCTGCACGCCGGGATGGACCTCTACAAGCACGCCTTCCGGCTCGCGCCGCTGGTGCCGTCGGAGCTCGTCGCCGACTGCTTCGAGCTGGCGCAGGACATCCGCGTCCTCGACATGCGCGCCTCCCCCTACGACCTCAGGGAGCTGGGCCACGAGCCGCTGATGGTCGAGACGCCCGCGGGCAAGCAGGAGTACGCCGCGGCGCAGCTCGGGTTCGCCGAGCGGGGGGCACCCCTGCGCCAGCGGCTGGTCGAGGAGTGCGAGCGGCTGCTCGCGATCCCCTGCTAGCCGGCCGCGGGGTCGGCCAGGCCGAACCCGATTGACTCGGCCTGCTGCCCGCCGAGCTTGAGGTCGAAGGTCACCTGGCCGTCGAGCCCGGCGTCCTGGACCTCCTCGAACCCCAGCACGATCGGGCTGGTGGTGCCGGCTCGGATGATGCCGGGGCTGGGCGCCTCGATCCCGTCGAAGACCTGGTCGCCCTCGATGTAGGTTCCCGGCTTCGGCGACAGCGGGACGTCGAAGGCGCGGAGCGTGCACACCACGTAGAGCCGGCCGCTCCTCGGCTGCCGGTAGGCGTAGTCCGGCTGGACCTCGTAGAGGCTCTTCGACCTGATGGGCGCCTGGCCGGTCAGGTCGACCAGCAGGTCGCCGAGCTCGATGCCGTTGATGTCGAAGTCGGTGAGCCGGCCGCCCTGGCCGCGCAGGTCGGTCCAGGTCGCGCACTGGTCCGACGAGCCGCCGAGGCAGGCCTTGAAGCCGCCGTCGACCTCCTCCACGTCCGTGGCGTCGTTCTGGACCCCGGCGGTCGTGGCGGCGGTGAGGGACGCGGCGACGTACGCCGCGTACGCGTGGGCCAGCGAGCCGTCGGCGGTGACCTCCGACTGCACCTGCGTCAGCGCGTCGACGTCCCCGCCGGTGATCGCCCCGAAGTACGACGCCAGCCTGGCCTGCGACGGGAGGCCCGGGCCGGTCGCGGGCTCCGGGTCGCCCCCGCAGGCGGTGACCAGCGCCAGCGGCGCGACGAGGCCGAGCAGCAGGACGACGACGCGCAGCCTCACGTCGACATCATGGGCCACGAGCGCTGTGTGAGCATGGAGCCATGCGTGCGCTCGGGCTCCTGGTCGCGCTGGCCGGCCTGCTCGGCCTGGCTGCGCCACCGGCGCAGGCCCTGGACCCCGACTGGGTCTTCTGGTCCCACGACCGGCACCACTACACCTCGCCGTGGTTCGCCGGCGCGCACCGGATCATGGTGCCGTTCGGCTGCACCGCTGCGCCCTACTACGACCCCGACCCGCGCTGCCCGGACCAGCAGGGCTTCCACCACGGCCTCGACGTCGCGATGCCCTGCGGGACCGAGCTGTACGCCGGCCGGCTGGCCACCGTCGTGGACCCGGCCGGCCTCGGTCCGGCGTACGGCGAGCACCCGGTGCTGCTGCGCAACCGCAGGCTCGGCTGGGACCTGGTCATCGGCCACACCCGCACGGTCTACGTCGAGCCCGGCGACCGGGTGCACAAGGGCGAGGTCTTCGCGCTGGTCTCCGACAGCGGGGCGCCCGACGGGTGCCACCTCCACTTCGAGCAGCGCAGCGTCGGCGGTGGCCTGGAGACCGCCGTGTGGCCGCGTCCGCTCCTGGCGCTGGCGGCCCGCCGGTGACGGCCGGGTCCGGCGGCGGGCAGGACGAGGTGCTCGCCCGCTTCCTCGGTGACGACGGCGTCCTGCACACCATCCCGACCAAGCGCACCAAGCTGCTCGTGGTCCTGGACCGGCTGGCCCAGGAGTTCGCGCCCGGCCGGACCTACCCGGAGTCGGAGGTCAACGAGGTCCTCCACCGCTTCCACCCCGACCACGCCGCGCTGCGCCGCTACCTGGTGGAGAACGACTTCCTGACCCGCGAGGACGCGGTGTACTGGCGCAGCGGCGGGACCTTCGAGGTGTGAGCGCGTGACCGGAGCCGAGATCCGCGACGAGGACTGGTACGGCGAGGACCTGGCCGACGTGCGCCACGAGGGCGTCCGCTTCGTCGAGGTCGACCTGACCGAGGTCACCACGCGGGGCGCGACCTTCCAGGACTGCACCTTCGACCGCTGCCGGCTCAACTCCTCGGTGCACGAGGCGACGGCCTTCATCGGCTGCACCTTCACCGGCACCTCCCTGTTCGACGCCACGCTCGAGGGCTGCAAGCTCAGCGGCTCGACGTTCTCCCGCTGCACCCTCAAGCCGCTCACCGTGCGCGGCGGCCAGTGGCGCGGCGTGGTGCTGCGCGGCGCCGACCTCACCGGACAGGACCTCAGCGGCGTCGACCTGCGCGACGCGGACCTCTCGATGGCGGTCCTGGTCGGCACGGTCCTGCGCGGGGCCGACCTCGGTGGCGTCGAGCTCCGCGAGGCCGACCTGACCGACGCGGACCTGCGCGGCGCGACGCTCGGCGGCAGCGACCTCGGCGCGGCCCGGCTCACCCGCACCAAGGTGGACCTGGCCGGCGCGGTGCTGCTCGCCGAGCTGACCGGCGCGGTGGTGGACCCCTCCGACGGCCCCCTCTAGACCGCTGCAGCGGGCCTGCCGACCGGCCGGTTGAAACGTGACAAAGGCGGGTAGGACCCCGGGTGCGGCCCACACCTCCGGGGGGATGGATGGGCCGCGGACCACCGTCGACCACCTGGTGGCAGGCGGTGGCTCCGACTCGGGGGGCCTGCCTCCCCGTCCCTGGCCGGCACGCCGGACAGGGACGACGGACGCCCTCCTCGCCGACGGCGAGGAGGGCGATCCGGCAGGTGGGGCGCTCTGCGTCCCCGTGTCGTGGACGCCACGGCTGAGCTAGGGACGCCGGTCGGCATACTGAGCGCCATGACGCAGTCGTTCTTCGACCAGCTGGCCGACTCCGTCCTCGACGGCAAGCCCGCCACCGAGGACGACGCCCTCGCGGTGCTGCAGGCGCACGACGACGAGCTCCTCGACGTCGTCGCGGCCGCGGGCCGGCTGCGCCGCGAGCACTTCGGCGCCACGGTCAAGGTCAACTACCTCGTCAACCTCAAGTCGGGCCTGTGCCCCGAGAACTGCAACTACTGCAGCCAGGCGCTCGGCTCCACCGCCGACATCCTGAAGTACAAGTGGCTCAGCACCGACGAGGCCCTCGAGCAGGCCGCCGCCGGGCTCAAGGGCGGCGCCACGCGGGTGTGCATGGTCTCCAGCGGCCGCGGCCCCACGCACAAGGACGTCGAGCGCGTCGCCGACATGGTCGGCACCATCAAGGCCGAGCACCCCGAGGTCGAGATCTGCGCCTGCCTCGGGCTGCTCCAGGACGGCCAGGCCGAGCGGCTGCGCGAGGCCGGCGTCGACGCCTACAACCACAACATCAACACCGCCGAGTCGCACCACGACCAGATCGTGCAGACCCACACCTACGCCGACCGGGTCGACACGGTCGAGAAGGTCAAGACCGCCGGCCTCTCGCCGTGCAGCGGCCTGATCGCCGGGCTCGGCGAGACCGACGAGCAGCTGGTCGAGGCGCTCTTCGCGCTCAAGGCGCTCGACTCCGACTCCATACCGGTCAACTTCCTCATGCCGTTCGACGGCACGCCCTACGAGAACGTCTGGGACCTCACGCCCATCCGCTGCGTCAAGATCCTGGCGATGGCGCGCTTCGTGTGCCCCGACCGGGAGATCCGGATCGCAGGGGGCCGCGAGATGCACCTGCGCAGCCTCCAGGGCCTGGCCCTGCAGGTCGCGAACTCGCTCTTCCTCGGCGACTACCTCACCTCCGAGGGCCAGGCCGCCGAGGCCGACCTCGAGCTGATCCGCGACCACGGCTTCACGGTCCTCGGCGCACCCGACGAGGACGCGCTCCCGGGGGCCGCGCACGACCCGGCCAAGCGCCGCCGCGGTGCCGGCACCGCCGTCGCCCCCAATGCCTGAGGCCTCCCGGCAGCTCCTCGCGTTCGACCGCGAGCACGTCTGGCACCCCTACACCTCGATGACCGCGCCCACCCCGGTGCGGCTGGTCGAGTCGGCCTCCGGGGTGCGGCTGCGTCTGAATGACGCCGACGGCGGCACCACCGAGGTGGTCGACGCGATGTCGTCGTGGTGGGCCGCGGTCCACGGGTACGCCGTGCCGGAGCTCGACGACGCCGTACGCCGCCAGCTCGGCGACATGGCCCACGTGATGTTCGGCGGCCTCACGCACGCGCCCGCGGTCCGGCTGGCCGAGCGACTCGTGGAGCTGGCGCCCGCGGGGCTGGAGCACGTGTTCCTGGCCGACTCGGGCTCGGTCAGCGTCGAGGTCGCGCTCAAGATGGTGCTCCAGCACCAGCGCGGCCAGGGCCGCCCGGAGCGCACCCGGATGCTCACGGTGCGCGGCGGCTACCACGGCGACACCTTCGGCTGCATGAGCGTGTGCGACCCGGTGGGTGGCATGCACTCCATGTTCAGCGAGGTGCTGCCCGAGCAGGTCTTCGCGCCGCAGCCGCCGGCGCCGGGTGGCGACGTCGAGGCGTGGGCGGACCAGTTCCGCGCGATCGCGCTGGACCGGTCCGCCGAGCTGGCCGGGATCGTGGTCGAGCCGCTCCTGCAGGGCGCCGGCGGGATGCACGTCTACGACCCGGCCTGCCTGTGGGTGATGCGGGAGGTGGCCGACGAGCACGGGCTGGTCCTCGTCCTCGACGAGATCGCCACCGGCTTCGGGCGCACCGGCACGATGTTCGCCTCCGAGGCCGCCGGCGTGGTGCCGGACGTGATGTGCGTCGGCAAGGCGCTGACCGGCGGCTACCTCTCGCTGGCCGCGGTGCTCTGCACCGGCGAGGTGGCGCGAGGGCTCTCCGCGTCGGAGTCGGGCGTGCTCATGCACGGGCCGACCTACATGGGGAACCCGCTGGCCTGCTCCGTGGCCCTGGCCAGCCTGGACCTGCTGGCCTCCTCGGGCTGGGAGGCCAACGTCGCCCGCGTCGGCGCGGGCCTGGCCGCGGGGCTGGCACCGCTGGCCGGACGGCCCGGCGTGGCCGACGTGCGCACCCTCGGCGCCGTGGGCGTGGTGCAGCTGGACCACCCCGTCGACGTGGTGAGGGCGACCGACGCCGCGGTCGAGGAGGGCGTGTGGCTGCGCCCGTTCCGCGACCTCGTCTACACGATGCCGCCCTACGTCACCAGCGACGAGGACCTCGCCCGGATCTGTGCCGGCGTGGCCCGGGCGGTGAGCGCGGCATGAGCAGCGGGTCTCGCTGGGCCGACTGGCTGGCCGCCGAGTCGGCGGCGCGCGACGCGGCCGGGCTCCAGCGCTCCTTGCGCCCGCGCGCGGCCGAAGGAGCGACCGTCGACCTGGCCGGCAACGACTACCTGGGCCTGGCCCAGGACCCGGCGGTCATCGAGGCGGCCGCCTCCGCGGCGCGTCGCTGGGGCGCCGGCGCGGGCGCCTCGCGGCTGGTGACCGGCACCCTGGAGCTGCACGCCCAGCTCGAGCGCGAGCTCGCGGCCTACCTCGGCCAGCCGGCCGCGCTGGTCCTCTCGACCGGCTACCACGCCAACCTGGCCGCCGTGGCCGCGCTCGGCGGGCGCGACGCGGTGGTGGTCTCCGACGCGCACGTGCACGCCTCGCTGGTCGATGCGGTCCGGCTCTCCCGGTCGCCGGTGGAGATCGTGGCCCACCACGACGTGGCGGCGGTGGCGCGGGCCCTGGAGGCGGCCGGCGACCGGCGGGCGCTGGTGCTGGCAGAGTCGGTCTACTCCGTGCTCGGTGACGAGGCACCGCTCACCGCCCTGGCCGAGCTGTGCAAGCGCCACGACGCGCTGCTGGTCGTGGACGAGGCCCACGGGCTCGGGGTCCGTGGCCCCGGCCTGGTCCGCGAGCTGGGCCTGGCCGGCCACCCGCACGTCCTGGTCACCGCGACGCTCTCCAAGGCGCTGGGCAGCCAGGGTGGGGCGGTGCTCGGGCCGCAGGCGGTGATCGACCACCTGGTCAACCGCGCCCGGCCCTTCATCTTCGACACCGGGCTGGCCCCGGCCTCGGCCGGAGCGGCGCTGGAGGCGCTGCGCCAGCTGCGCGCGCGGCCCGAGCTCTCCGACGTGGCGCGCCGCCGGATGGGCGAGCTCGCCGCCGCCCTCGGCGTACCGCCCTCCGCGGGGGCGGTGCTGTCGGTGCCCATGCCGGGGCCGCAGGTGGCGGTGGCCGCACAGGCGGCGGCGCTGGCCCAGGGCGTGACCGTCGGCTGCTTCCGGCCGCCGTCGGTGCCCGACGGGATCTCCCGGCTGCGCATCACCGTGGGCGCGGGGGTGGCCGAGGCGGACTGGGCCCGGGCGGTCGGCGTCCTGGTCGCGGTGGTCAAGGAGCACGCGTGATCACCGTCGTGACCGGCACCTCGACCGGGGTCGGCAAGACCGTCGCGACCGCCGCCCTGGCGACCACCGCACCCGGCTCGGTGGTGGTGGTGAAGCCGGTGCAGACCGGTGCCGCCGACGGCGACTCCGACGCCCGCGAGGTCACGCGCCTCTGCGGCGTCGAGACCGTCGAGTGGACCGTCCTCGACGAGCCGCTCGCTCCCGACACCGCGGCCCGCCGCCAGGGCGTCACCATCCCGTCCGTAGCGTCCTACGCCGCGCGCCTCCGCGACCTGCCCCACGACAGCGTTCTGGTCGAGGGCGCGGGCGGGCTGCTGGTCCGGCTCGACGCCGACGGCGGGACGCTGCTCGACCTGGCCGGCGCGCTGACTGCCGACGCCGAGGTCGAGGTGGTGGTGGTCGTGGCGGCCGGGCTGGGCACGCTGAACCACACCGAGCTCACCGTCGACGCGCTGAGGGCCCGCGGGCTCGCCGTGCGCGGGCTGGTGATCGGCTCGTGGCCGGCGGCCCCCGGGCTGGCCGAGCGGTGCAACCTCGAGGACCTGCAGCGGATCGCTCCGCTGCTCGCGGTGGTCCCGGAGGGCGCAGGAGCACTGGACCGGGAGGCGTTCGTCGCAGCGGCCCCCGGCTGGTTCGCCTAGCGGCGCCGCACCACGACGTACGGCGAGCAGCCGGTGGCCACCACGTCGTCGCCGGCGAAGCAGACCACGACCTTGGTGCGGCCCTGCGGTGCGCGCTTCCACGGGAGCCGCACGAACGCGGCACCGCGGCTGACCGTGGCCGAGCCCAGCGGCTTGAGCCGGCCGTCCTTGCGCTTGAAGGCGGTCACGGTGCCGCCGTCGGTGACCCAGGGCCGCTCGGTGGAGAGGAAGGAGATGGCCGTCCACACCAGGCGCCGCTTGGTGGGCGAGGGGTGGACCCGGCGCACGTCGAGCCGCAGGGTCGCGCCGATCTTGCGCACCGCGACGGCGGTGCCGAGGAAGTCGGCGGTCTCCGCGCCGGAGTGGCCGGTCACCCGCGGCTGGAGCTGGTGACCGACGTCGGCGGCGGAGACCAGGTAGTCACGGGCGGTGGCGCCCGCGAGCGGGGCCCCGTCGCGCAGCCACTGGAAGTCGTAGGCCTCCGGCGGCGAGCTCCAGGTGCCGAGGTCGGCGGTGAGGTAGCCGCCGGGCACCGGCGTGCCCTGGGTGGGGCTGTGGCCGACCGCGACGAACAGCGGCGGCACGGCCTCGGCGGATCCAGCGGGCGCGAGCAGGCCCGCGGTCAGCGCGAGGGCGACCCACGCGGCACACCGAGCCAGCACCCGCACCACAACGACCCCCCTGAAGGTCCCGGACCGCAGAAGCCTACCGGGGCGGCGCGCCGGACCGTGGAACCGAGCGGCCGTCGCGTCGTAGGGTGCTCCCCGCCGCACGGCCCGGAGGATCGAGGGAGACATGGGTTTCGGAGACAGCCTGAAGAAGTGGGCGACGTCCAAGGCGACGGAGATGCTGACCGCCGACGCCGACAAGAGGGACAGCGCCGCTGCGTCCGCGGACGCGGCCGGGTCGCAGGCACGGAGCGACCTGGGCGAGACCCTGCTGCGTGCGGCGTTCCCGAAGGTCGGTGAGTGGGCCGACGAGCAGGACGCCGCCAAGGCGGCCCGCGCGGCCGCCGCCGAGCAGGAGCGGCGCGACGAGATCGCCTCACTGCCGCTGGCGGAGGTCCAGCTGTCGGTGACCGGGCACGTCACCGGCCAGTGGTCGGGCCGGCTGCACTGGGTGCAGAACGACGTGACGCCCGGCGACCCCGACCCGACCGACCCCTACGCCGACCAGCCGCTCCTGTGGTTCGAGCTGTTCGCGGAGGACCAGGCCCGGCCCGACCTCGGGGGCATGGCTCTGACGCACTGGAGCCTCCAGGTCCCGGGCTACCGCGGCGACGGCGCCTACGACCTGACCGCGATCGGGCGGGAGCGGGAAGCCGCTGGGGCGGCGCCGGAGTACCTCGAGTGGGCCATGGACTTCGCCGACTCCGACGACGCCTCGTTCTACTTCTACCCCGACGCGGGTCCGTCGACGGTCACCGTGTCCGACGGCGGCAGGACGATGGCGGTGACGATCGCGATGTCCGGCGCGCTCGGCACGCTGGTCGCCAGTGGGACGATCCGTCGCTAGCCCTGAAGCCGCTGGTTGAGGAACCACCGGTGACCGAACGGGTCGCGGAACACCGCGACCCGGCCGGCCGGTGGGCTGTCCTCCGGTCCGCGGTCGAGCGCCACGCCGCACGTCACCACGCGGGCCGCGGCGGCGTCGCAGTCCTCGACGGTCAGGTGCATCGTGACGCTGGCCCCACGCGTCGGGTCGGGCGGGGCGACGCCCGCGGTCTGGAACTCGTCGGACATCATCCAGCGGGCCCCGGCCACGGCGAGCTCGCAGTGACCGACCCGGCCGTCGTCCATGACGATGGGGTCGAGGACGACCTCGGCGCCCAGCGCGGCGGCGTACCACTCGATGGCCCGCCGGCTGTCGGCCACGCAGAGGTAGGGGGTCAGCTCAGCCATCGGTCTCCTCCTGCTGGTCGAGCGGCTGCATGAACGACCACAGACCGCCCTCGGGGTCGCGGACGCCGTACTCGCGGACGCCGTAGGGCATGTCCCTGGGCTCGTAGGCGATCTCCGCACCGGCCGCCTGCGTGCGGGCGTAGTGGGCCTCGACGTCGTCCACGTCGATGGCGACGCAGTGGCTCGAGGACCCGGTCGTCGCCGGGCTGGCCAGGCGGTGCTCCTTGGACTCGTGGTGCATCCAGATCATGCCGTCGCCGACGAACACCTCGGCGTGCACGGCCCTGCCCGCACCGTGCTTGGTGACCACACCGGGCGCGAACCCGAACACGTCGACCACGAACCGGTGCATCGCCTCGACGTCGCGGTAGACCAACAGCGTGAGGCGGCGTACGGCGACCGGCTCGTCCCCGAGACCCGCGAGCAGGTCGAGCAGCTCGGCGTCCGACGGACCGGTGCCCTCGAGCAGCCGGGCCTCGACCGCGCGGACCCGCTCGCGCTCCCGAGCGGTCCGGGCCAGCCGGTCGTCGAGGTCGGCCAGGTGGCGCCGCGCGACCGCCAGCAGGTCGACGGTGTCGGGCGCGACCTCCGCCACCGGGGTCCCGAGCGAGCGCTCGAGCCGGATGCGATAGAGCCGGTCGAGGGTGCGCGCGTCGTAGGAGCGTCGCCCGCCGTCGGTGCGCGCGGGCTCGAGCAGACCGAGGTCCTCGTAGTAGCGCAGCGTGCGCTGGGTCAGGCCGGTGCGCTGGGCCACCTCGCCGATCGTGAGCTCGTGGGACATGCCTCGACGCTAGGACCTCACGTGGCGTGAGGAGCAAGGGCGCCGCGCCGGTGGGTCACCAGACGTCGCCCAGTCGTCGTCGCCGAAGCGCTCCTCGGGCGGCAGGTCGTCGAACGCACGGTCCAGCAGCGCCCGGGCCGCGGCCAGGTCGCCGACCGCCAGCTCGGCGGTGTGCGCACGGGAGACCCTCACCAGCCCGGCGGCTTCCGGTGGTGCCAGGGTGCGGCCGCCTCGACCTGGGCGCACAGGCTGAGCAGCAGCTCCTCCTCCGCAGGTCGCGCGGCCAGCATGACGCCGACGGGCAGTCCCTCGTCGGTCCAGGACAGCGGCAGCGACGCGGCCGGCATGCCCGTGACGTTCCAGACACTGGTCCACGGAGTGAAGCGCTTCTGCGCCTCGAAGTCGGCGGCCGGCTCCGCGTCGTCGCGGATCGCCCCGACGGGCAGCGGCGCCGCCGCGAGGGTCGGGCTCAGCACGGCGTCGAAGGGCGCCAGCGCGGTCAGCGCCCCGGCGGCGAACCGCCGCATCTCCCCCAGGGCCAGCCCGAAGTCGGGGCCACTGACCGCTCGGCCGCGCTCGCTGAGCCAGCGGGTCAGCGGCCGGAGCAGGTGCTCCTGATCGACGGGCACCGGCGACATCGCGGTCAGCACCGACCAGCAGGTCTCGAAGACCGGCACGGCCTCGGGCGGCAGCGGCACCGGGACGTCGACCACCTCGTGGCCGAGCGACTCCAGCAGCCGGAACGCGTCGGCCACAGCGTCCAGGCAGGCCGGGTCGACCACGACGTCCGCGATCACCGGCTCGACCAGGCGTGCGATCCGGAGCGGGCCGGGATCGCGGTCGCAGGAGGCCAGGAAGGTCCCGGCGGGCGGCGGCGCCCAGGACGGGTCCCCCACCCGACGACCGGCCAGCTCGTCCAGCATCGCCGCCGCGTCGCGCACGGTCCGCGCGAGGGGTCCGGCCGTGGCCAGGCCGACCGGGTCGCCGTACGTCGGGTGACCACTGATCCGCCCGCGGGTGGGCTTGAGCCCGAACAGGCCGCAGCACGAGGCGGGGATCCGGATGGAGCCGCCGCCGTCGGAGCCCTGGGCCACCGGCACCAGTCCGGCGGCCACCGCGGCGGCGGCGCCACCGGAGGAGCCACCGGCCATCCGGGTGCGGTCCCAGGGGGTGACGGACGGTGGGCGTCCCTCGGGCTCGGTGTAGCAGGGCGAGCCGAACTCCGGCGTCGCGGTCTTGCCCAGGCTCACCATGCCGGCGGACTCCAGGGACAGGGTCACGCCGTCGGAGACGTCCGGCACGAAGTCGTCGTAGACCACAGACCCGAACGTCGTCCGGATCCCCTGGGTCAGGTTGAGGTCCTTGATGGCCGTCGGCACGCCGTAGAGCGGCGAGCTGGCGCCGCGCTCGAGGGTCTCGAGCTGGCTGGCCCGCTTCCACGCGAGCTCGTCGGTGAGCGTGACGAACGCGCCCACCGTCGTCGACGGGTCGTCGTCGACGCGGTGGGCGCGCTCGAGGTAGTGCTCCACCAGCTCGACGGGCGAGACCTCGCGGCGACGGACCAGCTCGCCCTGCTCGAGGGCGGTCAGGTCGTGCAGCTCGGCCACGCGTCGAACCTAGTCGCAGGGGTCAGGCGGCTGCGGACTCTTGGAAGTCGACGAGCCGCGCCACGGCGTCGTGCAGCTTGCCGAGGACGTCGGGGTCGGACAGCACGTCGACGTCGATCGAGGACTGCGAGACGGTGACGTCCTCGACGACCACGGCCCCGGCGATGCCGGCGGAACGAGCCGCGTCGGCGTGGGACCACTTCCCGCCGTACGGCGTCGGGGTGGTGCCGACGACGCCGAAGGGCTTGCCGAAGATCGCGCCGGCGCCGTAGGGCCGGGAGAGCCAGTCGATCGCGTTGTTGAGCACGGCCGGCATCGTGCCGTTGTACTCCGGCGTGACCGCGAGGACGCGGTCGGCCTGGGCCACGCGGTCACGGAGCGCCGCGGCGCTGGCCGGGACGTCGGTCGCGTGGTCGAGGTCCTCGTTGTAGAACGGCAGGTCGCCGAGGCCGTCCACGAGGTCGAGGGTCACGCCCTCGGGCGCCTGGTCGCGCAGCAGCTCGGCCAGCTTGCGGTTGAGGGAGTCTGAGCGCAGGCTCCCGACGAGGACGGCGACGCGGGTCTGGGTCATGAGGTGCTCCTGTGGGTGAGGGCGGTGAGCGTTCGAGGACCAAACGGACCATGGTCCGCTTCTATTCCCCGCCCGCGGACGACGGCGAGTGGTCCGGCTCACACCCGCCCCGCTCCTACAGTGGGCCTCCATGACCGAGCGCCCGTTGCTGCCGCTGCTCGGGGAGCCTGCTCCCGAGCGGCGCGACGCTGCGCGCAACCGGGAGGCGCTGCTCCGCGCCGCAGAGGCCATGGTCGACAACTGCGGCATCGAGGGCGTGACCATGGACGCCCTGGCCGCGCGGGCCGGGGTGGGCAAGGGCACGGTGTTCCGGCGCTTCGGCTCCCGGGAGGGGCTGATGGCGGCGCTGCTCAACTTCTCCGAGACCGAGTGGCAGGCCGCGGTGATCTCGGGGCCTCCCCCGCTCGGCCCCGGCGCCCCGCCGATGGACCGGCTCCTGGCCTTCGGACGCTCCCGCCTGGAGAGCAACCTGCGGCTGGCCGACCTGATCCGGGCCGCCGGCGCGGCCGGGTCGCGCAGCTATGCGGCGTACTCCTTCATCGCCATGCACACCCGCCACCTCATGGGTGAGCTCGGCGTGACCGGCGACATCGCCCTTCTCTCCACCGCGCTGCTCGCGCCGCTGGAGGTGCCGATCCTGGAGCAGCAGGTGGGGATCGAGGGGATCGAGGTCGACCGGATCTACGAGGCCTGGGTCGACCTGGCCCACCGCATCACTGGTCGATGAGGCGCGTGTGGACTTGTCACTTCCAGCGCAATCGCGCTGGATCGGTACACACGGGACCCTCGGCCCGACCCGTCAGACCTGGCGGCGCAGCCCGAAGGTCAGGCCGTCGACCAGGGCGCCCCAGGAGGCCTCGATGACGTTGTGGCCCACGCCGACCGTCACCCAGGACGACTCGCCGTCCGAGGTCTCGATGAGCACGCGGGTGATCGCGTCGGTGCCGTGGCCCTGGTCGAGGATGCGCACCTTGTAGTCGATCAGCTCGAACTTCACGACCTCGGGGAAAGCCTGGCCGATGGCCTTGCGGAGCGCCTGGTCCAGGGCGTTGACCGGGCCGTTGCCCTCGCCGGTGACCACGTGCCGCTCCCCCTGGGCCTGCAGCTTGACGGTGGCCTCCGAGACCGCCTCCTCGCCGACCGCCCGGTGGTCCAGGGTCTCGGTGATCACCCGCCACGACTCGACCTCGAAGTACGACGGCCGCTGGCCGGAGACCATCTCCTCCAGGAGCAGCTCGAACGAGGCGTCGGCCGCCTCGAAGGTGTAGCCGGTCGACTCCAGCTCCTTGACCCGGGCGGTCACCGCCGCGAGCAGCTCCTGGTCGGCGCCGAGGTCGAAGCCCAGCTCGCGACCTTTGAGCTCGATCGAGGCGCGGCCGGCCATGTCGGAGACGAGCAGCCGCATGTCGTTGCCGACCCGCTCCGGCTGGGTGTGCTGGTAGAGGTCGGGATCGACCTTGATCGCGCTGGCGTGCAGGCCGGCCTTGTGCGCGAAGGCCGAGGTGCCGACGTAGGGCTGCCGCGAGGCGGGCGGCACGTTGGTGACCTCCGCGACCGCGTGCGCGATGCGGGTGGCCTCGCCGAGCAGGCCGGGGGGCAGGACCGAGCGGTCCAGCTTCAGCTCGAGGTTCGCCACCACGGTGACCAGGTCGGCGTTGCCGGTGCGCTCGCCGTACCCGTTGATGCAGCCCTGGACGTGGCTGGCGCCCGCGTCGATGGCGGCCAGCGAGTTCGCGACGGCGCAGCCGCTGTCGTTGTGGGCGTGGATGCCGACCCGGCCGCCGGTGGTGGTCAGGACGTCGTGGACCACGTCGGAGACCCAGCCGGGCAGCATGCCGCCATTGGTGTCGCAGAGCGCGACCACCTCCGCGCCGGCCTCGTACGCCGTGCGCAGCACCTCGAGCGCGTAGGCGCGGTTCGCGCGGTAGCCGTCGAAGAAGTGCTCGGCGTCGAGGAAGACCTGCTGCCCCTCGCCACGCAGGTGGGCGACGGTGTCGCGCACCATCGCCAGGTTCTCCTCCAGCGTGGTGCGCAGGGCCAGGTCGACGTGGCGGTCGTGCGACTTGGCCACCAGCGTCACGACCGAGGCCCCGCTGTCGCGGAGCGCGGCGACCTGGGGGTCGTCGGCGGCGGCCACGCCGGCCCGGCGGGTGGAGCCGAACGCCGCGAGCCGTGCGTGCTTGAGGTCGAGCTCGACGGCCGCGCGGCGGAAGAACTCGGTGTCCTTGGGGTTGGCCCCCGGCCAGCCGCCCTCGATGTAGCCCACGCCGAGCCCGTCGAGCTGCCGCGCGATCGAGAGCTTGTCGGCGACGGAGAGGTTGAGCCCCTCCTGCTGGGCGCCGTCGCGCAGCGTCGTGTCGTAGACGTGGAAGGCGCCGTGCAGGTCCATCAGGCTTCCGATCGATGAGTTCCGGACACAAAAAAACCTCTCGGGGTGCGAGAGGTGGGCGCGTCGAGAGGTCGACGCGCTAGCGAATGATGATCTCCCGGGTGGTCACGGACGCCATCCTGCCACGGGTCGGGCTCAGCGGGAGGTGAGCGGTCCGCTGAGCGGACGGTCCTGGCCGGGCGCCCACGAGGTGCCGCGGTCCTCGGCCAGGCCGCCCAGGCCGAGCGCGAGGACCAGGAGCACGAAGGTGACCGCCAGCCACGGCTTCCACCGGCGCGAGGCCGGGTTGACCACCCGGGCAACCGGGGAGCGGACGCGCGAGCCACCCGGGCCGGTCCACACCGCCGCGGCGAAGACGGCTCCGCACACGAACAGGGTCACCGTCTCCCCCGCGACGAAGGCGTAGCAGAGCAGCGCGGCCGCCACGGCGATGCCGGCGCTCCACAGCACCAGCATCAGCGTGCCCGCGAGCGAGCGGAGCAGCTCCCAGGGTGTGCGAAGGAGCACCTGCGCGCCGTCGTACCACTTCGGGCCGCGCTGGCGGCGCCGGTCGCCGGCCGCGCTCGCTGCCAACGAGCCGCTGCGCAGGAGCCACACCGCGAGCAGGAGCGCGGTGGAGCCGAACCAGGGGTAGGCGGCGACGACGCCCCCGCAGAGCAGGGCGCCGACCACGAGGAGCGCGCCGCGCCTGGTCCGCTCGCCCAGCGGCGCGCGGCCCTGGACGGCGACCGCCGGGGGCGGCGGTGGTCCGGAGGGCGCGCGCTCCACCACGGTCTGGTGCTCGGTGACGAGCCTGGTGCCGTCCGGCGCGACCGGGGTGGCGCCGGGCAGGACGTCGGTGGCGGCGACCTCCGGCGCGGCGTGCGCCGTGGCGTAGGGCATCGTCATCCGGTCCGGCACGGGCGGCGCCGGGTGCGGTGCCGCCTTCGGCGGCGCGACCTGGGGCCGCAGCCACCCGAGGATCGCGTCGAGCGCCGGGCGCCGCGCCGGCTCGGGGTCGAGGCAGTCGGCCAGCAGCTGCCGCAGCGGCTCGGGGATGCCCGAGAGGTCGTGCTCCCCGCGGCGGACGCGGTCCATGATCGCCATCGAGGGGCCGCGGCCGAACGGCGCCCTGCCGGTCGCGGCGAAGGCCACTGTCGCGGCCCAGGAGTGCACGTCGGACGCGGCCGTGGCGTCGTCGCCGTAGAGGATCTCGGGCGCGAGGTAGCCCGGCGTGCCCAGGAGCCAGCCGGTGTGGGTCAGCTTCGGGTCGTCGGCCACCCGGGCCAGCCCGAAGTCGATGAGGATCGGGGTGCGGCCCTCCATCAGGACGTTGGACGGCTTCACGTCGCGGTGCAGGACCCCGACCGCGTGCACCGACGCGACGCCCTCGGCCAGGCAGGCCGCGAACCAGGTCAGGTCCTTGCCGCGGATCGGGCCCTCGTCGTGGACGTAGTCGTGCAGCGAGAGGCCGGGGACGTAGCGCGTGGCGACGTAGGGCACCGGCGCCCAGGGGTCCGCGTCGACGATCTCGGCGACCCACTTGCTCTTGATCCGGCTCAGCGAGCCGACCTCGCGGGCCAGCCGCCGGCGGGCCTCGTCGTCACCCACGATGTGGGGGCGCAGCACCTTGAGCGCCACCCGCTGCCCCTCGCCCCGCCGGGCCAGGTGGACCACGCCCATGCCGCCCTCGCCGATCTTGGCGAGCAGCGCGTAGCCGCCCACGGTCCCGGGTGCGGCTGCCGGAGCAGCGGCCGGGACGGCGGGCACACCCCTCGCCGGCGTCCGCGGCGCGCTCGTCACGTCGTTCAGACTAATTGGCGCTCGGGCCGGTTCCCGGTAGCCCTTGACCGTGCGGCCGGTCCCCGGCATCGTTGTATCAATGGACATTGATACGAATGCCGAGCTGGGCGCGGCGGGCCGCGAGGTGACCGGGACGGACCTGCGCCTGACCAGGCGGTACGCCGAGGCACCCGGCGAGGTCTGGTCGGCGCTGACCGAGCCGGACCGGATCCACCGCTGGCTGGCCCCGGTCGCCGGCGACCTGCGGCTCGGCGGGAGGTACCAGGTCGAGGGCAACGCGGGGGGCGAGATCACCGCCTGCGACCCACCGCGCAGCTTCGCCGCGACCTGGGAGTTCGGCGGCCACGTCGGGCGCATCGTCGTCACCCTGTCCGGCACCGAGGACGGCGGCACGCTGCTCGAGCTGGTGCACCACGTGCCCAGCCCGCCCGACCACTGGGAGGAGTTCGGTCCGGGTGCCGTCGGCATCGGCTGGGAGCTGGCGCTGATGGGCCTGGGCCTGCACCTGGCCGACCCGGGGGCGGCGCGCCCGACCCCTGAGGAGCTGCCCGACCTCAGCGGGTTCATGCGGGAGGCGGGTGCGGCCTGGGCCGGAGCGGCCGTGGCCGGCGGTGCCGACCCCGCGTGGGCCCACGCGTCGGCCGAGCGCTGCGTGGCGGCCTACACCGGCTCCTGATGCACGCCTTCGACGTCCTGGGCGACCCGGTCCGACGCCGGATCCTCGAGCTCCTGGCCGCCGGCGAGCGCTCGTCGGGGGACGTGGTCGAGGTGATCTCGGAGGAGTTCGGGATCGGTCAGCCGGCCGTGTCGATGCAGCTCAAGGTGCTCCGCGAGAGCGGCTTCGCCACGGTGCGGGCGGACGGCCGGCGCCGCCTCTACGCGATCGACTCCACTCCCCTGGCCCAGGTCGACGCCTGGCTGAGCCCGTTCCGCCGGTTCTGGGAGCAGCGGCTCGATGCCCTGGCCACGGAGCTGCGTCGCGGCCGCCGTTAGTTTGGCGCCATGCGCCTGACCCGCTGGAGCCATTCCTGCGTGACCCTGGAGCACGAGGGCCGCACCGTCGTGATCGACCCGGGTGGGTGGAGCGAGCCGCAGGCGCTGGTGGGCGCCGACGCCGTGCTGGTCACCCACCGCCACGGCGACCACGTCGACCGTGCCCGGCTCGCGACTGCCGGCCTGCCGGTCTGGGCGCCGGCGGACGCCGAGCTCGACTCCCCCTGGACCACCGTGGCCCCCGGCGACCGGCTCAGCATCGCGGGCTTCGACGTGCTGGCCCTCGGGGGCGCGCACGCCGCCGTGGTGGCCGGCCAGGACGTCTGCACGAACCTGGGCTACGTCGTCTCCGCGGGCGGGGAGACGGTGTACCACCCGGGCGACGCCCTCGTCGTGCCGGACGTGGCGGTGACCACGCTGCTGGTCCCGATGCAGGCCTCCTGGCTCAAGACCTCCGAGGCGATCGCCTTCCTGCGCACGGTGCGCGCCGACCGCGCTATCGGGATCCACGACGGCCAGGTCAACGACCGGGCGCGCGGCAGCATCAACCACTGGCTGGCCACCGAGGGCGACACCGACTACCAGTGGCTCGCTCCCGGCACCACCCTCGGCGAGGAGGGCAGCGGACCACCGCGGGTTGCCCAGCTGCGTCTGGTGGTCGAGGCCGAGGACTTCCTGGAGGCCGTCACGTTCTACCGCGACGTGCTCGGCCTGCCCGTCGAGCTCGACCTGGCCGGCGACCATGGCGAGCACGTCGTCATCCTCGACGCCGGGCGCGCCACGCTCGAGCTGTCCAACCCGGCCCAGGTCGCCATGATCGACGAGGTCGAGGTCGGCCGCCGGGTGGCGCCGCGGCTGCGGGTCGCCTTCGAGGTGGCCGACACGGAGGCCGCGACCGCGACGCTCGTCGAGGCTGGCGCCGAGCTCGTCGCCCCACCGACGGTGACGCCGTGGAACTCGCTCAACGCCCGCCTCGAGGCGCCGGCCGGCCTCCAGCTCACCCTCTTCGAGGAGCGGGCGCCGTAGGGAGCGGTGCCGGGTCGCCCGGGCTGAACTGCATCACGACCTCGCCGAACATGCAGCGCCCGCCGGGCGGCGACGACGGGTAGACGAGCATCATCGATCCCGGGCTGCCGATGTAGAAGGTGACCGGGCGGTCGAACAGGACCGATCCCGCCGGGAACTCGAGCGTGTACCCCCCGCCGACGGCGAGGTCCTCATCGGGCTGTGGACGCGCTGCCCCGAGCAGCCCGTCCTTCTGGAGCATCGCCGGACCCGGCCCGTCGTCGATGCCGCACGAGTTGTCCGGTCCGGGCGGGTCGTGGAGGAAGGGACCCTGGTCCTCCACCACCGGGAACCCGCCCGGGTCCGACGCCACGAAGTGCACCGTGGCGTCGATGCCGTGGTCGGCCAGAGCGGCCTCGAGGGCGGCCCCTTGGTCGAGCCGGAACACCGCCAGTCGGACCGAGCCGTCCGCGTCGCTCGTGACGGCGAACGCCGGCGAGGCCGTCGGTCCACCGCCGGTCAGGCCCACGGCTGCGACGGTGGCCGCCGCCGAGACGACGGCCCCGGCCGCCACGAGCCTCAGGCGGCGACGAGGGTGCCGTCTGCGCGCGGGCGCCGGGGCCGGGTGCTCGGAGACCTCGCGCCGCAGCTCGGTGAGCAGGGCGGTCTCGAACGAGTCGAGCTGATCGGTGCTGCTGTTCATGGGCGTACCTCCACGGGAAGGGCACGGTCGGGGAGCTCTGGCGCTCCCGTCTCGTGCAGGCGAGCGCTGACCCGGGCCCGGCTGCGGTGCAGCCGGACCCGCGCGGTGGCCGGCTTCACCCCCAGGACCCGGGCCGCGTCGGCGATCGAGAGCCCGTCGAGGGAGACGAGCTCGATGAGGGCGCGATCCCCCTCGGGGAGCTCGGCGATGGCCCGGTGCAGCCGGCGGGACTCCCGCTCGGCGTCGAGGCGCTCCTCGATCCGGGCCAGCGCGGCGCCGTCGACCAGGCGCCGACCCTCGATCCGGCGTACGGCGTGGAGCTCGCGCGCCCGGCGCCGGGCCTCCGCGGCGATGGCGTTGCGGCCCACGCCGTAGAGCCAGGCCACCACCGGTCCCCTGGTGCCGTCGAAGGACGCCGCGCTGTCCACCGCGGCCAGGAACACGTCGGCGGTCAGGTCGGCGGCCAGGTGCGGGTCGGAGACCCGACGGGCCACGAACCGCTGCACCAGCTCCACGTGGTCGCGGTAGAACGCCTCGAGGGCGTCGGGCTCGCTCGCGATCCGGACGAGCGGGTCGTAGGCGGTCACATCCGTACTTGGCCGGACGGGGACCGAGCGTTACACGACCTGGCGCATCCAGCCGAAGGTGTCCTCGGCCCGGCCGTACTGGACGTCGACCAGCGCCTGCCGGATCCGGAAGGTCAGGTCGGTCGACGCGGGGGCCGGCACCGAGCCGCCGTCCCACTTCAGCTCGCCGACCGGGGTGATCACGGCGGCGGTGCCGCAGGCGAAGATCTCGACGATGTCTCCGCTGGTCACGCCCTCGCGCCACTCGTCGATGGAGATCCGGCGCTCCTCGACCTGGTGGCCCATCTTGCCGGCCAGCTCGATGATCGAGCCGCGGGTGATGCCCTCCAGGATGGTGCCGAGCGCGGGCGTGACGATCCGGCCGTCCTTGAACACGAAGTACATGTTCATGCCGCCGAGCTCCTCGACGTACTGCCCCTCCTCGCCGTCGAGGAAGACGACCTGGTCGCAGCCCTGCGCGGAGGCCTCGGACTGCGGGAGCAGCGAGCTGGCGTAGTTGCCGCCGGTCTTGGCCGCGCCCATGCCGCCGCGGCCGGCGCGGGTGTAGTCCTGGGAGAGCCAGAGGCTGACCGGCTTGATGCCGCCCTTGAAGTAGGAGCCGGCCGGGCTGGCGATCACCATGAACGTCACGTGCTGGGACGGGCGGACGCCCAGGAAGGCCTCGGAGGCGAACATGAACGGCCTCAGGTAGAGGCTCTTCTCCCCCTCGTGGCCGGGCACCCACCGCTGGTCCGCCTCGACCAGCGCCTCGACGCCCTGCAGGAAGTCCTCGACCGGCAGCTCGGGCAGCGCGAGCCGGTGGCTCGAGCGGAGCATCCGGGCGGCGTTCTCCTCGGGGCGGAACGCCCAGATCGACCCGTCCGCGTGGCGGTAGGCCTTCATGCCCTCGAAGATCTCCTGCGCGTAGTGCAGGACCGCGGTGGCGGGGTCGAGCGAGAGCGGGCCGTACGGCGTCACGCGGGCGCCGTGCCAGCCGGCCTCGGGCGTCCACTCCACGGTGAACATGTGGTCGGTGAAGTGCACGCCGAACCCGGGGTTGGCCAGGATCTCGGCCAGCCGGGCGTCGTCGACCGGGTGCTCGCTCCGGGTGGTGCTGATCTCCATGGACATCAAACTACCGCCGTTCCGTTCGTCTGTGCGTCGACAGGTTGTCGGTGGCCCAGCCCTGCAGACGGGTCGTCTAGAGGCGGGCGGCGATCGCGTCGCCGACCTCAGCCGTACGACGGACCGCCCCGGGTACCCGCTCGGCCATGTCGGCGACCGCCGCCGCCTCGACCGCCGCAGCGGCGTCGGCGTACCCGAGGTGGTCGAGCAGGAGGGAGGTGGAGAGGATCGCGGCGGTCGGGTCGGCCTTCTGCTGGCCGGCGATGTCGGGCGCCGAGCCGTGCACCGGCTCGAACATGCTCGGGCTGGTGCGGTCGGGGTTGACGTTGCCGGAGGCGGCCAGCCCGATGCCACCGGTGATGGCGGCGGCCAGGTCGGTGATGATGTCGCCGAAGAGGTTGTCGGTGACGATCACGTCGAAGCGGGCCGGGTCGGTGGCCATGAAGATCATCGCCGCGTCGATGTGGATGTAGTCCACGCTGACCTCGGGGAACTCCGGAGCGACCTCCTGCACCAGGCGCCACCACAGCGAGCCGGCGTTGACCAGCACGTTGGTCTTGTGGACCAGGGTCAGCTTCTTGCGCGGCCGCCGCTGGGCGCGGGCGAAGGCGTCGCGCACGACCCGCTCCACGCCGTACGCCGTGTTGACGGAGACCTCGGTGGCGATCTCGTGCGGGGTGCCGACGCGCAGCGCGCCGCCGTTGCCGGTGTAGGGACCCTCGGTGCCCTCGCGGACGACGACGAAGTCGACCTCGCCGGGGCTGGCGAGGGGCGAGACCGCACCCGGGTAGAGCCGCGAGGGGCGCAGGTTGACGTAGTGGTCGAGCTCGAAGCGGAGCCGCAGCAGCAGCCCGCGCTCGAGGATGCCCGGCGGCAGGTTCGGGTCGTTGGGCTGGCCGCCGACCGCGCCGAGCAGGATCGCGTCGTGCGCGCGGATCTCGTCCAGCACGGAGTCCGGCAGCACCTCGCCGGTCGCGAGGTAGCGCTCGGCCCCGAGGTCGTAGCCGGTCTGCTCGAACTCCACGCCCGCCGGCGCGGCCGCCTCGAGCACCTTGAGCGCCTCGGCGGTCACCTCCGGGCCGATGCCGTCGCCGCCGATGACGGCGAGCCTGACGGGACCGGTCGAGGACGCGGGAGTCTGTGCCACGCGCGAAGGCTAGTTGTCGTCCGGCAGCTGGCCGCCGTTGTCCCGCAGGTCGAGCGAGGCCTGCAGGGCCGCGGTGGTGTTCTCGGCGCTGCGCGGGTTCTCGGGGTGGTGGCTGGCCGGGCCCCAGTCGGGATACATGTCGTACATCGGTCTTCTCCTCGTAGATGTCCGTGCTGAGTCGGTGGTGGCCGAGGACGCCCCGCGACGGGGACGTACCGACTCGTGGATCACACGAGGATGGAGCCTGGCTGCTGGCGGATCACGCTGGTGAGCGAGGAGTCCGCGTCGCGGGGGCGTCTCGACCGTGAGCTCGGGTGGAGCTCGGGATGAGAGGCCACGCAACGCCGACCACCGCGGCGAGGTGGCCTCTCGTCAGGCCTCGCCGCGGCGCTCGATGAGTACGAACACGCTCCGCATAGTGGTGCGATCCTAGGACGTCATCGGTTTGCACGTCAGCCGATATCGCGATGCGTTCGACATGCGAGACGGCCGTACCGAGATGAGAGACTCGCCGCGTGAGCCACCCGCCCGACCTCCCCCACGTGGTCAACCGCGCGTTCGACGTCTCGCGTCGGGCCGGCTACGTCTCGTTCTGCCGCAACGAGACCGGTCGCCTGCTGGCCATGCTGGCGGCGACCCGCGACGGCACCATGGCCGAGTTCGGCACCGGCTGCGGCGTCGGTACGGCGTGGCTGCGGTCCGGCGTACGCGGGGATAAGGGGAGCGAGAAGGCGCGGATCGTGACCGCGGAGCTCGACCCCGAGCTGGCCGAGGCCGCCGCCGAGATCTTCCGCGACGACGACCAGGTCGAGGTGCTCGCCGCCGACTGGTCGACGCTGCTCGACCGCGGCCCCTACTCGCTGCTCTTCCTCGACTCCGGTGAGCCGACCCAGGTCACCGTGGACGCGATCGCCGACCTGGTCGAGGCCGGCGGGATCGTGGTCCTCGACGACTTCGTGCCCTGCGAGCTCTGGCCGCCGATCACCGGCGGCCGGGTCGACACCCTCCGCGAGCACTGGCTCACCGACGAGCGCTTCACCGCCGTCGAGGTCATGGTCGCCCCCGACGCCTCCACGATCATCGCCACCAAGCGCTGAGCGCCGACCCGTCGTTACTGCTCATCAGTAGCGACAGGTCACCGTCCTGCACGCGCCGACCCGTCGTTACTGCTCATCAGTAACGACAGGTCACCGTCCGACACGCGCCGACCCGTCGTTACTGCTCATCAGTAACGACGGGTCACCGTCCTGTGCGCGCCGACCCGTCGCTACTGCTCATCAGTAACGACGGGTCACCGTCCTGTGCGCGCCGACCCGTCGTTACTGCTCATCAGTAACGACGGGTCACCGTCGTGTGCGCGCCGACCCGTCGTTACTGCTCATCAGTAACGACGGGTCGGCGCAGCTCGACGATCCACCAGGGGAGCATGAGCTGGCTGAGGGGGCCGATGGCCAGGGCGTAGAGGACGGTGCCGAGGCCGGCCACGCCGCCGAGGGCCAGGCCGATCACCACCACGGTGATCTCGAGCAGGGTGCGGACCAGCCGCAGCGAGAGGCCGGTACGGCGGGCGAAGCCGGTCATGAGGCCGTCGCGGGGGCCGCGGCCGAGCTGGGCGCCGATGTACATCGCCGTGGCCAGCCCGCAGACCACGACCCCCGAGACGGTCCAGACGCCCCGCAGCCAGAGTGCACCCGGCTGGTCGAGGACGGCGAGGAAGGCGTCGGTCGCGACGCCGATGACCACCGCGTTGGAGACCGTGCCCAGCCCCGGCACCTCCCGCAGCGGGATCCAGAGCAGCATCACCAGGAGGCTGACGACCACCAGCGCCTCGCCCAGGGTGAGCGGCAGGTGCCCGGCCAGACCGGTGTGCAGCACGTCCCAGGGCGCGTTGCCCAGGTGGCCCCGCACCATGAGGGCGATGGAGAGGCCGTAGAGCACCAGCCCGGCGTAGAGCTGCGGCAGCCGCCGAGCCAGCCGGCCGGCTCGCAGCTGCGCGAGCGGCCCGAGGTCGCTGAGCACCCGCGGCTCATGGGCGGGGAGTGCGGTGCTGGTCACCGGACCATGGTGGCGCCAAGTGGCCTTCCGGCAAATAGCCACTTGTGGCACAGTGGCCTGCATGGACCGCTCCATCGGCGCCCGGCGGGTAGCCAGTCTGGTCGGCGACTTCGACCGACAGCCGGCCTACGCGGGGATCGCGGACGCACTCGTGCTCCTGATCGGCGACGGCCGGATCCCGGAGGGCACCCGGCTGCCGAGCGAGCGGGAGCTGACCGAGGCGCTCGGCGTCTCGCGCACCACCGTGACCCGCGCCTACGCCGCGGTGCGCGACGCGGGGTACGCCGACGCCCGGCAGGGCTCCGGCACGTGGACCCAGGCGCCGGGCGGCGCGTCGCGGGCGCACGATCGCGCGCTGCTCCCCCGCCAGAGCGACCGGGCGGCCATCGACCTCAACTGCGCGGCGCCCTGCGCGCCGCCGCAGATCGCCTCCGCGTACGCCGACGCGGTGAACCGGCTGCCGGCCTACCTCGGCGGCCACGGCTATTTCCCGGCCGGGCTTCCCGAGCTCCAGGCCGCCGTCGCTGCGCTGTACGACGCACGCGGCCTGCCCACCGACCCCGCGCAGGTGATGATCACCCCCGGCGCGCTCTCCGGCGTCTCCGTGGTGGCCCAGGCGCTCGTCGCCCAGGGCGACCGGGTCCTGGTCGAGACGCCGGGCTACCCCAACGCCGCCGAGCGGCTGCGCAGCGCAGGTGCTCGCCTGGTGACCACCGAGGTCGATCCCGACGGGTGGGATCTCGACGCGACGGCAGCCCGGCTGCAGCAGTCCGCACCCCGGCTGGCCTACCTCGTCCCCGACTTCCAGAACCCGACCGGTCTGCTGATGGACGACGCCGAGCGCGAGCAGTACGCCGCCGCGCTGCGCCGGCACGCGGTCGTGCCCGTCGTGGACGAGTCGCACGCCATGCTCGCCCTCGAGGGGCAGGAGATGCCGCGGCCGTTCGCGGCGTACGCGCGGGACGCGTTCACCGTGGGCAGCGTCAGCAAGGCCTTCTGGGGCGGCCTGCGGGTCGGGTGGGTGCGCGTCCCCCCGAGCTGGGTCGACCGGATGACGGCGGCCCGGGTCACCCTGGACCTCGGCGTCCCGGTGGTCGAGCAGCTCGCCGTGCTCAGCCTCCTCGAGGACCCCGCACCTGCACTCGCCGACACGCGGAGCCGGCTCCTCGAGCGCCGCGACGCGCTGGTGGCCGGCGTCCGTGCCGCCCTCCCCGACTGGCGGTTCCGGGTGCCGGCCGGCGGTCTGTCGCTGTGGTGCGAGCTGCCCGGCCGCGGGCGTGGCCTGGGGATCGCCGTGGCCGACGAGGCCGAGCGCCACGGCGTGATCGTCGCGCCGGGGCCGGTGTTCGCGCCTGACGGCGGCCTCGACCGCTTCGTGCGCATCCCCTACACCCGCCGGGTCGAGGAGCTCGAGCAGGCGGTCGCGGCCATCGCGGCGGCCTGGGCGGTGGTCTCCCAGCGTCAGCCCACCGGCGGCCACGACCGCGGCCGCGTGATGGTGGCGTGACCCGCCGGGTGCTGGTCTGCGGCATGTCGGGGACCGGCAAGTCCACGGTCGCCGCGGCGCTGGTGGCCCGCGGTCACCGGGCCGTCGACGTGGACCGGGGCCACGTCGTCCTCACCGCCGACGGCCGGCAACTCTGGGACGAGCCGCTCATCGAGGCGCTGCTCGACGGGCCCGACGAGCTCCTCTACGTGGTGGGGCTGGAGGAGAACGGCGGGCGCCTCCTCCCCCGCTTCGACGCGGTCGTGCTGCTCAGCGCGCCCGTCGAGGTGCTCACCCAGCGCCTGGCCACGCGCACCACCAACTCCTTCGGCAAGGATCCGGCCGAGCTGGCCCGGATCCTCGACGACGTCCGCGTGGTGGAGCCGCTGCTGCGCCGGGTGGCGACGCACGAGATCGACACGACGCGACCGCTGGCCGACGTGGTCGACGAGGTGGAGCAGATCGGGCTGGACAGCCGACCGTAGACCTCAGACCAGGTCGGCGGCCCGCACCTGGACCGCGTCGATGGCGCTCTCGATCTCGAGGAGCGTGTCGGCCGGGATGGCGGAGTCGACCGAGAGGGCCACCAGCGCGCGCCCGCCCTTCTCGTCGCGGGCCACCTGCATGCCGGCGATGTTCACCCCGGCGGCACCGAGGATCCCGCCCACGGTGCCGACCATGCCGGGCCGGTCCTCGTAGTTGAAGAAGGCGAGGTGGTCGGTCGGCTCGAGGTCCACGCCGAAGCCGTTGACCTCGACCAGGCGCTCGCGCTGGTGGATGCCGATGAGCGTGCCGCTGACCGAGACCTGCTGGCCGTCGGCCAGGGTGCCCCGGATGGTGATGAGGTTGCGGTGGTCGGCGCTCTCCGGGTCGGTCACCAGCCGTACGGCGACGCCGCGCTCGGCGGCGAGGAGCGGCGCGTTGACGTAGGAGACGTGGTCCTCGACCACGTCGGTGAAGATGCCCTTGAGCGCCGCCAGCTCGAGCACCTTGACGTCGTAGTCGGTGATCTCGCCGCGGACCTCGACGTCGACCTGCTGGGCCACCTCACCGGCCAGCGCGGTGAAGACCCGACCGAGCTTCTCGGTCAGCGGGATCCCGGGCCGCACCTCCTCGGCGATCAGGCCGCCCTGGACGTTGACGGCGTCGGGCACCAGCTCGCCGGACAGCGCGAGGCGCACCGACCGGGCCACCGCCAGGCCGGCCTTCTCCTGCGCCTCGTCGGTGGAGGCGCCCAGGTGCGGGGTGGCCACGACGTTCTCGAGCTCGAACAGCGGGCTGTCGGTGCAGGGCTCGTGGGCGAAGACGTCGAGCCCGGCGGCGGCCACCCGACCCTCCTTGAGCGCGGCGTAGAGCGCCGCCTCGTCCACGATCCCGCCGCGGGCGGCGTTGACCAGCACCAGGTGCGGACGCACCTTGTGCAGCTCGGCGTCACCGAGCAGGCCGATCGTCTCCGGCGTCTTGGGCAGGTGCACCGACATGAAGTCCGACTCGGCCAGCAGCGTGTCGAGGTCGACCAGCCGCACGCCCATCTGGGCGGCGCGGCCGGCCTGGACGTAGGGGTCGTAGGCGATGACGTCCATCCCGAACGCCGCCAGCCGCTGGGCGACCAGGACGCCGATCCGGCCCAGCCCGACGATGCCCACCGTCTTCTCGAACAGCTCGGTGCCGGTGTACCTCGACCGCTTCCACTCGCCCTGGCGCAGGGCGGCGTGGGCCGGGCTGACGTGCCGGGCGGCGGCGAGCATCAGCGCGACGGCCAGCTCGGCGGCGGAGACGATGTTGGAGGTCGGGGCGTTGACGACCATGACGCCGGACTGGGTGGCCGTGCGGACGTCGACGTTGTCCAGGCCCACCCCCGCCCGGGCCACGACCCGCAGCCGGGGCGCGGCGGCCAAGGCCTCGGCGTCCACGGCGGTGGCGCTGCGCACCAGCAGGGCCTCCGCCTCGGGCAGGGCGGCGAGCAGCTCAGCCCGGTCGGCGCCGTTGCAGTGGCGGACCTCGAAGTCGGGCCCGAGCTCCTCGAGGGTGGCGGGGCTGAGCTCCTCGGCGATCAGCACGATCGGCTTGTCGGTCACAGCGTTCCTCGCGGGTCGGGCCCCGTGGAGCCGGGGAAGAGGCGCACGACGCTGTGCGGCGGCCCACAGTACCCGTCCCGGCACCGCAAAATGGGGTGCAGCTTGCTCCGTGGCCGTCCTAACGTGCGGGGCGTGGAGTGAACCGGTGGACCCAGGCCCTGCCCACCTCGTCCGGGGGACGTCCCCCGAGGAGTCACCGTGCCCACCGCTACCCCCTCCGTCCTCACCTTCTCCGGCGTCGGCCTGACCTGGCCCGACGGCACCGTCGCGCTCGAGGGCCTCGACCTCCTGGTCTCCCCCGGTCGCTCCGGGCTGGTCGGCGCCAACGGCGCGGGCAAGTCCACGCTGCTCCAGCTCGCGGCCGGCGTGCTGGCGCCCACGACCGGGTCCGTCTCCGTGGCCGGAGAGGTCGGCTACCTGCCGCAGGACCTGACCCTCGACCGCGCGGGTCGCGTCGACGACGTCCTGGGCATCGGCGCGGTGCGCCGCGCCCTGCACGCGCTCGACGCCGGCTCGGGCGACCCCGCCGACCTGGAGGCGGTCGGCGACCAGTGGGACGTCGAGGAGCAGGCGGCGGCCGAGCTCGAGCGGCTGGGCCTGCCGGCCTCGGTGCTCGACCGGCGCCTGGGCGAGCTGTCCGGCGGTGAGGTGGTCCGGCTGGGGCTGGCGCGGCTGCTGCTCCAGCGGCCCGAGGTGCTGCTCCTCGACGAGCCGACCAACAACCTCGACGCCGCCGCGCGGTCGCGGCTGCACGACGTGCTGGGCTCCTGGCCGCGCACGCTGGTCGTGGTCAGCCACGACCGCGAGCTGTTGGAGCGGATGGACCGGATCGGCGACCTGCGGGCCGGCGCCGTCCGGTGGTACGGCGGGGGCTTCTCCTCCTACCTCGCGCAGGTGGCGGCCGAGCAGGAGGCCGCGGAGCAGGCCGTCACCGCAGCACGGGCCGACGTGCGCCGCGAGCGCACGGACCGGCAGGAGGCCGAGCGGCTGCTGGCCCAGCGCAAGCGCCAGGGCGAGCGCAACGCGGTGCGCTCCAACATGGGCAAGGGCGCCCGCGACTTCTACAAGAACCGCTCGGAGAAGCACGCGGCGTCCTACCGCAAGATCCACGACGAGCGGCTGGACGCCGCCCGCGACCGGCTGGACGAGGCGGAGGCCCGGCTGCGCGAGGACCGGACCATCCGGGTGGACCTGCCCGGCACCGAGGTCCCGCGCGGCCGGGTCGTGCTGACCACCGACGGCCTGGTGCTCCGCACCGGCGCCGCCGTCGAGCTGGACCTGCGCGGCCCGGACCGCGTCGCGGTCCTCGGCCCCAACGGGGCCGGCAAGACCACGCTGCTCGAGACGGTCGCTGGCACCCTCGCCCCGCGGGCGGGGTCCGTCCGCACCCACGTGCCGACCGCCCTGCTGCCGCAGCGGCTGGACCTCCTGGACCCCGCCCTGTCGGTCGTGGACAACGTGGCGCTCCGCGCCACCACCGTGGAGCCGCAGTCGATCCGGGCCCGGCTGGCCCGCTTCCTCTTCCGGGGTGCGGCGGCCGAGCAGCCGGCCGGCACGCTGTCGGGCGGCGAGCGCTTCCGCGCCACGCTCGCCGCGCTGCTGCTGGCCGACCCGGCCCCGCAGCTGCTCCTGCTGGACGAGCCCACGAACAATCTCGACCTGGCGTCCTACGACGCGCTCGTCTCGGCGCTCGCGAGCTACCGCGGCGCGCTGCTGGTGGTCAGCCACGACGGCCGGTTCCTCGACGAGCTGGGGCTGGACCGGAGCCTGTCGCTCTAGGAGTCGCCCGGGAGGTGCCCGGCGACACCGGGCCGCTCCACGACCGTCCTCCGCGGCGACGGCTGCGGCGCCTTCACCTTCCGGGTCGCGCGGGTGGTGACCGTCGTGGCGGTCAGACCCGTGGCGGTCGCCGTGACCCGGACGGTGATCTTCTTGCCCAGCTGCGCCTTGGTGAGCTTCAGGGTGCGACGGGTGGCGCCCTTGATCACCTTCCCGCCGGCCAGCCACTGGTAGCGCAGCGAGACCGCTCCCGGGTCCCACGACCCGGTGCTGACCTTGAGCTTGCGGCCGACGACGGCGGTGCCGGCCACCACGGGCTTCACGACGTTCCTCACCACCGCCGGCGGGGGCTGCGGCGCAGCCGTCGCCGAGGTCACGGCACCTGTGGGTGCCGAGGTCGCGGTGGCGTCCGAGTAGCCGGACTTCGAGGCGGTCACCCGCACCGTGACCGTCTTGCCCACGTCCCCCGCCACCGGGGTGTACGTCGAGCCGGTGGCGCCGGCGATGGCGCTGCCGCCGGCCAGCCACTGGTAGGCGGTGCTGGCGCCGGCCGGGTTCCAGGTGCCGGCCGTCGCCGTCAGGACCTGCCCGACCCCCGGCACACCGCTGACGGCCGGGAGGGTCAGGTTGACCATGGTCCCGGGCGCCACGACCGCCGTGGGGGCCGATGCCAGGCTGACGGTGGTGTAGCCCGCGCGGGACGCAGTCACCCGCATCGTGACCGTCTTGCCCACGTCACCCGCCACGGGCGTGTAGGTCGAGGCGGTGGCGCCAGCCACGTCCACGCCGCCGACCACCCACTGCAGCGCCGTGGTCACCGAGCCCGGGCTCCAGGTCCCGGCGGTCGCGGTCAGCACCTGGCCCAGGGCCGGGGTGCCCGCGACGGTCGGCGGGGTGAGGTTGGTGATCGTCCCGGGCCCGACCGCGGCGGTCGCGCTCGAGCTGACGCTGGCGTCGGCGTACCCGGCCTTCGACGCGGTCACCCGCACCGTGACCGCCTTGCCCACGTCGCCGGCCACCGGCGTGTACGTCGAGGTGGTCGCGCCCGCCACGTCGGTCCCGGCCACCACCCACTGGTAGGCCGCCGTGACCGCGCCGGGGTTCCACGTGCCGGCGGTCGCGGTGAGCACCTGGCCGACCTTGGCCGTGCCGGTGATCGAGGGTGGGGTGAGGTTGGCGATGGTCCCCTGCACCACCGCGGCGGTGACGGCCGAGGTGAGGCTCAAGGTGGTGTAGCCCGGCTTCGAGGCGGTGACCCGCACGGCGACGGTCTTGCCCACGTCCCCTGCGACCGGGGTGTACGTCGAGGCCGTGGCACCGGCGACGTCGATCCCGGCCACCACCCACTGGTGGGCCAGCGTGGCGTCCGCCGGGTTCCACGTGCCGGAGCCGGCGGTCAGCACCTGGCCGACCTTGGCCGTCCCGGTGACGGTGGGCGCCGTGAGGTTCACGATCGTGCCGGCCGCCACAGCGGCCGTCGCGGCGGAGCTCGCGCTCGCGCTGCCGTAGCCGGGCTTGGTCGCGCTGACCCGGACGGCGAGGGTCTTGCCGACGTCCCCCGCCACCGGCGTGTACGTCGAGGCCGTGGCGCCGCTGACGTCCGCGCCGCCGGCGACCCACTGGTAGGTCGTGGTGACGCCCGCCTGGCTCCAGGTGCCGGCCGTGGCGGTCAGCACCTGACCGACCTTGGGCGTCCCGCTGACGGTCGGCGGGGTCAGGTTGCTGAGGGTCCCGCCGACCACGGCAGCCGTGGCCGCCGAGGTCGCGCTGGCGTCGGCGTACCCCGCCCTCGACACGGTGACCCGCACCGTGACCACGCTGCCCACGTCACCCGCGACGGGCGTGTAGGTCGGGCCGGTGGCCCCCGCGACGTCCGTGCCGCCGACCACCCACTGGTGGGCCGCCGTCACGCCGCTCGGGTTCCAGGTGCCGGCGCTCGCCGTCAGCACCTGGCCCAGGGCCGCGGTGCCGGTGATGGCCGGCGCCGTCACGCCGGTGATGGTGCCGACGACCACGGCTGCGGTCGCGGCCGAGGTGGCCGACGCGTCGGCGTAGCCCGCCTTCGAGGCGGTCACCCGCACCGTGACCGTCTTGCCCACGTCGCCGGCCACCGGCGTGTACGTTGAGCTGGTCGCGCCGCTGACGTCGGTGCCGGCCACGACCCACTGGTAGGCCGCGGTCACGCTGCTGGGGTTCCAGGTGCCGGCGCTCGCGGTCAGGACCTGGCCCACCTTGGGCGTGCCGGTGGTGGTCGGTGCCGCGACGCTGGCGATGGTCCCGGTCGCCACAGCCGCCGTGGCCACCGAGGAGGCGCTCGCGTCGGCGTACCCAGCCCGCGACGCGGTCACCCGCACGCTCACCGTCTTGCCCACGTCGGCCGCCACCGGGGTGTACGTCGAGCCGGTCGCCCCCGCCACGTCGGCCCCCGCCACCACCCACTGGTAGGCCGCGGTCACGCCGCTCGGGTTCCAGGTCCCGGCGGTGGCGGTCAGCACCTGCCCGACCTTGGGCGTCCCCGTGACCGTCGGGACGGTCAGGTTGGTGAGGGTCCCCACGACCACCGCAGCGGTGGCTGCGGAGGTGGCGCTGGCGTCGGCGTACCCGGCCTTCGAGGCCGTCACCCGCACGGCCACGACCTTGCCCACGTCCCCCGCGACCGGGGTGTACGTCGAGCCCGTCGCCCCCGCGACGTCGCTCCCGGCCACCACCCACTGGAACGCCGTGCTGACACCGGCCTGGCTCCACGTGCCGGCGGTGGCCGTCAGCACCTGGCCCACCTTGGCCGTGCCGGTCACCGCGGGCGGCGTGAGGTTCACGATGGTCCCGGCCACCACGGCCGCGGTCGCCGCCGAGGTCGCGCTGGCGTCGGCGTACCCGGCCCTCGACGCCGTCACCCGCACCGTGACCGTCTTGCCCACGTCGCCGGCCACCGGGGAGTACGTCGCGGCCGTCGCGCCCGCCACGTCGGTCCCGGCCACCACCCACTGGTAGGCCGCGGTCACGCCGCTCGGGTTCCAGGTCCCGGCGGTCGCGGTCAGGACCTGGCCCAGCGCCGCGGTGCCCGTGACGGCCGGGGCCGTGAGGTTGACGATGGTCCCCACCGCGACGCCGGCGGTCGCCGCCGAGGTGGCGCTGGCGTCGGCGTACCCGGCCCTCGACGCGGTCACCCGCACCGTGACCGCCTTGCCCACGTCGCCGGCCACCGGGGTGTACGTCGACCCCGTCGCGCCGCTGACGTCGGTGCCGGCGACCACCCACTGGTAGGCCGCCGTCACGCCGCTCGGGTTCCAGGTGCCGGCCGTCGCGGTCAGCACCTGCCCCACCTTGGCCGTGCCGCTGACGGTCGGCACCGTGACGTTCACGAGGGTGCCCGCGGCCACGACGGCGGTGGCCGCCGAGCCCACGCTGGCGTCGGCGTACCCGGCCTTCGACGCGGTCACCCGCACGCTGACCGCCTTGCCCACGTCCGCCGCCACGGGCGTGTAGGTCGCGGTCGTGGCACCGGCGGCGTCGACGCCCCCGACGACCCACTGGAACGCCCTCCCTGCGTCGCTCGGGTTCCACGTCCCGGCGGTGGCGGTGAGCACCTGACCCACCTTGGGCGTGCCGGTGACCGCGGGCACCGTGACGTTCGCGATGGTGCCCACCACCACCGCCGCGGTGGCTGCCGAGCTGGCGCTGGCGTCGGCGTACCCGGTCTTCGACGCGGTCACCCGCACGGTCACGACCTTGCCCACGTCGCCCGCCACCGGGCTGTACGTCGAGCCCGTCGCCCCCGCGACGTCGCTCCCGGCCACCACCCACTGGAACGCGGTGGTGACGCCGCCCTGGCTCCACGTGCCGGGCGTCGCGGTCAGCACCTGGCCCACCTTGGCCGTCCCGCTGATCGCCGGCGGCGTCAGGTTCGTCATCGCGCCCGGCGCCACGGCCGCGGTGGCGACCGAGGTCGCGCTGGCCCCGGCGTACCCGGGCTTGGCGGCGCTCACCCGCACGGTCACGGTCTTGCCCACGTCGGCGACCACGGGCGTGTAGGTGGCGGTGGTGGCCCCGGCGACGTCGACGCCGCCGACCACCCACTGAAGGGACGTGGTGGCGTCGCTCGGGCTCCAGGTGCCGGCCGTCGCCGTCAGCGCCTGCCCGAGCGCCGGGGTGCCGGTGACGGTCGGGGCGGTGAGATTGGCGATCGTGCCCAGCGCCACGGCCGAGGTGGCGGCCGAGACGGCGGTGACGGTGGTGTAGCCGCTCTTGGACGCGGTGACGCGCACCGTGACCGCCTTGCCCACGTCACCCGCCACCGGGGTGTAGGTCGCCGCGGTGGCCCCGACCACGTCCACACCGCCGACCACCCACTGGAGCGCTGTGGCCGCGTCGCTCGGGTTCCACGTCCCCGCGCCCGCCGTCAGCACCTGGCCCACCTTGGCCGTGCCGCTGATCGTCGGCACCGTGACGTTCGTGATGGTGCCCGGCACCACGGCCGCCGTGGCCGTCGAGGTCGAGCTCACGGTGGTGTAGCCGCTCTTGGACGCGGCGACCCGCACGGTCACCGCCTTGCCCACGTCACCCGCCACCGGGGTGTACGTCGCCGCGGTGGCTCCCGCGACGTCCACCCCACCGACCACCCACTGGAAGGCGGTGGCCGCGTCGCTCGGGTTCCACGTCCCCGGGCTCGCGGTGAGCACCTGGCCCACCTTGGCCGTGCCGCTGATCGTCGGCACCGTGACGTTCGCGATGGTGCCGGGCACCACGGCGGCCGTGGCCGCCGACACCGCGCTGGCGCTCGCGTAGCCGCTCCTGGACGCCGTCACCCGCACCGTGACCGTCTTGCCCACGTCACCCGCCACCGGGGTGTACGTCGCCACCGTGGCCCCGACCACGTCCACCCCACCGACGACCCACTGGACGGCGGTGGTCGCGTCCGCCGGGTTCCAGGTGCCCGTGCTCGTGCTGAGGAGCTGGCCCACCTTGGCGGTCCCGGTGACGACCGGCACCGACACGTTCACCACGGGCGGGGCCGGCGGCTTGGCCAGCACGGCGTTCCGGCCGGTCAGCACGGCGCCGGCGGCCACGGTGACGTCCGCGGCAGCGGCGAGCGTGGCCTTGTCGTCCCAGTACTCGGTCACGAAGCCGCCGGCGGCCGCGACGAACCCCAGACGGTAGGTGCCCGCCGGCAGCGCGCCGACGTCGTAGTAGCCGATCGAGCTCGTGTCGTCCGTGCCGACCGCGACCCAGGTCTGGGAGGTGGCGTCGAGGCTGTAGGCGGTGACGTGCACCTGGGCCAGGGGTGCGCCACCGGTCCGGGTCACGGTGCCGGTCACGTGGCCGGCGGTGGCCAGCGCCGCGTTCCGGCCCGTCACGGTGGTGGCGGCAGCGACCACGACGTCGGTGGCGGAGAGGACCGTGGTCTTGTCGTTCCAGAACTCCGTCGCGTAGGTGCCGCCGGGGTCGGCGTACCCGAGCCGGTAGGTCCCGGCCCGGAGCGAGGCCACGTCGAAGGTGCCGTCCGCCGCGGTGGCGGTGTTGGCCACCGGCTGCCAGGTCTGGGTGGCGGTGTCGAACGCGTAGGCCGTGACGATGACGCCGGCCAGGTTGGCCGCGGTGGCGGAGGAGGTCACCCGCCCGGTGACGTGGGAGGAGGTGGCCAGGGAGGCGTTGAGGCCGGTCAGGCTGGCCGCCGCCGCGACGACCACCGTGTCGGCCAAGGCCACCGACGCCTTGTCGTTGTAGAACTCCGCGACGTAGGTGCCGGAGGAGTGGGAGAAGCCGATCCGGTAGCTGCCCGCGCCCAGGCCGGCGAGGTCGTAGTTGCCGGAGGCGTCGGTCGAGGCGTAGGCCACGGGCCGCCAGGACAGCAGCGTGTCGTCGTAGCGGTAGGCCGTCACGTCCGCGGCGCTGAGCGCGGTGCCGGTCGGGCCCGTGACCTTGCCCTTCAGGTGCGAGGTGGCGGCCAGCTGTACGCTCCGGCCGGTCAGCACCACGCCCGTCCCGACCGTGACCGGGTCGGCCGCGGCCACCGTTGGCTTGTCGTTCCAGAACTCCGGGGCGAGGGCGCCCGACAGGTCGGCGAACCCGAGCCGGTACGTGCCCGGCGCCAGCCCGGCCAGGTCGTAGGCACCCGTGCCGTCGGTGAACGCGACGGCGGTGACGACGTAGTCGCCCGCCCCGGCGTCGAAGCGGTACAGGCTGACCTGGGCGCCTGCCACGGGCGCACCGCCCGGCCCCGTCACGACGCCCTTCACGCGGGACGACGCGCTGAGCTGGGCGTCCCTGGTGACCGAGTCGCCGTCCGGGACCACGACGTCGTCGGCCAGCTCGACGCTGGCGCGGTCGTCCCAGTACTCGTCGAGGTAGCCGGCGTCCGGGTGGAAGCCGAGCCGGTAGGTGCCGGCCGAGAGCCGGCCGATGTCGTAGTGGCCGGCGGCGTCGGTGAAGCTGGCCGCCACCGGGGCCCAGCTCTCCGTCGACGGGGCGTAGCGGTAGGCCTTGACGCTCACGCCCGCCAGCGGGGCGCCCCCGGTGCCCGTCACCGTGCCCACGACGTGGGACGAGGCGGAGACCTGCCCGTCCAGCCCGGTCAGGGTCTGGCCGGCCGTCACCACCACGCTGTCGGCGTCCTCGAACAGCGCCTCGTCGTGGTAGTACTCCTGGGCGAAGAACGGCGAGTTGGGGTCGAAGTCCAGCCGGTAGGTGCCAGCACCGATCCCCTGCACGTCGTAGGTGCCGTTGGACGCCGAGACCGCGGTGCCGGCGGACTCCCAGCGCGTGGTGCCCGGGATCAGCAGGTAGGCCGTGACCTGGACGTGGTCGATCAGCAGGCCACCGGGTCCGGTGATCGTGCCCTTGAGGTGCGCGGTCGGCGCGAGGACGGCGTTGACCCCGGCCACGGTCGCGCCCGCAGCCACGACGACGGCCGTCGAGGCGTGGCAGGTGCCGGCGCCGTTCCAGAACTGGGGCGCGTACCCGGTGGCGGTGACCTGCACGCGGTAGCTGCCCGCATTCAGCGCGCCCGCGTCGTAGTGGCCGGCCGCGTCGGTCGTGGTCTGGGTGACGTAGGAGCAGATGTCCTCGTCGGTGCCGTAGGAGTAGAGGTAGACGGACGCGCCGCTCACGGGCCCGGAGGCGGCGGTCACGGTGCCGGTGACGTGGGCGGTGCCCGCGGCGCCGGCCGGAGCGGCGGGCAGGCCGACCAGCGCGGCCAGCACGACCAGGAGCCCGAGGAGCGCGGCGATCGCGCGCTCCCCGGTCTCACGGCGCATGGACACAAGCACGACGCACCCTCGCTGGCTGATGCCAGGCCCCCCTCGCGTGCCCGGTCGACCTCCACGATGACGTGGTGCCCGCCGGGGCGCGGCCGAAGCGGCAGCAAGTGGCTGGGAACCACCGCAGATGGCCCCAACGGACTACCCGCGGCCGCCGGAAGTGATGAGCGCGACCGGTTCAGGCGGCGCAGGCGTCAGGGCGGCCCGTACGTGGGGGCCGCACGAGCTGCTCGGCGCGAGCGGCTCAGTGCGCCGGCACGGCCGCCGGCCAGACGTAGGGCAGGTCGTCGGGGATCTGGCCGAAGAGCGGCCCGTAGCGCTCAGGGTCCTTGCGCAGCAGGGCGGACCGGTGCGAGAGGTGGAACGCCTCGTCCCCCAGCCACCACGGGAGCGCACCGGCCGCGTCCAGCTCGGCCTGGCTGCGCACCTCGACGATGTCGAGCGCCTCGAGCTCGCGACCCACCGTGGCCGCGACCGTGTCGGCGCGACCGGACTCCGTCCAGACCTCGCACACCGTGAACGTGTAGCGCCCGAGCGCCTCCTCGCTGCCGCGCCACATCTTCACGGCGGGGTGGTGGCGCCAGCCGTAGGTCGGGACCGTGAGCCCGCGCAGCACCTGCAGGCACTCCACGCGCTGCTTGCCGAGCCGCTTGACGTCGAGCACCTCGGCGGAGCGGCGGAAGTCGGCGTACGGGAGGAACGTCTGCACCCCGGCCCGGTGCCCGCGGCTCGCTCAGGCGAACAGGGGCTGCCCGACGTACTCGCCCTTGCCGATGCCCGGCGGCACCGCGAAGAGCGCCGAGCCGTCGACCTTGAGGTACTCCATCAGGGCGTCGCTGGAGGCCATCTTGTTCTGGATCGGGATGAAGTGGGTGTCGGGGTTGCGGACGAAGGCCAGGAAGAACAGCCCCGCGTCCAGGCCGCCCAGGGAGTTGCTGCCGTCGACGAAGTTGTAGCCGCGCCGGAGCATGCGCGCCCCGCCGTTGAAGTCGGGGTGGACCAGCCGGACGTGGGCGTCGGGCGCGATGATCGTCGTGTCGTTGCTGCCCGGCATCTCGAAGTCGGGGTCCGACGTCTCCTGCCCGCCCGACAGCGGTGCCCCGGAGCCCTTGGTCCGGCCCACGAACGACTCCTGGTCGCCCAGCGGCTGGCGGTCCCAGACCTCGATCTGCATGCCGATGCGGCGGGCCACGAGGTAGGACCCGCCGGCCAGCCAGTCCGCGCCGGCGTCGTCGCCGGCGCCGACCCAGACGTGCTCCTCGACGTCGGACGTCTCCTCGGCCTTGATGTTCATGGTGCCGTCCTTGAACCCGAACAGGTTCCGCGGCGTGGACTGGTCGGTGGTGGTGCTCGAGGTGCGGCCGAAGCCCAGCTGCGACCAGCGGACCGAGACCGTCCCGAAGCCGATCCGGGCCAGGTTGCGGATGGCGTGCACCGCCACCTGCGGGTCGTCCGCGCAGGCCTGGACGCACAGGTCGCCGTAGGACTTGGCCGGGTCGAGGGTGTCGGCCGGGAAGTGCGGGAGGGTGCGCAGCGCCGCGGGCTGCCGGTCGGCGAGCCCGAAGCGGTCGCGGCCGTCCTCGGTGCGGAACAGCGTGGGGCCGAAGCCGAAGGTGATGGTCAGCCGGGCCGGCGAGAGGCCGATCGCCTCGCCGGTGTCGTCGGGCGGGAGGTTGGAGGCGCCCTCGACCGGGCCGACGGAGCCGGCCGGGTCGCCCTGGGTCATCCTCTCGGCGGCCTCGGTCCACTGCTGCAGCAGCTCGATGAGCTCCTCGCGGTCCTCGGTGGTGACGTCGAAGGCCGCGAAGTGCAACCGGTCCTGGGCCGCGGTGGTGATGCCGGCCTGGTGGGCCCCCCGGAAGGGGTACGACGTGGGCCGGGCGGCTGGCTCGCCGGCCGCGCCCTCGCTGGCCCGGCCGACCACGAACGCGCCGGCCACCCCGGCGGCGGCAGCGCCACCGCCGAGGAGCGAGCGTCGGGAGACCTTGCTGGGCACAGGACTACGAGAGGACGGCCGCGGTCAGCTTGGACAGCGGCTCGGACAGGGCGTTGACCGCGTCGGAGAGCTGCTTGATCTCCTCCGGCGTGAGCTGGTCGTAGGTCTTGAAGCCGTCACCGAACTTCTGGGCGTCGAGCAGGGCCTGCAGCTCGGAGAAGCGGGCGTCGAGGTCGGACGCCAGCTGCGGGTCCTTCTCGACCACGATGGGCTTGACGCCCTCGTAGCCCACGCGCGCGCCGTCGACGTTGGCCTGGAAGTCCCACAGGTCGGTCCGCGACCAGTACTCCTCCTCGCCGGTGACCTTGCCCGTGGCGACCTCCTCGAGCAGGCCGCGGGAGCCGTTGGAGATCTGGTCGACGGTGTAGGTCAGGTCCTGCACCCGGTCGTCGAGGGTGGTGATGTTGGCGAGCAGGTCGTCGCCGTAGGTCTTCCGCTCCGCGGCGGTCATCGGGGTGTAGTCCGTCGCGCGCTGCGGCCAGAGGTCCTTCTCGATGCGGTGCCAGCCGGTCCAGTCGTCGCCCGGCTCGACGTCGGCCTCGCGCAGGTCGGTCAGCGGGTCGAGGTCGCCGAAGGACTCGGCCACGGTCTCGATGCGCTCCCAATGGGTGCGGGCCACGGGGTAGAGCGCACGGGCCTGGTCGTCCTTGCCGGACTCGTAGAGCTGGACGAACTCGGTGGTCCGGTCGAGGAGCTGATCGGACTGGTCCTTGACGTAGGCGGCGTAGTTGGCGACCGCCTGGTCGATCAGCTGCTGCTCGTCGGCACCGGCCGTCGGCGCGTCGTCGGAGGCGGTGACCGCGAAGTCGGCGCGGATGCCCTCGCCCTTCATGCCCGGCTTGCAGGCGGTGAAGTAGGACCCGGCCGGGGCGTTGACGGTCATGGTGCGGTTGAGGCCGGGGCCGATGTTCTCGACCTCGGACAGGATGCGCAGGCCGTCCTCGCCGAGCAGGTAGAACTCGGTGACCTGCGAGCCGGTGTTGGTCACGTCGAAGGTGAGCGTGCCGGCCGGCGCGTCGGCCGCCGAGACCTTGCACGCGTCGTCGGTGGCCTCGACGCTCAGGGAGCGCGGGTCGCCGCCGTCGGCGGCCCCGCCGCCGGAGGGACCGGCGTTGTCGGTGCACGCGGCGAGGAACGGCACCGCGAGCGCGACGGCGGTCACGACCAGGGTCTTGGGCATGGAGGTCTGCTCTTTCCGGGTGGGACGGGCGCTCAGTGGGAGCGGACGGGACGGGCGTGGGGAGCCGCGGCGGCGGTCGACGTACGGCGGCGCACCCCGAGCAGGAACAGGCTCATCACCGGGATGGCGTAGAGGAGCCACGCGGCCGCCTCGAGCTCGGTGGTGGCCGGGCTGAAGTTGAAGACGCCCTTGAGCAGCGCGCCGTACCAGCTGTTGACGTCGATGGTGTCTGAGACGTCGAAGGCCAGGTCGTTGAGGCCGGGCAGGTAGCTTGCCTCCTGCAGGTCGTGGATGCCGTAGGCGAGCACGCCCGCGGCGACCAGGATCAGGAAGCCGCCGGTCCAGGTGAAGAAGCGCGACAGGTTGATGGTCAGCGCCCCGCGGTAGATGAGGTAGCCGAGCAGGACGGCGGTGGCGATGCCGAGGCCGGCCCCGAGCAGCGGCTCCCAGGTCGGCGTGATGCTGCCGACCGTCTCGCGGGTGCCGGCCTGGGTGGCCGCCCAGAGGAACAGCGCGGTCTCCAGCCCCTCGCGCACGACCGCCAGCACCGCGACGAGCACCAGTCCCCAGCG
>CAZEPK010000004.1:0-38514 GCA_964514085.1 uncultured Nocardioides sp.
AAGTACGCGCGGCGTCGGGTCGAGCGCTGCACGCCGCCATGCTACGAACCGGATCCCCACCGGTGGTCTGGACCACCGGTGGCGGAGCATCACGGGGAGGCGGTGGCCGCGTTGGACCCGTGAGCTCTCCCTCCCCCGACCAGAGAAGACACCCATGCTGCGACGTCATGGGGGCGTCGTCACCGTCGCCGCCGCGCTCAGTGCGCTGGCGGCGGTGCTCGTCGCTCCGACCCCCGCATCTGCCCACCCCACGTCGGCCGCCCACCGCGCCGGCACGACCTCGCCGTACTTCTACATCGGACGCGCCGGGGGGACCCAGGTCCGGGCCCTCGGCACCTCGATCCGCTCGGACCTGACCGCCGCGTCGTCCGTCGAGGGCTACACCTTCCCGGCCCGCGACGACAACCGCGCCGCGGGCGTCGACGTGGCCTCGGGGCTGGCCAAGGTCGGCGTGGTCACCACGTGGGCCCGCGCCGTCCCGGTCGGCGAGGACGGCACCCGGACGATCACCGGTGCCCGCACCGCGGACGTCTCCCTCCTAGGGGGCCTCATCACGGCGGACGCCGTGGAGACGGTCACCACCGCGACCAAGACGCCGAAGGGGGTCTCCTCGACGTCCGCGACGAAGTTCGTCGGCCTGACCATCGCGGGTCAGGAGTACCCGGTGAACCTCCCGCGGGACTTCACGGTGACCATCCCGGGCGTCGCCTCGGTCGTGGCCAACTCCTCGACGCAGTACACGCTCGCGGGTGGCACCTACATCACCGGCTTCGGCCTCTACGTCGGGCTGCTCAAGCCCTTCTCCTCGGTGCCCGCCGCCGCGACCGTCCTCCTGAACCCGACCCAGGCGATCGTCGTACCGGCTCCCCCGCCGTCGGCGCCGCAGATCGGCGGCATTGGCTACAGCTCGGCCCTCAAGGCCACCGTCGGGCCGGCCCTGGACCTCGATGCCGGGCCCAGCGCCTTCGTCGCGACGCCGCCCGGCGGGACCGGCGACGAGGTCGTCGGCAACTCGACCGCCGAGGTCGACGTGCCGAACGTGCTCCACGTCGCCGTGGCGCGGTCGTGGACGACCGGGAGGACCGTTCCCGGGCACGGCAAGGTGAAGGTCGACAACCAGCTCACCGGGCTCGACGTGCTCCACGGCCTGATCACCGCCGATGCCGTCAGCGCCGGAGTGACCGTCCGGAAGAAGAAGTCGGGGAAGGTCGTCACCTCCCTGGGGAGCCGGCTGGTGAACCTCACGGTCGCCGGCAACGCCATCCCCGTGGGCGTGGCCCGCAACACCAGGATCGACCTGGCCGGCGTCGGCACGCTGGTGCTCAACGAGCAGAAGAAGGCGAAGTGGGGCGGCTACGTCCGAGCCCTGCACCTGACGCTGACCACGGAGCAGTACGGCCTGCCGGTCGGCGCCGAGATCGAGGTCGGCGTGGCCCTCGGCTGGGTGTCCACCGGCTGAGGGAGGTCCGGTCGACGGCCACGCTCCCTATCCTCGGGGCGTGGCCGTCGTCGTCTCGCTGCACATCGCGCCCGGGACCCGGCTGCCCATGCGGTCGGTGTCCTCCGTGGAGGTCGAGACCGGCGCCGGCATCGTCGGGGACCGCTACCACGGGTCTCGCCACCGGCAGGTGAGCGTGCAGTCGCTGAGCTCGCTGGCGGCGGCCGAGGAGGTCTACGGCGGAGACCTGCCCGCCGGCCTGACCCGGCGCAACGTGACCGTCTCCGACGGAGAGGTGCCGCGGGAGCCCGGGGCGCTCATCCGCCTGGGCCCGGTGCTGCTCGAGGTGGTGCGCGTGGCGGCCCCCTGCAAGCTGTTGGACGACACCATGGGCCGCGGAGCCCAGGAGGCGCTCCGCCGCCGGGGCGGGTCCATCTGCCGGGTCCTGGTCGGCGGGACCGTCACGGTCGGCGCCGAGGTGTGCTTCGAGCCGCCCCCGGAGCCGGGTCACCAGCGGTCGGAGAGCCGCACGATCGCATAGACCACGACCGATCCGCCGGCGACGACGCCGAGGATGATCAACAGGCCCCCGGTCATGGCTCGAGCCTGTCAGGGGGCGCCCGTGGGCGACATGGCACCTCCGTGCGTGCGGCGACCCCTGCGGGCTGACCCGTCTGAGCCCGGCGAGTGGCTCGACCGGGCCATCCGACTGGGCGAACCTGCGGGGCGCTGCCCTGCGACGCCGCCTCACCCGAGCTGGGCGAGCCGACCGTGGAGGTAGGTGCGCTCTGCCGCGTCGAGGCCGGCCAGCCGGGCCCGGAGGAGGCAGTCGTCGACCCACAGCTCGTCGGCGGTGGCCTCGAGGTCGCCGCGGGTCCGCGCCATCGCGTCCGCGAGCTCCCGCAGCCGCGGCAGGAGCAGGAGCGCCACCCGGCGGTCGATGGCCAGCTCCTCGCGCCGCACGGCGTGCGCCTCGACCGGCCCGCGCAGGATGTGCTCGGTCTCGTGGGCGATGGTGCAGCGTCGCTCGGCCTGGCTCAGTCCGAGGGCCAGGACGACCGTCCGGGTCCGGTGACAGGTCAGCCCCGTGACGCCGGACGGCAGCTCGGCCCACCGCAGCGACCAGTCGGTCAGCTCGGCGAAGCGTCGCCACGGGTGGTGCATGCGCCTCACGCTAGGACGGGCGGCCGACAGGTCCGGGGCCGTCCTCCACAGGGGGCGGTCAGCTCGGGTCGTCGTCCACCGGTGCGCCGGCCTCACCCCGCCGCTGGCCGCGGGTCCGGGCGCCAGAGGCGGTCCGGCGGTGCTGGATGAGCTCGTCGCTGACCACGGGCTCCGGGAGGTAGCCCGCGTCGCTGAGCACCGCGTCGAGGACGCGCTGGTACGGCGTCCCGGACAGTCCGGCGAACCGGGCCAGCGCCTGGGCGCTCGGCAGCTGGCGCGGGTCGCGCCAGTTGCTGAAGACGCCGGACGAGGAGTAGCCCAGCCGCTTCGCGAGCTGCCGCTCGGACGTGCCGTGCCGGTCGATGTAGGCCTGGACGAGCTCCCACAGCTGCCCCACTCGAGCTCCCCTCGTCGCTGGCCGCGCCCTCTGGCGCGCAGAAGTGGGCACCACGGTAACGCTGGCCCGCCGCGCCGTCTGCGCAGGTCACACCGGTGTCCGCGAGGTCCACCGTGCGCAGTCGCACGCCCGATGGGCACCATCGTTCCACAATCTGCGCACCAGCACTAGACACATCACCCAGTCGGGCTCTACGGTGCTGGTGTTCGGCGAACCATCGGACACTGCCTCGGGAGCAGAACCATGCGTGTGCGCAACCTCAAGACCCTCCGGACCCTGATGGTCGTGAGGGAGGTGTCGCAGCGCCGCCTCGCGATGGCGGCCGGCTACCGCTCGCACTCCTACCTCGGGCGGATCCTCCGCGGCGAGGTCGACACCCTGGAGCACCAGGCGGCGGTCCGGATCGCGAGGTACCTGCAGGTCGGCGTGGACGACTTGTTCGCGCCCGCAGTGTCCACCACCGCTGCGCACTCCGCGCAGCGGCACACCAGATGAGAGGCAACCCATGAAGCCCAACCCGAGACGCTCGGGCGTCTCGCACCTCCTGCCGGCGGCGCTGGTCCCGGTGCTCCTGGCCACCCTGGTCACGGTCCTCACCGCAGCCACCCTCCCTGCCCACGCGGTGCAGCGGGTGGGCCGGGCGGACCTGCCCGCGACCTACACGACCACGATCGTGGTCTCCGACCTCGCGCCCGACGGGACCGTGGTGTCGACGCAGACGATCAAGGGCGAGCCGCAGCCGCTGGGCACGCAGCAGACCCTCAGCGGCAGCGCCCGGCCCCTGCTCGACTCCGGTGCGGGTGGCCTGCCGAGCCCGTCCGGCTGCCGGACGCTGACGGTGACCAACAAGACCACCACCACGCTGGGGTTCACCGCGTTCAAGTTCATCACCGAGACCGGGTGGTGCTGGAACCTCGCGCAGCAGCGGACCACCCTGACCGGCGTCGAGGTGCGCGTGGCCGACGTCGACCCGCAGTACCGCTACCGCGGTCTGGTCAGCTCGTTCAACCAGAACATCCAGAACGGCAAGCGGGTCTACCGGCAGGGCTTCTTCGAGAACTGCATCGTGAAGTACGGCTGCATCGGGTCCTACTACCCGTCCAACGACTCGCGGGTCTACGCCTCGGGCATGTGGACGTGGACCACCAACGGCTGAGGAGAGAAGGCTCGTGAAGCTGGCGCTCAACCTGCTCCTGACGGTGGTCCTCATGCTGGTCCTGCTCTTCGCCGTCGGTCTCCTCGGCGGGGTCGGCTCCGTGGAGCTCGTGCTCTGGGCGGCGTTGCTCGTGGTGGCCCTGGTCGTGGTGGGCCGACGCACGAGCCGTGCCGGGAAGGGAGCGGCCGGCGGCTGACCGAGCCGGACCACAGCGGGGCGAGGTGCTCAGAACGCCGAGCGGACGGCGGCCATGTCCGCGCCACCCTGGCCGGAGTCGGCTGCCCGGGCGAACAGCCCGAGCAACACATCGACCAGGTCGGTGGAGACCTCGCCCTGCTCGGCGGCCGCGCGGATCAACCCGAGGTCCTTGGAGATGCCGTCCACGTCGAAGGCCACCGGCATCTCGCCGGTGATCATCGCGCCGCCCTTGACCTGGGCGTAGGCCGAGTCGGTGGGCGATCCCTCGATGGCCCGGAGGAAGAGCCGCGGGTCCAGGCCCAGACCCTCGGCCAGCGCGACCGACTGGGCGGTGGCCGCCGTGATGGAGGCGACCCAGGCGTTGCAGGCCAGCTTGAGCCGGCTGGCCAGCCCGACCTCGTCCCCGGCCCACAGGGTCCGGGCACCTATGGCCTCGAGCACCCGCGCCGCCTCGTCCTGGAGTGCCGGGTCACCCGAGGCCAGGACGGTGAGCTTGCCCTCCTCGGCCGGCTGGCGGGTGCCGAGGACGGGCGCGTCCAGCACCCGCAGCCCGTGGGCTCGTGCGGCCTGCGCCACCTCGGGCTGGCGCAGCCCCACGGTCGTGCTCTGGACCAGCAGGGCACCCTCGGCCAGTCCGGCGGCCGCCTCGTCGAGCACCGCGAGGACGGAGTCGGCGTCGAAGAGCATGGTGAGGACCACGTCCGCGCCCCGGACCGCCTCGGCCGGGTCGGTGGCCACGGTGGCCCCTGCCTCGCCGAGCGGTGCCGCCCGGTCCCGCGACCGGTTCCAGACCCGGACCTCGAAGCCGTGCCCCAGCAGCTGCCGGGCCATGCCGGCGCCCATTTTCCCGGTCCCCAGCACCGCCACGGTCGTCACCGGCCCACGGTAACCACCCTCGATCGCCCTGAGTGGGTCCGGGCGGTCGGGGTACCCGGTCGACTCCACACACCGACCCACGAAGGAGACCCACATGGCCACCGGGGAGACCGGCTTCGACGACGTCACGTTCGACCTGATCTCGGTGCAGTACCACGCGCTGAAGGCCGGCCACGACTACGGCCAGTACGTCCGCGACGCGGAGAACGCGGGGCAGGACGAGATCGCCACCTTCTTCCGGGAGGTCATGGAGCAGGACTCGCAGCGGGCCCACCGCTGCCACCAGCTCCTGGCCCGGCTCGGGGGGACGGACAACACCAGCCCACAGCAGTGACGTCGCTCGTCGCGCCCGAGGGGCTCAGGCGGGCTCCTCGGGCAGGCTGAGCCGGCCGATGATCTGCGCGGCGATCGCGAGCTCGGTGACGCCGGCCCGCGTGGCGGCCTGGCGCAACCGCTGACGCGCGGTCTCCACGTCGACCCCCTCGGAGGCCACGATGATGCCGACCGCGACCTGGATGCGTGTCTCCTCGCGCAGCTTCTGGGGCGCCTGCTCGGCCGCCCGGCGTGTGGCGAAGCCGAGGTCCGCGTTGCTGACGGCGCCCGGCGCCCACCCCCCGACCGCCGCGGCGACGAGCTCGTGCCGGCCGGTGAACGCGTCGGACGTCGAGGCGTAGAGGTTCACCGACCCGACGACCTCGCCGTCCTCGAGGACCGGCAGGGTCAGGGTGCTGGCGATCCCGGCGGCGGCGGTGGCCCCCGCGAACAGCCGCCACGACTCCTCCTCCATGATGTCGGACGCGTCGTACTGGCGGACCCCGTCCTCCTCGACGGCCCGCACGCACGGGCCGTCGGAGACGTACTGGACGCCGTCGAGGGCCGCGATCTCCTCATCGGTGGCCACGAAGGTGAGGGTCACTCCGTCCTGGAGCATGGCCAGGCTCATGCCGACGCACTCGGGCACCACCAGCCGGACGCGCTCGGCCACCCGCCGGATCTGGGCCAGCGCGTCCCCTCCGTCGGGCACGAACGGTCCGTACTCCTCGATCGCCTCCGCGGTCTCAGGGATGGGCTCCATGACGCCGGGTACCCCGTCGGCCCCACGAGACGCGTGGTGACGCAACCCGGTCGGGTGAAGTCAGCGGTGCGGCGCGAATGCCGGACCGGACCCCGGTTACCCGCTCGTGTGACCAACTCCGCCATCGCCCCCGGTCGCGCCCGGCACCGTCGGCGGTCCCCGGCCGCGGCTCCGGCTCCGGCCGCCGCCCCGACCACCGCCGAGGCGCGGCCCGCGCCGGACCGCTTCGAACGGCTGGAGTACCGCTCGTGCCGTGCCCTGGTCGGCCTGGTCCACCGCCGCGCCGAGCTCCGCGGCGTGGGGCTGGGCAGCGCGATCGAGGAGTCCGTGCGCTGGAACGCCTAGTCCGACTCGGAGGCCTGCTCCTCCTCGACGCGACGCTTGATGCGCTTCAGGCCCGGCAGCTTGCCCAGGATCTCGTTCAGCTCGCGCGAGGCGTCGAGGAGGTCGTGCAGGTCGGGCGCGACGGTGACCAGCTCGTCGACGAGCCGGACCGCCGTGTCGACCGTGCGCGGACCCGCCGTGGCGGCCAGGCGGTCCAGGGCCGGGCTGGCCCGGCGCAGCACCGGCTCCACGGAGCCGAGCAGCTCGGCGACGCGGACGGCGAGGAACTCGGCGGCGGCCACGGTCTCCTCCGCGCGCGCTCGCGTCGACGCCGCCTCCTGGACGACCGACTCGGCCTCGGCGCGAGTGGCCTCGACCCGGCGGACCAGGGCGGTGGCCTCCCGGAGCAGTCGCTCCGCGTCGCTGAGCAGCCGGCCCAGCCGGGGGCCGACCGCCCAGACCTGCTCGGCCGCCAGGCGGATGGTCTCCGAGCCTGGCAGGGCCGGGACCGCGGGCAGTCTCACGTGGCGACCTCCTCGAAGTGGCGCACCATGCGGTGGACCAGTCGCTCCGCCAGCCGGGGCTGGAGCGGCTCCGGCCGGGGCGCGGCGGACAGGGGTCCGGTGAGCAGCTCGGCGGCCTGCCGGCTGCCGGCCACCGCCGCCGTCTCGGCGCACCGGCGCGCCGCGTCACGGACGACCTGCCGGTCGACGCTCCAGATCGTCTCGAAGACCCGGTCGCGTTCCGGCCGCACGTCCTGACCGGGGAGCTCGAGCGCGACGAGCGCGACCGCGAGCTCGGGCGAGTCGTGGACGAGGAACCACTCACGGACCAGGGGCGAGGAGGCCGGGAGGCCGATCCTGGTCGGCTCGCCAGTGCCCTCCGCCTGGCAGCGTGGTGCCTGCAGGTCGTCGTGGTGCGCGAAGACGTGCGTCGAGGCCGCGACCCGGGCCAGGTCGGCCCACCGCCGTGCGGCCCCCGTGTAGTGCGGCTCGATCTGGAAGCCCCCGAAGAGGTGGCCCGCCGCGGCCACGGCGGCGACCTCGTCCTCGATCGCCCGCGACAGGGCCAGCAGGCTCCGCTTGCGCCACGGCTGGTGCGGCTGGTCGCGGTGGCGCTCGCGGATGGAGGCGAAGAGGGACGGACGGGTGGTCCCCTCCAGCTCGGCCAGGACCTGGCGGATCGCCACGTCGAGGCGCATGCCGGCGTTGCGGCGCCGCCGGATCTCCCGGACCGCCGACACGTGCCGGTGGGTGTAGCGGCGGTGCCCGCCGTCGAGCCGCAGGGGGTCGGGGAAGCCGTGCCGACGCTCCCAGGCCCTCAAGGTGTCCGGAGCCGTCCTGGTCGCGCGGGCGAGGTCACCGATGGAGAGCAGGGCGTCGCCGTCCCGGCGTCCAGGTCCAGGGCGGCTCGCCACAGCCCACCGGTATCCAGCCTCCGCCGGCTTGAACGTCGGCCCCGGGTTGGGCGCCGTGTCCACGGTGGCCACCGCTGACCTGGGCACGCTGCCCAACCTTCGCACCGTCGTGCACGAGTGGGTGAGGGCGCGGCGGCCGGTCGCTCCTAAGGTCGAGGTCTCGGCGTCCCGGTCAGGCCCGGAGCCACCCGCGCGCGGTGACTGCTGACACCTCATCGGGTGACCACCGACGTCCTCGACGTCGAGGCGGACGCCCCTCCTCGAACAAGCCGGAGAGGGGCGTCGCGACGTCTCCGGGCGTCGAGGTTCTGAGCACCTGGCCTCGAGTTCCTGGACGGGCGGCTGATTCACCCGGCCGGGTGGGTTGCCGCTGCACGTCCCTGGAGCACCGGGACGGGCGCTGGACGGCGGGCGCCCGGCATCGTGCGGAAGGGGCCGACGGTGACGCAGTGGCGGTCGGAGACGGGCTGCTGGACGCAGCTGCACCACGAAGGCGGGTGGGCGCTGCACCCACGGGGCGGCCTGCCGGCCAAGCGCCTGGCGCCGGCCGCCCTCCTCGCGGCCCTGGACGCCGACGAGGCGGTCCTGCCCGCTCCCCTGCACGGCTGGCAGGACTTCCTGCACCGGCTGGCGCACGGCGTGCACCGGCTCGGCCGGGCCGAGCCCAGGGTCCTCGCGGTGCTGGTCTCCCCCGACCCCACCTCGTGCTGGCCGCCGCCTCTGCAGTCGGAGGTGTGGAGCCGCCGGATCCTCGACGGGCTCGCCGCTGAGGGGTTCGGCGGCGAGGAGGCGCTGGCCGCCCACCGGGCCCTGTGCACCTTCCTCCTCGGCCACCTCGTCACGATGCTGGCCGCGGGAGGGCCGGGTCGGTCAGGGGGCAGCGCTGCGCTGTCGGACGTGGACTTCGAGGACGGCCTCGAGCAGCTGCTGGACCGCCTGGAGCGGCTGCGCACGCCGGGCCGAGGACGCCGCCACGTGGGCCTGGCGCTGGTCGGAGCGGACGTGCGCGACAATCGGGGGGATGGACGGCCCTGAAGACGACGGCACCGACGAGGCGGTCGACGCTGACGCGGCGGTCGTCTCCGGGTCGGCGCCACCCTCGAAGCGGGTGCCGCTGAGCCACGAGCGCATCGTCGCCGCCGCGCTGGAGTTCATCGAGGGGCAGGGTCTGCCCAATCTCACGATGCGCCGCTTGGGCGAGCAGCTCGGCGTCGAGGCCATGTCGCTCTACCGCTACGTCCCCGGCCGCGAGGCGCTGCTCGACGCCGTCGTCGCCCAGGTGATGGCGGAGATGGAGGCCGACGAGGACGTCCTGGTCGCACCGCAGGACGGCTGGCAGGACTTCCTGCAGCGGCTGGCCCACGGCGTGCGACGGGTGGCCCTGCGGCACCCCGTCGCCTTCCCCCTCGTCGCCTCCCGGCCCCTGGAGGCCCCGTGGCTGCGCCCGCCGCTGCGGAGCCTGTTGTGGGTGGAGCGCTTCCTGGAGGGGCTGCTCGGTGAGGGCTTCAGCGAGCCGAACGCCGTCGGCGCCTACCGCGCCTTCACCAGCTTCCTGCTCGGGCACCTCCTGCTGGAGGTCAGCGTCCTCGGGGCTGACCTCGGCCCGCTCGACGTCGTCGAGGACGACGACGGGGCCGAGGACCTGCGGGACCGCCCGACCGTGCGGCGGTTGCGGGTCCAGCTCTCCGAGGACCACTCCGCGATCGAGTTCGACGAGGCCCTCGAGGACCTGCTCGAGCGCCTCGCGCTGATGCACGCCAACGCCGCCGACCGGTGAGCGGGGCGGGGACGGCCTGCGCCGTCCCGCCCCGCCTCGCGGTCCGGATCAGCGGTTCTTGACGTCGCCCTCGGTCTCGATGTGCTCCTTGCGCACCTCACCGCTGACCGTCTCCTGCTCCGTGACGGTCTCGGTGCCCAGGCGGACCCGCTCCACGGGCTCGGCCACGGTGTCGGCCACCGCACGCTCCTCGTGCAGCACGACCTCGTGCTCCTCCTCGGAGATCTCGGGGCCGTCGAGGGCCTGGTCGAGGTTGGACCCCGTGACGGGCTCGCGCTCGACCACGGCCTGCTCCTTGCGGACCGGGACCGTCTGCTGCTCGGTCTCCGAGGTGACGTACTTGCGCAGCCGCACCCGGCCGGCCTCCTGGTCGACCGTCCCGGCCTCCAGGTGCTCCTCCGAGCGCGTCATCGCGTTGTCGGTCTCGGGGCCGGACAGGTCCCCGCCCTCGCGGCCGACGCCGGAGCCGAGGTCGGACCCGACCCCCGACCCGAGGCCCGACCCGAGGTCGGACCGACCGCTGCCCTCCCACTCCTGGTACGAGCGGCCGTAGTACTCGTAGAGCCGGCGCTCGTCCTCGCGGTCGAGGTGGTTGCCGTCGAGGTCCACCTTGGGGGCGTCCTTGACCTTGTCCTTGGCGAAGGGCACCGTCAGGCGGTCGCCGTCGAAGGTGGCGTCCTCGACCGGCACGAAGGACTCGCTGGTGCCGAACAGGCCGGTGTTGACAGTGATGAACTCGGGCTGCCCGGTCTCGTCGTCCAGGAACAGCTGGCCGACCTTGCCGATCTTGTCCCCGGAGCTGTCGTAGGCCGTGGCCCCGATGATCTCGCGGGTCTGGGTGTCTGTGAGCACGTGTTCCTCCCTGGGGTCAGCGCCGGCGCGGATCGCCGACGCTGGCTGGTCCTGTACCCACGGCCTTACGAGGTAAGCCCCTACGTTTACAGCGTAAGGATCCGGGATACGGAGAGTCGATCAGCACCCGTTCAGGCCACGTCTCCGGGAGGACAGCGATGAGTGACGCGTACGACCGACAGGAGGACCGGGCGCGCGGAGGTGCCTCTGCGGCGCAGTCGCCCGGCACCATCCCCCCGCCCGGTGACGAGCAGGTCGTCTACCGCGCCGAGGAGCACGACGTCGAGGGGGCCCGGCGGCGACGGTTCGACCTGCCGGCCACCCTAGGTGGAGCGCTGGCCGCGTTGGGTGCACTGGCCCTGCTCTCCGGGATCATCGGCGCGGTCGTGGGCTCGATCGGCTACCAGCGGGGTGTCGACGGCGGGGACCTCTCGGTCGGTGGCCTCGTCGGCGGCCTCGTCGCGCTGTTCCTGGCCGGGCTCGCGGGCGGCTGGGTGGCCGGCCGGCTGGCGCGGCACCACGGCGGGCTGCACGGGTTGGTGGCCGTCCTGTGGCTGGTCCTGCTCGCCGCCGTCCTGGCCCTGCTGGCCGCAGTCGTCGGCGACCGGCTGGACGCCCGCGACCGGGTGGGCCTGCCGAGCTGGTTCTCCTCCGACTCCTGGGGCACGACCGCCCTGATCACCGGCCTGGTGGCCCTGGCCCTGCTGCTCCTGGGTGGGTGGCTGGGCGGTCTGTGGGGCCAGCGGCACCGCCAGTCCGGCTCGGTCGAGGTGGTCGAGCGCCGCCGCGCGGTGCGCCGGCGTCCGGGCGGCATCGTCGCGGAGGGTCCCCGATGAGCACCCGACCGGGAGCCGAGGACGGCCGCGCGGATCCCCTGACCGACCCGCTGCCCGTGGCCGATCAGACGTCTGCCGATCCGGACGGGCGCCGGGTCGACGCCGACGTCACGCGTCACGAGGAGCGGACGGTCGTGGGACACGAGCTCGAGGAGACCGGGCGCGTCCGGGTGCGCAAGCACGTCGAGACGCTGCCGGTCGAGGAGGTCGTCCCCCGCAACACCGAGCAGGTCGACTTCTCCCAGCGCGCGCCGGCCGACGAGCACGACACCGGCGAGGTCATCACCCTCGAGGACGGGTCGGTCTCCATCCCCGTCTTCGAGGAGGTGCTGGTCGTGACCAAGAAGCTCGTCGTCCGCGAGCGGGTCATCGTCCGCAAGGAGACCGTGGTGGACGAGTACCGGCTCCAGACCGAGCTCCGGCGCGAGCACGTCACGGTCGACGCCGACCCGGGCGTCGTGGTCGACGGTGCGGCCCTGGACGACGACGACGACCACCACGCCACCTGACCCATCCGGCATCCGGGCACGCGCCGTCCGCGAAGTACAAGGGACGGCACCGCCCTCGTTGCTTGAGGGCGGTGCCGCGTCGGTCCCCGCTGCGGCGTGACACATCACCCGAGATGAGGTGGCCGACGCGGTGCCCGGTAGCCACTCGGGCGCCATCCCACTCCTGCACCAGGTGATCGGGAACCAGGCCGTGGGGCGGGTGGGGCTCGAACCCACGACCCAAGGATTATGAGTCCTCTGCTCTGACCGACTGAGCTACCGCCCCTCGCGGGCCAGAGCCTAGTCGGCGGCCGGACGACCACCGCGGCGCGGCCACCTCTACCCAATCAGGGTGACGAGCGGCCCGACCCGGCACCGACCGGCGCACGGTCGGGGAGGCTTCCATGAGGGGAACGACCCCACCAGGAGTCTCTCGTGCCCAACCGCAGCCTGATCCCGCTCGTGGCGGTGGCCGTCCTCTGCGGCGGCACCGTGGCCGTGGCGCACGCGGCGAGCCGCGACGACGACCGACCGGCGGGCGCCGGCACCACCAGCGCCACCGCCACCGCGGGCCAGTCACGCGGAGCGGACGGCGCCCCGCCGGCGCACTCCGACCGCTTCCCGGACGCCTCCACCACCGGCGTGCCCGCCGGGACCGTCCTGAGCGACTACGACGGCTCGTGCACCATCACCTCGACCGTCACCATCGACTCCCGGACCGTCGACTGCCCTGACGGGGTGACGGTGAGGGCGGCGGGCGTGGTCATCTCGAACAGCAGGGTCAACGGCCGCATCCTGGTCGACACCGACGAGGACGCCGACTGGTCGCTGACCCTGACCGACTCCGAGGTCGACGCCGGTGCCGGCGACCTGCCCGCGATCTACAACGGCAACGTCACCATCGTGCGCGCAGACGTCCGGGGCGGCCACAACGGCCTGGAGTGCCAGGAGCACTCGTCGTCCTGCTCGATCCGCGACTCCTGGATCCACGACCAGTGGCAGGCGGCATCGGGCGACACCCACCTGGGCGGGGTCCTGGTCCTCGGCAGCGTGGTGCCGTGCACCGGCACCGACGGCGCCTGCGCCGAGATCGTCCACAACACGATCGTGTGCGACGCACCGGTCAACGCGTCCGGGGGCGGCTGCACCGGCGACGTCAACCTGCTGCCGCACTTCGGCCCGCTGCCGGGCGCCGTGGTCAGCGACAACTTCCTCGGCGGCAACGCCGGAGCGGCGTTCTGCACCTACGGCGGTGCCGGGATGGAGCACCCGGCCTCGCACGTCGTGTTCACGGGGAACGTGTTCCAGCGGGGCAGCAACGGCACCTGCGCGGCCTACGGCCCCGTCACCAACTTCGATCCGAGGGCCGCCGGCAACGTGTGGTCCGGCAACACCTGGGACGACGGCACGCCGCTCCCGCACGGGAGCAGCCAGGTCGGCTGAGCGGGCCTGGCGGGCCCGCTGGTGGCTCCCCCGGTTGGACTCGAACCAACAACCCTTCGATTAACAGTCGAATGCTCTGCCAGTTGAGCTACGGGGGACCGGGTTGCAGCGTCGAACACTAGCAAGGCTCCGACCGCCCCAAGAAATTGGGCAGGCTCAGCGGTCGCCCACCTCGTCGCGGGCCGCCGCGAGGGCCTCCTGGGCGGCGTGGTCGACGAACGGGTCGCCGGGCTCGACACCCTCGTCGTACTCGAAGAGCCACGTCAGCTCGCGCGCTCCGGTGGGCGCACGTCGGGCGATCACCCGGACCCCTCGCTTGCCGCGGATCGCGACGTGGCGCTGCAGGACGACGCTGGCGGTCACCCGCTCGCGGACCAGCTGCAGGAGGAGCGCCGGCTCGACCAGCACGAAGGAGTACGCCGGCCGCTCGTGCCCCCAGCTGCCGACCTCGGTGACGCGCAGCGTCTCGGTCTCGCGGTCCCAGTCGGCCGCCTCGACCTGCTCCCACGGGAGCCGCCGTCCGCCCGGCAGGTACAGCGCCGCGCTGGTCCCGGCCACGACCACGTCGCCGGACGCGGCGTGCGCCAGGACCTTCTCCCCCGCTGCCACCTCCACCGGCGGACGAGTGCGCCGGAGCCTCACTGGGTCCCGATGATCCGGTCGCGCAGCTTGCGACGGTGCTCCTCGAGGGCCGCCAGCTCACCGAACATGCGGTTGTACTCCTCGGCGTGCTCGACGGGGTTGGTCCGCTGCATCTTGGACTTCACCTGCTCGATGCGGCGCAGCACGGTCAGCTCGAGGAGCCGCACGACGTACTGGAGGACGTAGTCGGCGGTGGGCTCCTTGGCCGTCGGGAGCGGCTCCACGCTGAGCTCGGTCACGGCCGAGACGACCGCCGGGTCGGTGGCCGCGTCGCGGAGCCGTCCGGACCAGGAGGCGTCCGCGGACCCGGCCAGCGCGCCGCCGGACGCGGCGATGGCCTCCCACACGGCCCGGTAGGTCGGGTGCATGAAGTCCTCGGGGCCGATGTCGGTCGTGGACCGGCCGATCACCATGGGGTGCTGCAGGACCAGCTTGAGGGTCTCGCGCTCGATGGCGAAGCGCGGGTCGCGCAGGTGCGGCAGCTCCTGGCGGGGCGGCCGCTCGGCCACCGGCTCCTCCTCGGGCACACCCGGGCGGGCGGGGCCGGCCGGCGCCGGACGACGCTGGGCGGCCCGCCGCACCTCGGCGCGCGCCTCCTCCACGTCGACCCCGACCATCGCGGAGATCTCGCGGGCGAAGGCGTCGACCTTGGACCGGTCGCGGATGCTCGAGACCAGGCGTGCGCTCTCGCGCATCGCGTCGACGCGGCCGTCGGCGCGGTCGAGGTCGTACTTGCCCACGATGTTGGTGAGCACGAACCGGTAGAGCGGCACCCGTCGGGCGACGAGCTCGCGGACCGCGGCGTCGCCCTTCTTGATCCGCACGTCGCACGGGTCCAGGCCGTCCGGCTCCACCGCCACGTAGGTCTGGGAGACGAAGTTCTGGTCACCCTGGAAGGCCCTGATGGCGGCGGCCTGCCCGGCGGCGTCGCCGTCGAAGGTGAAGACCACCTCGCCGCGGAACTCCTCGTGGTCCGCCATGTAGCGGCGCAGCACCTTGGCGTGCTCGTCACCAAAGGCGGTGCCGCACGAGGCCACGGCTGTCCCCACGCCCGCCAGGTGGCAGGCCATGACGTCGGTGTAGCCCTCCACCACCACGGCCTGTGAGGAGCGGCCCATCTCGCGGCGCGCCAGGTCGATGCCGTAGAGCACGCGGCTCTTCTTGTAGATCGGCGTCTCCGAGGTGTTGAGGTACTTCGCCTCGACCCGGTCGTCGTCGAAGATCCGCCGGGCCCCGAAGCCGATCGTCTCGCCGCTGGCCTCCCGGATGGGCCAGAGCAGCCGCCCGCGGAACCGGTCGTACGGCGACCCGCCGCGCTGGCTCGGCACGGCCAGCCCGCCGCCGGTGATCTCGTCGGGCGAGAAGCCCCTGGCCCGCAGGTGGCGGAACAGGTCCTCTCCCCCGCGGGGCGCGAAGCCCAGGCCGAAGGTCTCGGCCGCGCTCGCGTCGAACCCGCGCTCGGTGAGGAACTGCCGGGCCTGCGCGGCCTCCGGGGTGAGCAGCTGCTCGGCGTAGTACTCCTGGGCCACCCGGTGCGCCTCGATGAGCTTGCCGCGCGCGGGACCCCGCGGTCCCTCGTCGCGCCCGTCGCCCTCCTCGCGCTTGAGCTCGACGCCGTACTTCTCCGCCAGCCGCTCGACCGTCTCGACGAAGGAGAGCCCGTCAAGCTTCATCACGAAGTCGATGACGCCGCCGCCCTCGCCGCAGCCGAAGCAATTTCCCGTGAGGATGTTGTCCTCGAGCGTGAAGGCGTGGCCGTCCTCGACCTCCGCGCAATAGACCTCTTCCACGCGGTCGGTCTCCTCGACGGACCGGACGACCCAGCCACGACGCGCAAACTGCTTCTCGGTCTCCAGGAAGCGGGCACGGTGTTGGTCGAGGAGGAAGAAGTTCTCTCGCAGGTCCTCGTTGACGAAGTGGACCCGGAAGATGTCGGACGGCTCACGCCCTTCGAAACCCACGCGTCTCTGGCTGGTGATGCCATACGTCGCGATACCGAGACGGGTGCAGACGAGGCGCACGAACTCCAGGTTCGAGCGATCGGCTGAGTTCAGGATGACGGTGCCATCGGCGGCCACGCAGCCGTCGGCGGCGAAGTACCCAGCCAACCAGCCGTAGAGATACGACACCGACTCGTCGACGTCCGGTAGCTCCTTGAAGAATCGCGGCAGGTGGTGGACGAGGAGGTTCTCCTCCTTGGCCGTCGTGTGGCTGTTGGGGAACCACTTGAGCATCGCGAGGTCCTTCGGCGGGCACAACTGCGCCATGCTGCCCGTACCGCTTCGCATGCCGTCACCGAAGGTGAACCCGTGGGCGATGCCGAAGGGCGACGGCGTCGTCCGCTGGATGCGCGAACGAGGGTACTTCGGCAGGAGACGGTCGCCCTCCTTCAGGGCGGAGGTCAGGACCTCCTTCGAACTCTTGCGACCGCCCCCGGAACGAATGAACCATCGGTGCCCGTCGGTCGCGAAGAGTTCCTTGACCTGGCGATTCCTCGTGACCGTGATCTTGTGCAGACGATGGACGCCGTAGGACTTGAAGGGAGCGTCGATCCAGTTACCCCGTGATCCGAGGATCTTGTGCACGCCACCGGACAGCTCGCTGATGGGACGGGCGCCCTCCCACGTGAGGACTCGCGTCTCACCGGCCAGGCAGTGGTAGAAACCGCGCGAGGTGTTGACGTTGAACGACGGGGTCTTCTCGTCGTGGAAGGGGCAGAGCCCCTTCATCGAGCCGCCGCCGGCGTTCTTGAGCGTGACGTACTGGCCGACCACCTCGTCGATGGGAGCCTTCTCGCGCACCTCGTTGATGCTCTCCTCGCGGATCCGGCCTGCCACGGGGTCAGCCTAGGCCGTGCTCAGTAGTCGCCGGTCATCACGTTCACAGGCTCCTCGCCGGCCGTGAGGCGGTGCAGCTGGTCGCGGACCAGGCGGTACGCGCGGGGCCACATGGCGCTGCTGGAGCCACCGACGTGCGGGGAGATCAGCAGCCCAGGGCAGTCCCAGAGCGGGCTGTCGGCGGGCAGCGGCTCCGGGTCGGCCACGTCCAGGGCGGCCGTGATCCGGCCCGACTGCAGGGCGGCGACGAGCGCAGGCTGGTCCACGACCGCGCCGCGGGCGACGTTGACGAGCAGCGCGCCCTCCTTCATCGCGCCCAGGAACGCCGCGTCGACCAGCCCGCGGGTCTCGGCGGTGAGCGGGAGCACGAGCACCACCACGTCCGCGGCCGGCAGCAGCGCAGGCAGCTCCGAGATCGCGTGCACGCCGCCCCGGGCCGACCGCGCGACGCGCACGACCGAGCACTCGAACGGCGTCAGCCGGGCCTCGACGGCGGCGCCGATGGCGCCGTACCCCACGATCAGCACGGACCGGTCCGCCAGGGAGTCGTGCCAGCCGTGATCCCAGACCCGACGGTCCTGGTCGCGCACGAACTGCGGGACGCCGCGCAGCGAGGCCAGGGTGAGCGTCAGGACCAGCTCGGCGGTGGAGGCGTCGTGGATCCCCCGGCCGTTGCAGAGCAGGACGCCCGCGGGCACCACGTCGCGGAGGTTGTCGACCCCAGCGGTCAGCGTCTGCACCACCTTCAGCGACGACATCTGCGGGATCACCTGCCGCACCTCCGGGCCGACGGAGTACGGCGGCACGAAGACCTCCACGTCGGCCACCGAGGCCGGCACGTCCTGGACCGAGGGCACCACCTCGTAGGTGAAGGCCGAGGGCGGGTCGCCGAGCTCGGCCGGGTCGAACGGCAGCCAGACCAGCGGGCTCACGCGCGCCACCCCGAGGAGGCCGCGCTGCCCTGCCGGACCAGGCGCTCGTGCCAGGTCACCGCGCTGGCGTCGGTGAGCGAGGCGACCTGGTCGACCACCACCCGCAGACGGCCGGCGTCGTCGGGCGCAGCGGCCCAGTCGTCGGCGAAGACCCGGTCGAGCGAGTCGGGTGCGTGCGCCAGCATGGCCTCGACCAGCTCGGAGACCAGCTCGCGCTGCCGGGTCATCAGGGCCACCCGGTCGTCGGCCTGCATCACGTAGAAGGCAGCGATCCCCTTGAGCACCGCCATCTCCACCACCGTCGTGGGTGGGACGACGAGGTCGGCGCGGTAGCGGACGAACGGGCCGTCGGCGGCCGCGAACGTCGCCTCCTGGACCGCACCGCAGAAGCGCCCGATCAGGTCGCTGGTCAGGTTCTTCAGCGCGGCCAGGCTGCGCCGGGAGCCGTCGTACGCCGTGGCCGGCCAGCTCTCGACCCGCTGGAGCTCCGACAGGGCGGCGTCCATGGCGGAGTCGTCGGCGTCGGGGAGGTACCACGCCCGCACCGCGTCCCAGATGGCCTGGCGGTCGAGGTGGGCCAGGTCGACCCGCTCGGCCACGACGGCGTCCTCGACGTCGTGCACGGAGTAGGCCACGTCGTCGGCCAGGTCCATGATCTGCGCCTCGACGCACCGCGGAGGGACCCCGCCCCCGGTGGACGGGGCTCCGGCCCGCAGCCAGGTGAAGACAGGGAGGTCGTCGGCGTAGACCCCGAACTTGGCGGTGCCGTCGGCGAGCGGCCAGGGGTACTTGGTGCAGGCGTCGAGCGTGGCCCGGGTGAGGTTGAGGCCGACGGAGGCACCCGAGGCGTCGACCGTCTTGGCCTCGAGCCGGGTCAGCAGCCGCAGCGTCTGGGCGTTGCCCTCGAAGCCGCCGCACGGACCGGCCAGCGCGTGCAGGGCGTGCTCACCGTTGTGCCCGAAGGGCGGGTGCCCGAGGTCGTGGGCCAGCGCCGCGGTCTCGGCGATGTCGGGCTGCGACCCCAGCGCACGGGACAGGTCACGGGCCACCTGCGCCACCTCGAGGCTGTGGGTCAGCCGGTTGCGGACGAAGTCGTCCATCTGCGGGCCGTGCACCTGGGTCTTGGCGGCCAGCCGCCGCGACGCCGCCGCGTGCACCACCCGGGCCCGGTCGCGCTCGTACGGCGTGCGCTCGGGCGCCTCGACCCGCTTGGGCGGCTCGGGCACGAGCCGCTCGCGGTCGTGCTCGTCGTAGAGCTCGGTGCTGTCCATCGAGGCGACTCTAGAAGAGCACCCGGACACACGGTGGAGGCGAGGGTCAGTAGACCGACACGTGCACGTGGTCGTAGTGGTTGGCCGTGGCCGACCCGCGCGAGGGCATCATCCGCCAGCCCTCGGAGGAGCGCACCGGCGTCCAGATGTGCTGGCGCCAGATGACGTCGTAGAGGTGCAGCTCGGAGGCGTGCGAGCGCAGGAACTCCGCGATCGCGGTGCCGAGCTCGACGTCGCTGGTCATGATGTCGAGCGCCCGGCCGCTGGCGTGCTCGCCGTGGGCGTCCCAGCCGCCGTACGACGTGATCTGCGGGAAGGCGTGGCAGACCGAGCGGTAGACGTAGACGGCGCCGTCGGTCAGGCCGCTCTCGACTCCGCCGTCGGGGCAGGGCTCCATCGACAGACCCGCGGCGGCGGCCAGCGGCTTGTCGTCGGACAGGTAGCCGTCGGTGACCCACCGGGCCTGGCCCTGGACCACGACCTCGGTGCGGCCCCACATCTCGCGGCCGGTGACGAGGACCTTCTTGCCCTCGTCGAGCTCGCCGAGCAGCTTGGCCTTGTCGCCGGGCTGGCTCCAGATGTTCAGCGCGTCGGTCGTCCACTGCTGCTTCGTGGCGCCCTTGACCGCTGCGGTCACCGCCACCTTCGACATGAACGCCGGCGGCGGCAGGTCGCGGGACGCGGTGGCCTTGACGCGGTTCTCGGAGCGGGTGACCGGCTCCTCGCTGCGGCTGGCCGAGGGGCTCACGGCCGGCGAGGACGCGGCGCTGGTGGCGCTCGGGGCGCGGTCGGACGCGGCCGGGTTGGCGGCCACGACGCCGATGGTCACGACGGAAGCCGTCGCCAGGACGGCCAGCGGGCCGATGACGGCCTGCGCCTTGGGGAATCTGCGGGCTTCGGTGTCCCGCTTGTGGCGATGATCTGCCACAGCGCTGATCCTCTGCTGTCGGGGTCAAAGTCGTGCGCCGGCCCGGAGTGGTGGCTCCGGAGCCGACGCGATTCACCAATCAACCACATGGGTCGGGGACCGGCCAATCCCTGGACCAGGTGTCGGAGTGGCCTGGCTCACCGCCCACCACACCCCTGAGCGTGGAATCAGGGGGTCCGGGAGGTGGGTCCTATGACCCGGATCTCACCCGCCGGTGGTCTCGTGGGCGTCCTCGGTGAGTCCCCAGCCCGTCCCGTCGGTGTCCTCGAGCCAGTGCTCCGGCAGGGCCACCTTGTCGCGCGGGGAGCCCTGCCGCCCGCGGGGAGCGCCGAGCTCGGAGACCGGGAACGGCTCGTCGGGGTCGAGGTGGGCCAGCAGCGTGTCCAGCTCGGCCAGGGACCGCACCATGGCCAGCGAGCGGCGCAGCTCGCCACCGGCCGCGAAGCCCTTGAGGTACCACGACACGTGCTTGCGGAACTCGGTGCAGCCCCGCTCCTCCCCCAGGTGGTGGGCCAGCAGCTCGGTGTGCCGGCGCATCATGGCGGCCACCTCCCCCAGGCTGGGCAGCGTCGCCACCTCCTCGCCGGCGAAGGCGGCGGCCAGGTCGCGGAACAGCCAGGGCCGGCCCAGGCAGCCACGGCCCACGACGACGCCCGCGGCGCCGGTCCGGGCCACCATGTCCAGCGCGTCGGAGGCCTCCCAGATGTCGCCGTTGCCGAGCACCGGGATGTCGACGTGCTCGACCAGCCGCGCGATGGCGTCCCAGTCGGCCGCCCCGGAGTAGGCCTGGGCCACGGTCCGCCCGTGCAGGGCGATCGCGGCCACCCCCGACTCCTGCGCGATCCGGCCCGCGTCGAGGTAGGTGAGGTGGTCCTCGTCGATCCCCTTGCGCGTCTTCATCGTCACCGGGACGCCGTACGGCGCGGCCGCCGCCACCGCCTGCTCCAGGATCTGGCCCAGCAGCTGGCGCTTCCAGGGCAGCGCGCCGCCTCCGCCCTTGCGGGTGACCTTGGGCACCGGGCAGCCGAAGTTCAGGTCGACGTGCGCCACGCCGTACTCCGCGCACAGGATCTCGGTGGCCTTGCCTACGTAGACCGGGTCGGTGCCGTAGAGCTGCACCGACCGCACGGTCTCCAGCTCGTCGAAGACCAGCATGTCGAGGGTGTGCCGGTCGCGCTCCACCACCCCGCGGCTGGTGATCATCTCGCAGACGTAGAGCCCCGCGCCCTGCTCCGCACAGAGGCGGCGGTAGGCCGCGTTGGTGATCCCGGCCATCGGCGCCAGCACCACCGGGGTCGCCACCTGCAGCGTGCCGAGGGTGAGCGGGGACATGGGTCCATTGTCCGCGCTGACCTCGGCCGCTCACCAATTCTCGAAGTACTGGCCCTGGTCGGCGAACGAGACCTTCTGGTCGAGCACGTCGGTGGCCTGGACGCAGCCACCCTCGGTGGAGCAGCGGATCAGCGCCTCACCGCCCGGGAGCTCCACCTCGACCAGCAGGTTGCCGTCCGGCTCCCAGGTCAGCGCCGGGTCGGGGGCCAGCCGCAGGCCGGTCAGCGGCGCCTTCAGGCCGGTCGCCATGCTCCGGACCACCAGTCTCCTGCCGGACAGGCCCGCCATCCAGGCACCGTCCGGCGAGAGTGTCCGGGGTGCGAAGAACGCCGACCACGGGGGCACGCCCGGCGCGGACAGGGTGGTGGGACCGGTGCGGTAGTCGTCGCCGGCGACGAAGAGCACGTCACGCCGGGCGTCGGCCCAGGACGCCCCGCCGGCGAGCTGGAGCGGGGGCGAGCCCGGCTGCCAGGCGTACGTCTTGGACAGGCCCAGCACCAGCGTGCCGCCCGTGAAGTCCAGGACGCTGCCGGCGCCGAAGGTGCGCGAGGCGACGTGGTGGCCTTGCAGGTCGAACACGGTGGCCGCGGTGCGGTCGCCGCGGTCGGTGAACCACTGCACCACCTCGTCGCCGCCCCGCGACAGCGCGTAGACGGTGCCGGGGTCGTAGACCACGTGGCGCCAGACGGTCCGGACCCGGTGGTGCTTGATCGCCAGGACCTTGACGGTCGCCTCGGTGTTGTCGACCACGATCCAGGCGCCGTGGCGCCTGCCCAGCAGGCGCAGGTACGGCGCATGCGAGGCCGGGAGCGGCAGGGTCTCCGCCCTGCCGTCGGCGGTGTGGACCGTCCGCCCGCTCATCCAGACCACCGCGGGGGCCTCGCCGCGGGGCAGCGTGTCCACGTGGATCGGGTCGGCGGCCGTGGACGGTGCCACCGGCAGGAGGAGGGCAGCGAGGAGGGCCATCAGCCCGAGCTTCTTCACACCCGGTCCGATGCCGGCCGGACGTGTTCGGTTCGCGCTTGACCGATCCTGGTCAGGGGGCGAGCTGGAACGGCAGGCTCACGGGGTCTCGCGAGAGGTCCGCCGCCCGGACGCACTCTCCCCCGAGAGTGCAGCGGAGCGGCGCCCACCCGCTGCGGGTGCGCAGCACCGAGACCACGTGGTCCGCGTCCGCCCAGACCAGGGGCCGCTCGAAGGCCAGGTGCCGCTCCCAGTCCGAGATGAGCGAGCCGTCGGTCATCCGCCGGACCTGGACGTGGTCCGGGTCGCCGGCCAGCCCGGCGACGAGCTGGCCGTCCGGCGAGACCGAGCGCGGGAAGAAGTCGGTCGAGGGCAGCGACCACCGCTGCGGGCCAGGGCGGGCCAGGCTGGTCGGGCCGTAGGTGGCGGCCTTCGGGTCGAAGGTGAAGAGGACGTCGCTGGCCTGGTCCACGGCCACCGCACCGAGCCGGTCCACGACGTACGCCGGCGACCTCGCCCGCCAGCCGAGGGTCCGCCCGCTGCGCCCGAGGACCACGGTCCGGCCGTCGTACCCCAGCAGCTCGGCCCAGCCCGGCAGCCGCAGGTGGGCGACGTCGCGCCCCGTCGTGCCGAAGGTCCAGACGTCGGTGCGCGCCGTGGTCGGCGCGTCCACCTCGACGACGCGACGGCCGTCGGAGGACAGCCGGAACGACGTGCCGCCCTGCGGGTCGTCGACGCTCCGCACGGTCCTGAGCCGGCCGCCTCGCAGCAGCAGGACGAGTGCGCGGTCGCCTCGCCGGTCGGTCAGCACCCAGCCACCGCCGGCGGCCGGGCCGAGCAGCCGCACGGACGACGCGTGGGAGGCCGGAAGGGGGACGTGCACCGCAGGGCCGGTCGCGGGGTGCAGCGTCAGCCCGGCCAGCCAGGGCAGCAGCACGGACAGCAGGGTCCTCATGGCTGGTCCGATGACCGACCCGGCCCAGAAGTTCCCGGGGCAGCCGGGTCAGCTGGGTGAGGCGGAGGGCTGGTCGCCCTTGTCGCCCTTGCCACCCTTGTCCGGCTTCGGGGGCTTGGGCTTCTGCAGCTCGCCGGTCCAGGTGATGGGGTCGAAGTCCTGGGTCGGGCGGAAGCTGACCGCCGTGAGGTCGCCCTTCTTCGGCGAGAGGAAGACGAGGCAGACCTTCATCGACCGGCCCGTCCCGAACTTCTTCGGGAACTCCCCCGGCTGGCAGGGCGTGAACGAGCTCGCGAAGGTGGTGGCCTCGACCAGCGTGTTGGTGCCGTCGACGATGTAGAGCGGCACCCGCTTCCCGCCGAGGTCGGTGTCGCCGCGGTTGGTCACCGTGGCGCGCACGAAGTACGGGTTGGAGTTCTTCTGCCCCTGGTCGAGGTCCCAGCCGACGAACGACTTGCCGAAGGAGGTCTTCTCCAGCCGGGTCACCTTGATGTCGAGCACACCGACCACGCCCTGCCGCAGCTCGTAGGCCACGGTGGCGGTCTCGCCGAGCTGGAGCTGGCCGCCCTCGGGGCTCAGCTCGACACCGGCAGGCACCGGGAGGGTCGAGCTGGGCGACGCGGCGGCGGAGGTCGGGTCCGAGGCCTCGGTCGAGCCGGACCCGTCACCGGTCGCCGTGCCGGACGACGACGAGTCGTCGCCCGAGCAGCCCGCCAGCAGGCCCCCGGACGCCACGAGCGCCACGGCCGCGACCGCTGACCTCACCCTCAGGAGCACCCGGCCATTGTGCAGGGCGAGGGGCATCAGCAACCGACGAAACGCTCGGCGAAGTAGGACGTGATGCCCGCGAGCCGGACCCGCTCCTGCTCCATTGTGTCGCGGGAGCGGACGGTCACCGCGTCGTCCTCCAGGGTTTCGAAGTCGACCGTCACGCAGTACGGCGTCCCGACCTCGTCCTGGCGGCGGTAGCGGCGGCCGATCGCACCGGAGTCGTCGAAGTCGACGTTCCAGCTGCGGCGCAGCTCCGCCGAGAGCGCGCGCGCCTTGGGCGAGAGGTCGGCGTTCCGGCTCAGCGGCAGCACGGCCACCTTGACCGGCGCGAGGCGCGGGTCGAGCTTGAGGACGACCCGCTTGTCGACCCCGCCCTTGGTGTTGGGCGCCTCGTCCTCGTGGTAGGCGTCGACGAGGAACGTCATGAGGCTGCGCGAGAGGCCCGCGGCCGGCTCGATGACGTAGGGGTAGTAGCGCTCGTTGGCCGCCTGGTCGAAGTAGGACAGGTCCTGGCCCGAGGCCTTGGCGTGGGTCTGCAGGTCGAAGTCGGTGCGGTTGGCGATGCCCTCGAGCTCGCCCCACTCCGAGCCCTGGAAGCGGAAGCGGTACTCGATGTCGACGGTGCGCGTGGAGTAGTGGCTCAGCTTCTCCTGCGGGTGCTCGTAGTGGCGCAGGTTGTCGGGGTCGATGCCGAGGTCGACGTACCACTGCGTGCGCTCGTCGATCCAGTGCTGGTGCCACTCCTTGTCCTCGCCGGGCTTGACGAAGAACTCCATCTCCATCTGCTCGAACTCGCGCGTGCGGAAGATGAAGTTGCCGGGGGTGATCTCGTTGCGGAAGCTCTTGCCGATCTGCGCGATGCCGAACGGCGGCTTCATGCGCGAGCTGGTCACCACGTTGGCGAAGTTGATGAAGATGCCCTGCGCGGTCTCCGGGCGGAGGTAGTGCAGGCCCTCCTCGCTCTCGACCACGCCGAGGTAGGTCTTGAGCAGGCCGGAGAACTGGCGCGGCTCGGTCCAAGCGCCGCGCGTCCCGCAGTTGGGGCAGGCGACGGTCTTGAGGTCGACCTCGTCGGGGTCGGCGAGCCCCTTCTTCTCCGCCACCTGCTCCTGCAGGTGGTCGGCGCGGAACCGCTTGTGGCAGGACTGGCACTCGGTCAGCGGGTCGGAGAAGGTCGCGACGTGGCCGCTGGCCTCCCACACCTGGCGCGGCAGGATGATCGAGGAGTCGAGCCCGACCATGTCGTCGCGCTGCTGCACCATGGACTTCCACCACTGGCGCTTGATGTTCTCCTTGAGCTCCACGCCCAGCGGGCCGTAGTCCCAGGCGGAGCGGGTGCCGCCGTAGATCTCGCCGCACGGGTAGACGAAGCCCCGGCGCTTGGCCAGGGAGACGACGAGGTCGACGGTCGATGCGGGCGGCTTGGCCACGGTGGGGCTCCCTGGTTGGTCACGGCCGGCTGGCTGCCGGTCTGGCGTTTGTCGTGCGCTGATGTCGCTTCTGGAGATGTCAGCCTAACGACCGCGTCGACTCGATATTGAGGACGGTCCCCGGCTCCACGACCTCGTAGGCGCTGGGCTCGTCGAGGGCCCGGCTCAGCAGCGGGATCGCCTGGAGCTTCACCTCGTACGACGACAGGGCCCGCCGGTAGGCGCCGACCTGCTCCCAGCGGGTGGTCAGCACCCACAGCGTCGGGTCGTCGAGGTTCCGGCCCAGCTGCCCGGCGATGTACCCGGGTCGCTCAGCGAGCACCGCGTGCGCCGCAGCCAGCTCGCGCCGGAAGGTCTCGCCGTCCTCGACCGGCACCCGGAACCTGCTCACCACCAGCACGGGTGAACTCTAGGTGGCGCAGCGGTCAGGCTCCGCCCGCGGGCAGCGGCTCGAGCATGACCTCCGGGTTGGCGCGCATCGTGCTCTTGGCGCGCCACTCGTCGAGGAAGAGGGCCAGCCGGGTGCCGTCGGTGCGCTGGAGGACCTCCACACCACGCATGCCCGCCAGCGTCTCGGCGCCGGCGGCGTCGGTGCGCCGGGCGACCTGGTAGTCGAGGCGGCTGAAGCGGATCGGAGCGTTGAACTCGTGGGTCATGCGCTCCTCGACGACCTCGAACTGCATCGGTCCCACCGCCGCCAGGACCGGGTTCTGGTCGCCGCGCAGGTCCGACCGCAGCACCTGCACCACCCCCTCCTGGTCCAGCTGCTCGATGCCTCGCCGGAACTGCTTGTAGCGGCCGATGTCACCGGCGCTGGCGGTCACGAAGTGCTCGGGGGCGAACGTGGGCACGGGCGGGTACTCGATCGGTTCGCCGACGTAGATCGTGTCCCCGACGCGCAGTGCCGTCGCGTTGACCAGGCCGATGATGTCGCCGGGCTCGGCGGTCTCGACGGACGTCGTCTCGCGCCCGAAGACAGACTGCGCGAACTTCGTGGCGAACGGTCGGCCGGTGGCGGCGTGCGTGACGACCATGCCCCGCTCGAAGGTGCCGGAGACGACGCGCGCGTAGGCCAGGCGGTCGCGGTGGGCGGCGTTCATCCCCGACTGCACCTTGAAGACGAAGGCGCTGAACGCGTCGGCGGGCTGGCGCACCGAGCCGTCGACCCCCAGGGCCGCACCGGGCGCCGGGGCGAGGTCGAGCAGCAGGTCCAGCAGCTGCGCGACCCCGAAGTTCTGCAGGGCCGAGGCGAACAGGACGGGCGTCGTCCGGCCCGCGAGGAAACGCTCCTGGTCGTGGTCGGCACCGTCGAGGCCGAGCAGCTCGTGCTCCTCCACCGCGGCCGCCCACACCAGGGAGTCGCCCGGGTCCACCTGGTCCGGAGCCAGCCGCTGCTCCGGAGCCCTGGTGGCACCGCCGGCCGTGCGGGTGTACTTCACGAACTCGCCCGTACGTCGGTCCAGGACGCCCCGGAAGTCGCCGGCCTCCCCCACCGGCCAGGTCAGCGGAGTGGGCCGGAGCCCGATCTTCTCCTGGATCACGTCCATCAGCTCCAGGGCCGACAGACCCGGGCGGTCCCACTTGTTGATGACCGTGATCACCGGGATGCCCCGGAGGGCGCAGACCTGGAAGAGCTTGAGCGTCTGTGGTTCGAGACCCTTGCCGGCGTCGACCAGCATGACGGCCGAGTCGACCGCGGCGAGCACGCGGTAGGTGTCCTCGGAGAAGTCACTGTGCCCAGGGGTGTCGACGAGGTTCACCACGTGGCCCCGGTGCACGAACTGCAGCGCTGCCGAGGTGATCGAGATGCCACGCGCCTTCTCCATCGCCATCCAGTCCGACACCGTGGCGCGCCGCTCGCCCTTGCCGTGGACCGCACCCGCCTGGGTGATCGCCTGGGCGTGCAGGGCGAGCGCCTCGGTCAGGGTCGACTTGCCCGCGTCGGGGTGGCTGATCACGGCGAAGGTACGACGAGGGCGGGAGTCGGGCACGGCGCGAACCTAGCTCCCGGGCGGGCGGACCCCCACTTCAGCAGTCGCACGCCCCGCCGTCGTCGAGCGCGTGACAGGGTTGGCCCCGTGCCAGGAGGAGCGCCTCGGGGTCGGCAGGTCCTGCTCGAGACCGAGCGCCTGCTGCTCCGGCCGTGGCGGGTGGACGAGGCCGCCATCCAGCGGGAGATGTGGCTCGAACGAGACCCTCGGGTCCCGCCGCACCGTCGGATCGACGCGGAGGGACGCCCTGCCCTCGCAGCGTTCCGGGACGCCATCCGCGACCACCCACCCACCTCGGTCGGGCTGCTGGCTCTCGAGCTCAAGTCATCCGGGGACGTCATCGGCTACTGCGGCCTGGTCCAGAGCGGCCACGGGGACCACGAACCCGAGCTCGCCTTCGAGCTCCTCCGCCGGTGCTGGGGACAGGGCTACGCCACCGAGGCGTCGTGGGCCGTGCTGGACTGGGCGCGATCGTCCGGCTTCGAGCGACTCTGGGCATCGGTGTGGGACTGGAACACCGCCTCCCGCCGGGTGCTCGAGAAGGTCGGCTTCACCGTGACGGACCGCGAGGTGACCGATCAGGCGACGAACCTGGTGACCACCAGACGGCTCTGACCGGGCCAGCGGCTAGATCGCCCGGCTGTAGTCCACGACCGGGAAGCCCGAGAAGCCGAGCGACTCGTACAGGCGACGGGCCGGCGCATGGAACGCGTCTCCCCCGGTGCCGATGTGGACCACCGAGACCCCTCTGTCCCGGAGCCGATCGAGGGCGTCTCGGCACAGTGCGCCGCCGATGCCGCGTCGCCGGGCGTCGGGGTGCACCGCCACCATCTCGAGACGGCCGGATCCGCCCTGCATGACGTTCCAGCCGACGTACCCGAGGATCCGGCCCTCTTCCTCGGCGAGGACGACGAACCGGTCGTGCTCCGGCTGGTGCAGCGTCGGGACCTCGCGGCGGTAGTCCTCCTCCCAGTCGCCGTGGTCGTGCGCGAAGACCTCCGCGCCGATGGCGTCGGGGAGGTGCCGCTCGAACAGCGGTCGGAACGTCTCGATCGTCAGGTCGATCAGCTGGGGCAGGTCCGCCCCGTCGAATTCTCGGATGCGCATGGCTGCTCTGTCCTTCGTGAGTGCAGGGGAACAGTCGCCGGACCAGGGTGGTCGGGCGACACGGTGCGGCCACGGGAGGCCGCGCACTCAGCGGCGGGTTCGTCCGCTCGTCATGCACGCGCACTGCATGGAGCGACCGTACGCGCCTCCAGCTGGGCATGCGCCAGGTGCCCTAGATGAAGGTGATGCCGTCCCTGGCCTCGTCACGCAGCCTCTGGATGAGCCGCTGGCGCTCCTGCGCGTAGCCGGGGTGCTGACGATGGTGTCGGAAGTCCCACCGCACGCTCCACGCCATCGCCGCGTCGTACGTCTCGCGGCTGATGCCGAGCCACGCGTGCAGCTCGTCGAAGTCGTCGCTGATGAGCTGGTCCGGCTCCCAGAAAGGACCGGTGTCGCGGTGTGGCTCCAGGACGACGACCTCGATGTCGACGTCGTCCTCGGTCACGCCCGCAACCTACGTCCGCAGATCGGGGTACGTCCTCGGCAACCGTTGGCTGCGAGTTCAGTGTGCATCGGCGGCGGCCAGCCGGCGGATGGTGCGGGCGACCTCATCGGGAGCCTCAGTCGCGGGGGCGGCCACCGCTCCGCGAACCTCATGGAGGTCGCTGACGGAGGACTCGGCGGCGTAGGCCCGTTGTCCCGCGGTGACGGCCTCCCACCATGCTCGTCGCACCGCGGCGGGCAGCGCTGGCAGCACCTCACGGCCCCGCTCCGACCAGAGCACGGCCACGGGGATGGCCCCGAACGCCGGGCCGGGGCGGTCGAGGAGCTCGCGCGCCAGTTGCTCGCTCGCCGGCCAGCTCACCTGTTCGCCGTTCTGTGATCGAGCGTCGCTGGTGAGTGAGTTCCGGAGATCGGTGACGAGCCTCGGCTCTCCGGGGGCACGTCCACCGAGTGCGCTGAGCTCGCTGGACGCCACATCGGGCCCGATCGGGTCGAGCAGGATCAGGCCCGCCAGCAGATCAGGATGCTCGGCCGCGAAGACGGTCGCGGTCATGGCGCTGAAGCCGGAGGAGACCAGCAGCACCTGGTCGCTGAGATGGCCGGCTTCGACGACGGCGGCGATGTCGTCCGCAAGATCCGCAGCCGTCCTCGGGAACGAGGACGCCGCGTCGGACCGACCGGTGCCGGCGCGGTCGTAGGTGCAGACCTCGAGACCGGCAGTGAGCGCAGCGGGGAGGTTGCCGAACGAGCGCGGCCCTGCGCCGAGGTCGGCGTCCATGAGCACGGTCGGGCTTCCTGCCGGAGCCGTGCCTCGGCAGGACAAGTACAGGTCCCGGCCGCCGCCGACGTCGACCAGCCGATGTGGTCCTCCACCGACCGGAGTGTCGTCGACGCGGATCGAATGGCCCACCGCGGTCACCAGCACTGATGCGGCAGCCATGCACAGACAAGCGACGCTCGCCGCGACTCGACGACGCACCACCCGCTGGCGGGCCATACGGCGCAGCACCGCCCGGGACCAGGCCGGGTCCACGTCCATGTGTCGAGCGGCAGCCTCCAGGTGGTCACCGATGAGCACCTCCACGTCATCCCTCACCGGCGGTCACCACCCGCGAGCATGGCTGCGGCGTGCGACTCCCGCCGGAGTGCGCTGAGAGCCCTCGAGCGGTGACTTTTCACGGCACCGGCCGAACAGCCGAGGAGTCGCGCGACCTCCTCTTCGGGTAGGTCCTCGAAGTACACGAGCACGACCACCGCCCGCTGACGAGGACTGAGGCGCGTGATGGCGGGCCACAGCTCGCTCGAGGTGATCGGTTCACCGTCCGCCCACGCAGTGTCCGGCACCTGTTCGCGAGGGATCTCCTGGGAGGAGCGGCGCCGCCGCCGGCTGATGTGAGACCGCACCAGAGTGGTCCGCACATACCCCTCCAAGGCGCCCACGTCACGGACGTGGTGTCGCTTGCGGTACACGGCCAGGAGCGCCTCCTGCACCAAGTCCTCGGCGTCGGTGCGGTTGCCGGTGAGGAGGTAGGCCGTACGGAGCAGGGCAGACGACCGCGCTGTCACGAGTTCGACGAACGCCCGCTCGATCTGCATGGCAATCCTGTCCGTGCCTCGCCAAGACCCCTGCTTGCGAGAGCGGTGTAACCCGGATCCGGCTGTCGAAGCGTCTCACAGGTATCGATGCCTCCAAGAGGAGCTTTCCGCGTGCCGACTCTGCGACGTCCGTTGATCCTGCTGGTCGTTCTCCTCGTCCTGCCTGGCTGCTCCACCGGCGAGGGAGGCCCGTCTGGTTCTGGGTCGTCCCGGCCGAGCGCTTCTGGAGACACTTCACCCCCCATCGCAGCCTCATCCACAAGCTCGACCCGACCAGGGTCGCGTGACGCGGGCGGACTGACCTATCAAGCGAACGGCGCGGTCCACGTTCTCTTTCCTGGAGCCGACGACATCGAGGTCGCGCCAGAGCTGAGTCAGGACAAGCAACACCCCGACTGGTCACCAGACGGGACCACCCTGGCCTTCGACTCCAACTTCCTGACCCTCTGGACCGCCCTTCCCGATGGACCTGCGAGGCAGCTCTTCAACTGCGTGGATCCGTGCGCCAACGTCTTCGACGCCGCATGGTCACCCGATGGACAGCAGGTGGTGTTCGTGCGCATCGTCGGAGACGGCGTCCACACCGGGGCAGCTCAGCTTGTCGGGCGTCCGCCGGCCAACGGAACCGAGCAGGTGATCCATCAGGACGCGGCTGGCGACGTGTGGCTCTACGAGCCGCGTTGGTCACCGGACGGGGCCCGACTGCTCGTCGAATGGGATCAGTTCGCGAGCACCCTCCTCGACGAGGAGACCGTCCTGCGCCAAGAGCTCCACATCATCGAGGTGGACACAGGTGACGGATCCGTCGTGCCCGGCACCCGTGGTGCAAGCGCGCACGACTGGAGCCCCCTAGAGAACCTGATCGTCTTCGAGAGACGCGGCAACCTGGTGACAGCGCATCCCGACGGGACGCAGCGCAGGGCACTGACCGACTTCGACACGTCTCTGGAGTCAGCGATCCAACCGACGTTCACCCCTGACGGCGCCGGAGTCGTCTTCACCTGGGTGCACGGTGTGCCGGGCTCCGGAACCGAGACGACCACCGCTGCGATCATCAAGCTCTCGGACCACACCGTCACCGACGTCGGTGGCTCTGGAGGCGCCACACATCCGCGCCTCCAGCCGGCGACGACCTGATCAGCTCACTGCGTCCGTGCTGTGGGGAGCGTGCCGAGGTGCTGGTGCCTGCTCGTCCATGCCATGGCGAACCAGCAAGCGGATCACCGGCAAGCATGACGACTGGCGGCCGCCTAGGCCACATGGGCCAGCAAGCGAGCGAAGGAGACGTCCCAGAAGTCCCGGCCGGTGACCGCTCCAAGCGGTCCGGTGTCTCAGCGGGCCATGCGCCGTAGGTTGCCGGCCCTCGAGTCGGAACTCGTCGTCAGCGTGGTGTCGGGTGCGAGCCACGGAGCGGTGCGAGTGAGGACTAGAACCTGAGTCGGGGCTCGTCGTAGGTGGTCGGCGGCCCTTGACCGAACTCGATGCCAGCGAACCCGCCTGGAGGTCCGGTGTGGGGGCCGGCGACGAACCGCAGCACGGTCCCGTCAGGGTCGGAGACGTCCATCGCGATGCCGAACTCCCCACGGTCGTGGACGTCACCGTGCTCGATGCCCAGCTCGGCACACCGATCGATGACGGTCGTCATCTCGGCCGGGTTCCGGAGCATGAAGGCACAGACGTCGAACCCGTCGAGGCTCGGAGCGCCCGCGCTGTAGCTGCGCTCGCGCAACCCGATGACGAAGCCTGCTTCGTGGTCGGCCAACACCACACCTCTGACCGCGCCGTCCTCGAAGAACTCGTTGGCCAGCTCCAGGTCGAAGAGGTCTGCGTACCAGCGGGCGCTCGTCGCCAGGTCCGTCACCGGCAGCTTGACCTGGCGGACACCGACGAGGGGCAGCTTCACCACGCCAGTCTGGCGGTGGGGGGCGCATCGTGTCATCGGCACTGACGGCGCGGGGTCCCGCCGGGGACGGTCACCGTCCCACTGTTGTCTCGAGTGACGGTGACCTGACGCCCCCGCGGAGCCGGTGATCAGGCGGCTCGCACCAGGCGGTGGTGGTGACTGTCCTCCCGTAGGGGCACCGCACCTAATCGCGGCGCGTGGTCCGTTGCTGGACCGGCCGCCGACCTGTTGTACGTTTTGTTCGCCGATCGCGCCACAACCACGAGCGCGACCCTGCGGGCCGGGCAGTGTCACCAAGAACGCTCCGTCTGTCACGAAGACCGTACGGAGACCGACCGATGGGTCAGCCGCACGCTGACATCGCCGCCTCGCTCGCCGAGGCCGCACGCACGATCAACTCACCGCGAACGGTCGAGGAGACCCTCGACGCGATCGTGAACGCAGCCCAGAGCTCGCTGCCCGGATTCGCGCACGTCGGCATCAGCGTCGTGCACCGCAACGGGAGCATCGAGACCAAGGCCGCGACCAGCCAGCTCGTCTGGGAGCTCGACGCGCTGCAGTACGAGCTCGAGGAAGGCCCCTGCATCACCGCGCTGCACCAGGCACCGACCGTGACCGCCCCGCACATCCGTCACGACCAGCGCTGGCCCCGGTTCGTCGGAGAGGCCGTGAGGCGCTCCGGCCTGCAGTCCCAGATGGCCGTGCAGCTCTACACCGACCGGACCATCGGGGGCTTGAACATGTACTCCACCGAGTCGCCCGAGATCCACCCCGACGCCGTGAGCACCGCGGAGATGTTCGCCACCCACGCCGCACTCGCACTAGGACGGTCCCGCCGCGAGTCCGACCTGAACCAGGCTCTGGCGAGCAGGCAGCAGATCGGGATCGCGATCGGCATCACCATGCAGCGGTTCGGCATCGACGAGGAGCGGGCGTTCCAATACCTGGTCCGCGCCTCGGCCTCGAGCGAGACCAAGCTGCGCGACGTCGCGCGCGAGGTCGTGACGACCGCGACGGAGCAGTACCGCAGCTCCACCGAGAGGCACCAGCCCTCACGTCGGGAGTCCGGGTGCGACCTCCTCAGAGCCGGTCGGCGGAGGAGGTGTAGGTGTGTCCGGTCGGCGTGGTGATCTCGACGGTGTGCCGAGCGGCGCCGGGGACCGTGCGCGCGGTCCAGCCGTCCGCTTCCTTGGCGTAGTTGCACAGCTCGCACAGGCCCTGACCGTTGTCCGCGGTGGTCGGTCCGCCGCGGGCCCGAGGTATGACGTGGTCGATGTGGCGGATCGGTGAACCGCAGCCGGGAGTGCGGCAGACGCGGTCCCGGAGCCGGATGAACTCGGCGAGGCGGCCCTGGAACAGCTCGGCACGGGAGTCCATCGCCACCAGGGCGCCGGTGCTCGGCTGCTCGTAGAGGCGACGGATGAAGGTGTCGACGCCCGCTTCCTGGTTGTCGGCGATCCACTGGCGGACCAGGTCGCCCGGGACCGGGCCGTGGCCCTCGACCCAGCCCGCGCCGTCGCCGTCGCCGAGCAGCACGTCGTCGCGGACGACCAGGTTGACGACCACGGGCGTGGTGCCCGTCGCGGTCTGGGCCAGGCCCGGGTGGGCCACCCGCTGGACCAGGACGTCGGCCATCAGCTGACCGATGCTGCGCGGGTCGCCGGCGGCCTTGAGCCGCCGGGCCTCGCGGTCCAGGACGGCATGGACTGCGACGCCGTCCTTGACCGGCAGCAGCGCGCCGAGCCAGGTCATCACGTCGGGTGCGGGGCGGAGCGTGGTGTGCCGGTCGCTCTCCGCCCGGCGGCGGCGCTGCGCCACCGAGGCGGGGTCGAGCTCGGCGGCAGCGCGGCGGAGCCGGCCCACCAGCTGGCGCGGCGGAAGGCTCTCGACGACCTCGGGGTCCGCGCACAGCTCCTCGTCGACCCGGGCGCGGTCCTCGGCAGTGAGGCAGCCGGTCTCGCGCGCGATCAGGGTGGCCTTGTAGGAGTCGATCCGCCCGGACCGGAAGGCCGCGCGCGTGTGCGGCAGCTCGGTGCGCAGGATCATCGCCAGCGCGAGGTCCTGCTGACCTCGGGTCGGTGAGACCCGGCGCGCCAGCGCCACCTGCGCGGCCAGGCCACGGTCCCGCCGCTCGGCCGGCACGCCGCGCTCGGCCGCCACCCGGCGCTGGGACACCACGAAGTCGGCGACGGTCTCGGTCTGCGCGGCCTCCGCCGCGGCCCGCAACGATTCGAGGGCCGCGATCCGGTCGATCCGCACCGCGTCGTCCGACCCGTCGGCGTCGGCTGCCAGCCGGTCGACGAACGCCTCGATCTCGGCCACCGTGGGGGCGGAGCGCACGGCGCCGCCGGCCGTCCTCGCCGTGTCGGTCCCGAGATCGCGCATGTCCACCGCCCCTGAGCGTCGTGTGGTCTGGTGGTGAACACTCTAGAGGCGACCGCCGACAGCCCGCTGGCCTCGTCCACAGGGGCCCGCCGGTCAGGCCCCGACGCGGACCAGCACCTCCCGCGTCAGCTCGGCGACGCTGGCGTAACCGTTGAGCCCCATGGTCAGGTCGGCCTCGGCCAGCAGGCAGGCGAGCACGAACTCCACGCCGGGGGTGCCGCCCAGCACCGCGCCGTACCCGTACGGACGACCGATGCCCACGGCCGTCGCACCGACGGCCAGCGCCTTCACCACGTCCACCCCCGAGCGGACGCCGGAGTCGAAGAGCACCGGCAGGCCCTCCGCCGCCTCGACGACCGCCGGCAGCAGGTCCAGCGCCGGCGCGCTCGCGGCCTGGCGGCCGCCGTGGTTGGAGCAGTAGATCCCGTCGACGCCGGCGTCCTTGGCGCGGCGTACGTCGTCGGGGTGGCAGATGCCCTTGAGCAGCAGCGGCAGGTCGGTGAGCCCGCGCAGCCAGGAGAGGTCGTCCCAGGTCAGCGTGGGGTTCCCGAAGGTCAGCGCCCACTGGAGCGCCGCCGCACCGGGGTCCTCCTCGGGCGGCACCGCCAGCCTCGAGCGGAAGACCGGGTCGCTGAGGTAGTTGGCCAGGCAGTAGCCGCGCAGCTGCGGGAAGGTGGCGTGCTGCAGGTCCCGCGGCCGGTAGCCGAGCGACCAGGTGTCGAGGGTGACCACCAGGCCGGTGAAGCCGGCGGCCTCCGCCCGGCGGACGAAGCTCTCGGCCAGCTCGCGGTCGTTCGGGGTGTAGAGCTGGAAGAACCCCGGCGTCGACCCCAGCGCGGCGGCCACGTCCTCCATCGGGTCCTGCACCAGCGTGGAGACCACCATCGGCACGCCGGACTGCGCCGAGGCCGCGGCCACGGCCAGGTCGCCGTGCTCGTCGTCGGTCATCACGCCGAGCACGCCGATCGGCGCCAGGAAGACGGGCGCGGGCCAGGTCCGGCCGAAGAGCGAGACGGACAGGTCGCGGTCGGCCGCGCCCGAGAGCATCCGCGGCACGATTCCCCAGCGCTCGAACGCCGTCGCGTTGGCGCGCTGGGTGTGCTCGTCACCGGCCCCGCCGGAGACGTAGTCGAAGAGCCGGTGCTCCATCCGGTCGCGGGCCGCGGCCTCGAGGCCCGCGAAGGTGAGCGGGCACGGCGGCACCTCGCCGCCGAGGCCGGCGAAGTAGAGACCGGTCTGGAAGTCCGCGTAGTTGGCCACGGGTACATGGTGACGCCGCCTGCCGCGGCGGTCCGCGCCACCCGCCGGGACCCGCGCGCCGCCGCGGACGGCTTGTTGACAATCATTCTCATCCACTGTGAGAATCATTCTCATGTCCCGCCTGGTCGCCCTCAGCCTCGCCCTGGTGGTGACCACGTCGGGGTGCGCCGCGTTCACCAACGAGGGGCCGGGCGGAGGGCCGGGGATCGAGGTGGTGACCGCCTTCTACCCGCTCCAGTTCGTGACCCAGCGCGTCGCCGGCGACCACGCCGACGTGGTCAACCTGACCCGCCCAGGCAAGGAGCCGCACGACCTGGAGCTGTCCGTCGCGCAGACGGCGGCGGTCACGACCGCCGACCTCGTCGTCTACGAGAAGGGTCTGCAGGCCGCCGTCGACGCCGCTGTCGACCAGGCCGACGGCGTGCCGACCGTCGAGGCCGGTGCGGTGGCCGGGCTGGAGCCGATCTCGCACGACGGGCACGACGACGCCGACCACGACTCCCCCGGCACCGAGGAGCCCTCGGACCTCGGTGACCTCGACCCGCACTTCTGGCAGGACCCGCTCAAGCTCGCGTCGGTGGGCGACGCCGTCGCCGACCGGCTGGCGGAGGTCGACCCCCTCCACGCAGCCGACTACCGGGCCGGCGCAGAGGCGCTCGACACCGACCTCACGGCGCTCGACCAGGAGTACGTCGACGGGCTCCAGGGCTGCGCGCGCGACACCGTCGTCGTCTCCCACGACGCCTTCGGCTACCTCGGCCGGTACGGGCTCTTCATCGAGCCGATCTCGGGCCTCTCCCCCGATGCCGAGCCGACGGCGGCCGACTTGGCCCGGCTCCAGGAGCTGATCAAGAGCGACGGCATCACCACGGTCTTCGGCGAGCGGCTGGTGAGCCCCGAGCTGGCGCAGAGCCTGGCGGACGACATGGGCGTGAAGTCCGAGATCCTCGACCCGATCGAGGGGCTGAGCTCCGAGACGGCTGATGATGACTACCTGTCGCTGATGCGCGACAACCTGGCTGCCCTGAGAGAGGCGAACGGATGTCCGTGACGTCCCCACCCGTCCAGCTGACTGCCGGCGCCGTGGCCATCGGCGGCCGTCCGGTGCTGCGCGGCATCGACCTCGAGGTCCCGGCCGGTCAGTTCCTGGCGCTCATGGGCGCCAACGGGTCCGGCAAGTCGACCCTGGTCCGCGCCCTGATCGGGCTGCGACCGCTGACCGCCGGCACCCTGGAGCTGTTCGGGACCCCGATCGAGCGCTTCCACGCGTGGTCGCGGATCGGCTTCGTGCCCCAGCGCGGTGGTGCGACGTCCGGCGTCCCGGCCTCGGTGTGGGAGGTGGTCGCGTCCGGGCGGCTGACCCACCGCCGGCTCTTCCGGCCGCTCTCGCGCACCGACCGCGCCGCCGTGGCGGACGCCCTCGAGGTCGCTGGGCTGGCCGGACGGGCGAACGACTCGGTGGCCACGCTCTCAGGCGGCCAGCAGCAGCGGGTGCTCATCGCCCGCGCGCTCGCCGCCGAACCGGAGCTGTTCTTCCTCGACGAGCCGAACGCCGGCGTGGACCTCGCCAACCAGGTCTCGCTCGCCAGCTCGCTGGGCCGGCTCAAGGCGACGGGAGCGACGATCGTGCTGGTCGCCCACGAGCTCGGTCCGCTGGCGTCGCTGGTCGACCGGGCTGTGGTGATGCGCGACGGGCGGATGGCCTACGACGGCGCGCCGCTGGCCGACCACGCCGTCCACGGACCGGTGTACGGCGACGCGCACACCCACCACCACCACGCCTCGCACCACGAGCACGACCACATCCCGGTCGTGCGCTCCCCGCTGGAGGGCCGCCGATGACGTTCTGGGAGCTCTTCCAGTACCCCTTCATGCAGCGGGCGCTGATCGCCGCGGCCTTCACCGGCTTCGCCGCGCCCGCGGTCGGGACCTACCTGGTCCAGCGCCGCCTCTCGCTGATGGGCGACGGGATCGGGCACGTCGCGGTCACCGGCGTGGCGCTCGGGCTGCTGACCGGCACCTCCCCGATCTGGACGGCCGTCGTGGTGGCCACCCTCGGCGCCGTGCTGATCGAGCTGATCCGGGAGCGAGGACACACCAACGGCGACGTGGCCCTGGCCCTGCTGTTCTACGGCGGCCTGGCCGGCGGCGTGCTGCTCACCGGGCTCGGTGGCGAGAGCGCGGCCACGTTGCAGGAGTACCTCTTCGGCTCGCTCCTCACCATGTCGGTCTCGGACGTCCTCGTCACCATGGCGCTCTCGACGGTGGTGATCCTGGTGGGCCTGGGCCTGGCACCGCAGCTGTTCGCCGTCGCACAGGACCAGGA
>CAZEPK010000004.1:38524-39188 GCA_964514085.1 uncultured Nocardioides sp.
GCCCGGGTCACCGGTCTGCGCGTCGGCTACTACAACGTGCTGGTCGCGGTGCTCGCCGCCGTCAGCGTCTCGGTCGCCATGCGCACGGTGGGGCTGCTGCTCGTCTCGGCCCTGATGGTCGTGCCGGTCGCGACGTCCCAGCAGCTGACCCGCTCGTTCCGCACCACCCTGCTCGCGGCCATGGGCCTCGGCGCTGCGGCGTCGCTGGGCGGGCTGGTGCTCTCGGCGTACTTCTCCTTCTCCTTCCAGGCCACCGTGACCCCGGGGCCGACGATCGTGCTGCTCTCGCTCACCGGCTTCGCCATCACCTGGCCTGTCGGAGCACTGGTACGACGGCGCGCACGACTGCGCGAGCCCTTCCCGGCCCTGCCCCCTCCGGACCACGAGCCCACCGAGCACCAGCACCAGCACGGGAAGGACTGCGGACACGCCGCCGTCCCGCACGGCGACCACCTCGACTACGTCCACGACGGCCACCGGCACGCCGAGCACGGAGCGCACTATGACGAGCACTGAGGACAGCACCGAGCAGGGCCGGGCCATGCGGCCCACCAAGCAGCGGCTGGCGGTGGTCGAGGCGCTGGACTCCTTCGACGACTTCCGCTCGGCCCAGGAGATCCACGACCTGCTCGGCCGTCGCGGCGACCCGGTCGGCCTGGCCACC
>CAZEPK010000005.1:0-31078 GCA_964514085.1 uncultured Nocardioides sp.
TGGATGGCGGTGATGGCCAGCCAGCCGTGCGGATCGCGCAGCCGCTGCTCGCGCTCCGCACGCCACGCCGCCCAATCAGCCTCGACGTCGCTCACCCCTCCCGCGCTCCCCGGTCGCGCAGGCGGTCAGGCGACCGCCACGACCCCCAGCTCGGCCACCGAGGCCAGCAGGTCGTTGCGCGGGATCACGCGCACCGTGTAGCCGAACGGGCCGCCGCGGTCGAGCTCGATGTCGCCGTCGAAGCGGAAGCGACCGCCCTCGTAGGTCTCGGCCAGCGCGAGGTCCTTGACGGAGACGTCGGCCAGGACGTCGTTGCTGTCGGTCTTGCCGTGCAGGACCTGCACGTGGACGTCGTCAGTGGACAGGTCGCCCAGGGAGACGAAGGCGCGGACGTTGAGGATCGCGCCCACCTCGGCCGCGTCGCCGACGCCGGAGGACTCGACGTGCTCGACCTTGACCGCCGGCCAGGCCGCCTTCACCCGCTTCTTCCAGGCGGCGAGCTTGGCCGCGCCGGCGTAGTCGGAGTTGAGCAGCCGGGCGTTGCCGGCGGCCGGCGCGTAGAGCTCGCGCACGTAGTCGCGGACCATGCGGGTGGCGAGCACCTTGGGACCGAGCGACTTCAGCGTGTGCCGGACCATCTCCAGCCAGCGGGTCGGGACGCCCTCCTGGTCGTGGTCGTAGAAGCGCGGGGCCACGTCGTTCTCGATCAGGTCGTAGAGCGCGGCGGCCTCGAGGTCGTCACGCTTGTCCACGTCGTCGACGCCGTCGGCGGTGGGGATCGCCCAGCCGTTGTCGCCGTCGTACCACTCGTCCCACCAGCCGTCGAGCACCGAGAGGTTCAGCCCGCCGTTCAGGGCGGCCTTCATGCCGGAGGTGCCGCAGGCCTCGTAGGGACGAAGGGGGTTGTTGAGCCACACGTCGCAGCCGGGGTAGAGCGGCTGCGCCATCGCGATGTCGTAGTTGGGCAGGAAGACGATGCGGTGGCGGATCTCCGGGTCGTCGGAGAGCCGGACGATGTCCTGGATCAGCTTCTTGCCGCCGTCGTCGGCCGGGTGGGCCTTGCCGGCGATCACCAGCTGGATCGGGCGCTCCGGGTGCAGCAGCAGGTTCTTGAGCCGCTCGGGGTCGCGCATCATCAGCGTCAGCCGCTTGTACGACGCCGCGCGGCGGGCGAAGCCGATCGTCAGCACGTCGGGGCTGAGGGCCGAGTCGATCCAGGCCAGCTCGGCCTTGGCCGCGCCGCGCTGCTGCCAGGACTTGAGCAGCCGGCGCCGGGCGTCGACCACGAGCCGCTCGCGCAGCTGCCGCTTGACCGCCCAGACCTCGCCGCCAGGCACCTTGTCGACGACGGACAAGAACGCGTCGACGTCGTCGGAGCCCGAGTCGGCGCCCTGGGAGGCGGCGAGGTCGAACATCTCGCGGGCCACCCACGACGGCGCGTGCACGCCGTTGGTGATCGAGCCGATCGGCACCTCGGCCTCGTCGAAGGCCGGCCACAGGCCGTGGAACATGTCGCGGCTCACGTGGCCGTGCAGCTGCGAGACGCCGTTGGCCCGCTGCGCCAGGCGGAAGCCCATCACCGCCATGTTGAAGACCGTGGTGTCGCCACCGGCGTAGTCCTCGGTGCCGAGGGCCAGCAGCTTGTCGATCGGCACGCCGGGCGTGGCGCCGTTCTCGCCGAAGTACTGCTCCACCAGCGTGCGCGGGAAGCGGTCGATGCCCGCGGGGACCGGCGTGTGGGTGGTGAAGACGGTGGACGCGCGGCCCATCTCGAGCGCGGTGTCCCAGTCGACCTTGGGGCCGTCGGCCTCGACAGTGAGCTCGCGGATCCGCTCGATGCCGAGGAAGCCGGCGTGGCCCTCGTTGGTGTGGAAGACCTCGGGGGTCGGGTGGCCGGTGAGCCGGCTGAAGACGCGCAGCGCCCGCACGCCGCCCACGCCGAGCAGCAGCTCCTGGCGCAGCCGGTGCTCGCTGTTGCCGCCGTAGAGGCGGTCGGTCACGTCGACGTAGTGCTGCGGGTTGCCCTCGACGTCCGTGTCGAGCATCAGCAGCGGCACGCGGCCGACGCTGGCCACCCAGATCCGGGCCACCAGCGGCGGGCCGTCGGGCAGGTCGATGGAGATCGTGGCGCGGGTGCCGTCAGGCTCGCGCAGCAGCGAGATGGGCAGGCCGTCGGGGTCCAGGACGGGGTAGGACTCCTGCTGCCAGCCCTCGCTGGAGAGCGACTGCTTGAAGTAGCCGTGCCGGTAGAGCAGGCCCACGCCCACGATCGGCACGCCGAGGTCGCTGGCGGCCTTGAGGTGGTCCCCGGCCAGGATGCCCAGGCCGCCGGAGTACTGCGGCAGCACGGCGGTGATGCCGAACTCGGGCGAGAAGTAGCCGATGGCCCGCGGGCCGTCCTGCACCCGGCGCTGGTACCAGCGGTCCTCCGAGAGGTACGCCGCGAGGTCGCGCTCCGCGGCGCCGAGCCGCTCGCAGAAGCCGGCGTCCGCCGCCAGCTCCTGGAACCGGGCCTTGTCCACCTCGCCGAGCATCCGCACGGGGTCGCGCCCGGTGGACTCCCACAGGCGGGGGTCGACCTCGGCGAAGACGTCCTGGGTCGGTGGGTGCCACGACCAGCGCAGGTTGTTGGCCAGGTCTCCGAGCGCCGAGAGGGCGTCGGGCAGGACGGGGCGGACGGTGAATCGTCGGATGGCACGCACCCGCTGACGTTAGCGCGTGTTCTTGGATCGATCCAAGCCCTCGAGGGGGTCATCTCGCGGCGCCCGACCGGGCCACGCGGACCACCCGGTCGGGCTGTTCTGCACGAACGCGGCGGGGACGGCATAACCCGACCGCGGAGCCCTCGTTGAGACGAGCGCGGGTGGGTGCGACATGGGGACGCACCCACCCGCCTAGTCCAATGGCGCGAGCTCCGCTCGCGCGTGCTCGGCGCGCTGGGACGAACCGACTCGGCCTCCGTTGTTTCCCTCGCCGTGGCTTCGCTCCCTCTTGCGTCGGGCTGGGCGCGGGAAAAACGGAGTCCGAGGCGGTTCGGCGCGCCGAGCCCTTCGGGCCCGGTCTCCCAGTCGGCCACCTCCGGTCCCGGGCTGCCGGCTCGTCGCCCGCAGCCCCATCCGGTTGTGACGTCTCCCTCTGCGGACGGTCCGTGGTGGTTCGGAGCGGCTGGGTACCGGCGCCGGGTCAGCGGCCTTGCGCCCTCACCCCGCGACCTCGCTAGGTTGGAGAAATGGTCGGACGCATCCCCGTCATGGACGTCATGCCCGTCGTCGACCTCGGTCGCGCGCCGGCGAAGGCGACGGTCGGTGAGCCGTTCCCCGTGCGCGCCACCGTGTTCCGCGAGGGGCACGACCAGCTGGCGGCCGAGGTGGTGCTCACCGCGCCCGACGGCACGAAGCGTCCTCCGGTGCGGATGACCAAGCACGAGTCCGTCCCCGACCGCTACGACGCGTGGGTGACGCCCGACGTGGGCGGGCCCTGGTCCTTCGAGATCCAGGCCTGGTCCGACCCGATCGCCACCTGGGAGCACGACGCCGGCCTCAAGATCCCGGCCGGTGTCGACGTGGACCTGATGTTCGAGGAGGGCAAGGTCCTCTGCCAGAAGGTGTTCGACCAGGTCGACGCCGCCAGCGCCGAGGGCAAGCTGCTGCAGAGCGCCATCGACGCGGCTGGCGACCCCGGCCGCCCGCCCGCGGCCCGGCTCGCGGTGCTGCAGGACCCGGCCCTGGTCGCGGTGATGGAGGCCCACCCGGTCCGCGAGCTGGTCACGATCGAGGGCCCCTACCCGGCGTACGCCGACCGCCCGCGGGCGCTGTTCGGCAGCTGGTACGAGTTCTTCCCGCGCTCCGAGGGCGCCACCGTCGACGCCGACGGCACGGTGCACACCGGCACCTTCCAGACCGCCGCGGAGCGGCTCGACGCGGTCGCGGAGATGGGCTTCGACGTCATCTACCTGCCGCCGATCCACCCCATCGGCGAGGTCAACCGCAAGGGCCCCAACAACACCCTGACCCCCGGCCCGGACGACCCCGGCTCACCCTGGGCCATCGGCTCGCAGCACGGCGGGCACGACGCGGTCCACCCCGACCTCGGCACCCTCGAGGACTTCGACGCCTTCGTCGAGCGGGCCCGCGGGCTCGGCCTCGAGGTGGCCCTGGACCTGGCTCTCCAGGCAGCGCCCGACCACCCCTGGGTGACGAGCAACCCCGAGTTCTTCACCACCAGGCTCGACGGCACGATCGCCTACGCGGAGAACCCGCCGAAGAAGTACCAGGACATCTACCCGGTCAACTTCGACAACGACCCCGTCGGCATCTGCCGCGAGGTGCTGCGCATCGTCAAGCACTGGATGAGCCACGGCGTCCGGATCTTCCGGGTCGACAACCCCCACACCAAGCCGGTCGCCTTCTGGGAGTGGCTGCTCAAGGAGATCCGCCGCACCGACCCCGACGTCCTCTTCCTGGCCGAGGCCTTCACCAAGCCGGCGATGATGCAGGGGCTGGGCGCCATCGGCTTCCACCAGAGCTACACCTACTTCACCTGGCGCAACGCCAAGTGGGAGCTCGAGGAGTACCTCCGGGAGGTCTCCCACGAGACCGACCACCTCATGCGGCCGAACTTCTTCGTCAACACCCCCGACATCCTCCACGCCTACCTGCAGTACGGCGGCCCGCCGGCCTTCAAGATCCGCGCCGTGATCGCCGCCACGGGCTCCCCGTCGTGGGGCGTCTACGCCGGCTACGAGCTCTACGAACACGTCGCGGTCCGGCCCGGGAGCGAGGAGTACCTCGACAGCGAGAAGTACCAGGTCCGGGTGCGCGACTGGGAAGGCGCGACCGCCGAGGGACGCACGCTAGCGCCGTACCTCACGCGGCTCAACCAGATCCGGCGCGAGCACCCGGCGCTGCAGCTGCTGCGCAACACGGTGGTGCACAGCAGCGACGACGAGAACATCCTGTGCTTCTCCAAGTCGGCCGGCAGCGACACCGTCATCACGGTCGTCAACCTCGACCCGCACGCCACCCGCGAGACCACCGTCCACCTCGACCTCCCCGCCATGGGCCGGTCGTGGGGCGACACCTTCGCGGTGCACGACGAGATCACCGGCGAGGAGTGGAGCTGGGGCCAGCACAACTTCGTGCGGCTCGACCCCGGCCACGAGCCGGCCCACGTACTGACGGTGAGGAGCAACGCGTGAGCACCGAGACCGAGACCACGGGGACGACGGTCGACGGCACGCTGGTCGACGGCTCGGTCCTGGACGGCAGCGACGCCGCGGTGGGCACGGAGCTGGAGGCCTCCTACGTGGAGACCAGCCCGCCGGTCGACGCCGACCCGTTCCCCGACCAGGAGGGCAGCACGCCCGACTGGTTCAAGACCGCTGTCTTCTACGAGGTCCTCGTCCGCTCGTTCCGCGACTCCAACGGCGACGGCACCGGCGACTTCAAGGGCCTGATCGAGAAGCTCGACTACCTGCAGTGGCTCGGCGTGGACTGCCTGTGGATCCCGCCGTTCTTCGCCAGCCCTCTGCGCGACGGCGGCTACGACGTGGCGGACTTCGTCAACATCCTCCCGGAGATCGGGACGGTCGACGACTTCCACACCTTCCTCGATGAGGCGCACAAGCGCGACATCCGCGTGATCATCGACTTCGTCATGAACCACACGAGCGACCAGCACGCGTGGTTCCAGGCCAGCCGCGAGGACCCCGAGGGTCCCTACGGCGACTTCTACGTCTGGTCCGACACCGACGAGAAGTACCAGGACGCCCGCATCATCTTCGTCGACACCGAGCCGTCGAACTGGACCTGGGACCCGGTCCGCCAGCAGTACTACTGGCACCGCTTCTTCAGCCACCAGCCCGACCTCAACTTCGACAACGCGGCCGTGCACGACGCGATCCTCGAGGCGGTGTCGTTCTGGTTCGACATGGGCCTCGACGGCTTCCGGCTCGACGCCGTGCCCTACCTCTACGAGCGCGAGGGCACCAACGGGGAGAACCTCCCCGAGACCCACGAGTTCCTGCGCAAGATGCGGCGGTTCGTCGACCAGAAGTACCCCGGCAAGATCCTGCTGGCCGAGGCCAACCAGTGGCCGTCCGACGTCGTGGACTACTTCGGCGACTTCGAGTCCGGCGGCGACGAGTGCCACATGTGCTTCCACTTCCCGGTGATGCCGCGCATCTTCATGGCGGTCCGCCGGGAGTCGCGCTTCCCGATCTCGGAGATCCTGGAGCAGACGCCGCCCATCCCCACCGGCTGCCAGTGGGGCATCTTCCTGCGCAACCACGACGAGCTGACCCTCGAGATGGTCACCGACGAGGACCGCGACTACATGTGGGACGAGTACGCCAAGGACCCCCGCATGAAGGCCAACATCGGGATCCGGCGCCGGCTGGCCCCGCTGCTCGACAACGACACCAACCAGATCGAGCTGTTCAACGCACTGCTGCTCTCCCTGCCCGGCTCGCCCGTCCTCTACTACGGCGACGAGATCGGGATGGGCGACAACATCTGGCTCGGCGACCGCGACGGGGTGCGGACACCGATGCAGTGGACCCCGGACCGCAACGCCGGCTTCTCGGCGGCCACGCCCGGCAAGCTCCACCTCCCGGCGATCCAGGACCCCGTCTACGGGTACCAGTCGGTCAACGTGGAAGCCCAGCTCGAGAACCCCTCCTCCCTGTTGCACTGGATGCGGCGGATGCTGCAGATCCGGCGCCGCTACGACGCGTTCGGGCTCGGGTCCTTCACCGACCTGGGCGGCTCCAACCCCTCGGTGCTGTCCTTCGCCCGCGAGCACGTGGTCGACGACGGGTCCACCGAGGTCGTCGTCTGCGTCAACAACCTGTCCCGCTTCCCCCAGCCGGTCGAGCTCGACCTGCGCCGCTTCGAGGGCATGCGCCCGGTCGAGCTGCTCGGCGGCGTGCAGTTCCCCGCCGTGGGCGAGCTCCCCTACCTGCTCACCCTGGGCGGCTACGGCTTCTACTGGTTCCGCCTCGTCGGCGCCGACGACCCCGAGGAGGGCCAGCTCCTGTGACGACACCAGCCGACGGCGGCACGACGCTCGACCCCCAGCTCTTCGCGGGCCACCTCGAACGCACCCGGTGGTTCGGCGGGAAGGGGCGCCCGTACGCCGTGACCGGCGTGCGGACCATCGGCGAGCTGCCGGGCGGGCCGCCGGTCGTGGCCATCCACCTGGTTGAGGTCACCTACTCCGACGCCGAGGGCGGCACGGAACTCTACCAGGTACCGCTCTCCTCCTACCAGGAGCCGGAGCACCGGCTCGACCACGCCTTCGTCGGCTGGTGGGAGGACCCGCAGCACGGCTGGGTGCACGCCTACGACGCCCTCCACGACCGCGAGGCGATGGCGCTGTGGCAGCGCGCGTTCGACGCGCCGCCGGAGGCCACCGACGGGCTGCACTTCCACCGGCTGCCCGGTCACGACCTCGACCTCGAGGCGCACTCCACGCTGTTCAGCGGCGAGCAGTCCAACTCCTCGGTGGCCTTCGGCGACGACGCGCTCATGAAGGTGTTCCGCAAGGTGACCCCCGGGATCAACCCGGACGTCGCGGTGCACGAGGTGCTGACCAAGGTCGGCAACGAGCACGTCCCGAAGCTCTACGGCTGGCTGGAGGTCGAGCTCGACGGCCAGCCGCTGCAGCTGGCCATGCTGCAGCAGTTCCTGCGCACGGCCAGCGACGGCTGGGACCTGGCCCTGGCCAGCGTGCGGGCCCTCTTCGGCGACCTCGAGGTGCACGCCCACGAGTCCGGCGGCGACTTCGCCGGCGAGGCCACCCGGCTCGGCGAGGCTCTCCGCGAGGTGCACGAGGTGCTGCGCGAGCACTTCCCGTCCGAGACCCGGCCGGCCTCGGCCGCGGCCGAGCTGGCCGCCACCATGCGCGGGCGGCTCGATGCCGCGCTGCCGGTGGTGCCTGAGCTGGCCGAGCACGCCCCGGCCCTGGAGGCCGCCTTCGACGCGGTGTCCAAGCTGGACGGCCTCGACGTGCAGCAGGTGCACGGTGACCTCCACCTGGGCCAGACCCTGCGCACCTCCATCGGCTGGAAGATCGTCGACTTCGAGGGCGAGCCGGCCAAGGCGCTGGCCGAGCGGCAGCTGCCCGACTCCCCCTGGCGCGACGTGGCCGGGATGCTGCGCAGCTTCGACTACGCCGCCCGGGTGGTCCAGCGCTCGCTGGCCACCAGCGACCAGACCGACGCCGAGCTGATGGACACCCGGGCCCAGGAGTGGGCCGAGCGGAACAAGAACCACTTCCTCACGGCGTACGCCGACGGGGCCCCGTCCCCGGAGCAGCAGTGCCTGCTCAACGCCTACGTCGCAGACAAGGCCGTCTACGAGACCGTCTACGAGACCCGCAACCGCCCCTCCTGGGTGGAGATCCCCCTCCAGGCCGTGGCCAGGATCGGAGCCGCATGACCACCCCACCGGATTCGACGACCACCCCCACCGTGCTCGAGATCCCCCGCGAGCTGCTCGACCTGGTCGTCCGCGGCGAGCACGGCAACCCCCACACCGTCCTGGGCCCGCACCCCCACGACGGCGGGGTGACCGTCCGCGCCTTCAAGCCCCTGGCCAAGCGGGTGGCCGTGCGCCACGGCGACGGCAGCGTGCACGAGCTCAGCCACGAGCACGAGGGGATCTGGGTCGGCGTGCTGCCCGACGCCGACGTCCCCGACTACCGCCTCGAGGTCGAGTACGACGGCGCGCCGCCCCTCACCCGCGACGACCCCTACCGCTTCCTGCCCACGCTCGGCGAGATGGACCTGCACCTCATCAACGAGGGCCGTCACGAGCTGCTCTGGACCGTCCTCGGGGCGCGGGTGCACCACTACGCCACGCCCTTCGGGGACACCGTGACCGGCACGTCGTTCGCGGTGTGGGCGCCGGCGGCGCGGGCCCTCCGCCTCAAGGGCGACTTCAACAGCTGGGACGGCCGCGAGCACCCGATGCGCGAGCTCGGCCAGTCCGGCGTGTGGGAGCTCTTCGTGCCCGACGTGGGTTCGGGCACGGCCTACAAGTACGCCGTCCTCGGCGCCGACGGGCAGTGGCGGGAGAAGGCCGACCCGATGGCGGCGTACGCCGAGATCCCGCCGGACACCGCCTCCAAGGTCTTCGAGTCGACCTACGAGTGGGGCGACGCCGCCTGGATGGACGCGCGGCCGGCCAAGCAGCACGTGCACGAGCCGATGTCGGTCTACGAGATGCACCTCGCGTCGTGGCGGCGCGGCAAGACCTGGGAGGAGCTGGCCGACGAGCTGCCCGGCTACCTCTCCGACCTCGGCTTCACCCACGTGGAGCTGATGCCGGTCATGCAGCACCCGTTCGGCGGGTCGTGGGGCTACCACGTGACGTCGTACTTCGCCCCCGACTCGCGCTTCGGCGACCCCGACGGCTTCCGGCTGCTCGTGGACCGGCTGCACCAGGCCGGCATCGGCGTGATCCTGGACTGGGTGCCCGGCCACTTCGCCACCGACGAGTGGGCGCTGGTCCGCTTCGACGGCACCCCGCTCTACGAGGACCCGAACCCCCAGCGCGGGTGGCACAAGGAGTGGGGCTCCCACATCTTCAACTTCGGTCGCAACGAGGTGCGCAACTTCCTCTACGCGAACGCGCTCTACTGGCTCGAGGAGTACCACGCCGACGGGCTCCGGGTCGACGGCGTGGCCTCGATGCTCTACCTCGACTACTCCCGCGAGGAGGGCGAGTGGACGCCGAACAAGTACGGCGGCCGCGAGAACCTCGAGGCAGTGCAGTTCCTCCAGGAGATGAACGCCACCGTCTACAAGCGCACCCCCGGCGTCACCACCATCGCCGAGGAGTCGACATCCTGGCCGCAGGTCACCGGGCCGACCTCGGCCGGCGGCCTGGGCTTCGGCTTCAAGTGGAACATGGGCTGGATGCACGACTCGCTGCGCTACATGCAGCAGGACCCGCTCTACCGCTCCTACCACCACGGGGAGATGACCTTCTCCCTGGTCTACGCCTGGTCGGAGAACTACGTCCTGCCCATCAGCCACGACGAGGTGGTCCACGGCAAGGGCTCGCTGCTGCGCAAGATGCCCGGCGACCGCTGGAAGCAGCTGGCCAACCTGCGCGCCTACCTCGGCTTCATGTGGGCCCACCCCGGCAAGCAGCTGCTCTTCATGGGCGCCGAGCTGGGCCAGGAGTCTGAGTGGGCCGAGGCCCGCGAGCTCGACTGGTGGCTGCTCGACCACCCCGAGCACCGTGGCGTGCACTCGCTGGTCCGCGACCTCAACACCGCCTACGTCGGCTCCCCCGCCCTCTGGCAGGGCGACGACGACCCCGGCGGCTTCCAGTGGGTCGACGCCAACGACGCTGGCCGCAACACCTTCTCGTTCATCCGCCGCGCGGCCTCGGGGCCCGACCTGGTCTGCGTCTCGAACTTCTCCGCGATCCCCCACGAGGGCTACCGGCTCGGGCTGCCCTCGGCCGGGACGTGGGACGAGGTGGTCAACACCGATGCCGAGGGCTACACCGGCTCGGGCGTGGGCAACCTCGGCGGCATCACCGCCGTCGACGGCGACCACCTGGGCCAGCCGGCGTACGCCGACATCGTCGTGCCGCCCCTGGCGACGGTGTGGTTCCGTCACTCCGGTGGTTGAGGAGGTCGCGCAGCGACCGTCTCGAAACCTCGCGACGTGGGGCTGGGACCCGGCTACTAACCTGACCGCGTGACCGACCCCGCTGCCGTCCGCGTGACCACGGTCGGCGACGGCGTGGCCCGGCTGGAGTGGCCCGAGGGGCAGCCGATCGAGGACGTCCAGGCCGCGGTGGTCGCGGCCCTGGCCGACCACGCCCGCGTGGAGGCCTGGGTCGAGCCCGACGACCACCCGGGCCAGCGGGTGGCGACCTGGTCGGGCCTGCGCCGCGAGGGCGTGATGCGCGGGGTCAGCGCCGACGGAGGCTCGGCCGACCTGATCGTCTACGCCCGGCTCGCCGACGACCTGCCCCCGAGCGAGCCCGAGGGCTTCCGGGCCCTGCTCAACTCCTTCCTGCCCCGCAAGCGGGCCATCAGCCAGATGCTGGTCCGCGACCACGATGGCCGGGTGCTGCTGTGCCGGCTCACCTACAAGCAGGACTGGGACCTGCCCGGCGGCGTGGTCGAGGTCGGCGAGTCACCGCAGGTGGCGGTGAGCCGCGAGGTCGAGGAGGAGCTCGCGCTGCAGATCCCCGCAGGCCGGCTGCTGCTGACCGACTGGCTGCCGCCGTGGAGCGGGTGGGACGACGCCCTCTGCCTGGTCTTCGACGGCGGTGAGCACGACCCGGCGATCCTGGACGAGGTGGTCCGGCAGGAGCGGGAGATCCGCGACGCCGCCTTCTGCACCGCCGAGGAGGTGCGCGAGCGCTGCGCCGACTTCACCGCGCGGCGCGTCCGGAGCGCGCTGGCCAACGTGACCGGCGACGGGCCGACGTACACCGAGTCCGGGGCCGGCTGAGGCCATAGCCCGTTCGCGTCATGCGGGGCGCACGCGGCGCGGCGGACGCTGGCGGCATGGACATCGACCCGCGACTCTTCGTGATCATCGCCTCGCGCGTCCCCGCGATCTGGGACGTCATCGGCCCCGTGGCCCTCAACCCGCAGCCGCTCCCGCCGCTGCCGGCCGAGGTCTACACCGAGCTCAACCCGCAGCCCCTGCCGCCCGGTCCGCCCCCGGAGGCCTATGGCGCTGCCGTCGGCCGCGAGCTGGTCCGGCTGCAGTGGCAGGCCGAGAAGCTCGGGCAGGAGGTGCTGCCGCTGGCGGACTGGGAGGACGACCCCTGCCCGACGTACCCGCACGCGCCGAAGCTCCCGCCCTGGCTGCCGCCGGTGCCCGACCCGAACCCGGCCTGGCTGGACGGCTACTACCTCGGCCTGGCCTGCGCGCTGGCCGTCGGTTGCGCCGGGCAGCGCGAGTCGGCGTTCACCGGCGAGGCCCTGGTCCGGGCCACCCGTGCGCTCGGCGGCCCCGACACCGCCCCCGCCGCCTGAGCGGAGCTCAGAACAGCGCGTTGGCCAGGGCCTGCCGGCCCTTGAGCACCCGCGGGTCATCGTTGCCGACGGCCGCGAACAGGCCGAGCAGGTGCTCGCGCGCGGCGTTGCGGTCGTCACCGGCGCTCCGGCGCACCAGCTCGACCAGCCGGCTGAAGGCCGCGTCGAGGTCGCCGGTGAGCAGGTCGAGGTCGGCGGCCAGGGTCTGGGCCGCGAGGTCGTCCGGCGCCGCGTCCGCGGCCGAACGGGCCGCCGTGGCGTCGACGTCCTGGGTGCGCTGGAGGACCTTGGCCATGGCCAGCCCGGCGGCCGCCTCGCTGTCGGCCGGGTTGGCCTTGAGGAGCTTGTCGTACTCCGCCACGGCGCCGTCGTAGTCCTCGCGCTCGAGGGCGTCCTGGGCGGGGGCGTAGCGCGGGTCCAGCGGCGGCTCGCCGTCCTCGGTCTCCGCAGCCGGCCCGGCCGCCGAGCGGGGCTGGTGGCGGCCGGTGATGCCCTGGGTGGTGAGCTGCTGCATCACCTGGTTGATGGCGGCGCGCAGGTTGTCCAGCGGCAGCACGTCCTGGATCAGCGGCTGCGGACGCCCGTCGATGACCGCGAAGACGAAGGGCACCGACTGCAGCTGCACCGCCTGGGCGATGGCGGGCTGGGCGTCGATGTCGACCAGGCCGGCCAGGAAGCGGCCTTCGTACTCCTCGGCCACGGTGGCCAGGTCGCGCGCCATCTGCTCGCTCTCGGGCAGCCGCGTCGGGGAGTAGAAGGCCAGCAGGACGGGCGCGGTGAGCGAGGCCTCGACGGTGGCCTGGAAGTTCTCCTCGGTGATGTCGAGCCAGTACGACGACCCGCCGGCCGGGGCCGCACCGCCACCAACGGCGCCGGCCGGCGGAGCGCCGGCGGCGGGTCGCTTGAGCCCGGAGAGGTCGATCGCGCCGGGGCGCGAGAACGGCTGCTGCGTCATGCGGCAATCCTAGAGAGCGCGGTCTGCGGGCCGGTCGGCCGGTTCACCGGGTCCAGCGGTAGACCTGCCCGTCGCGGACCTCGACCTCCCGGGGCGGCCGCGGCGTCGGGTGCGACTGGAGGTGCTGCAGGACCTGGGTCCGGCCACGCAGCCCGAGCGCGCGGTCCTGCCAGTGCACGTGGGGGTGGAGCAGCGGCCGCAGCTCACCCCACTCGGCGGCGTCCATGGCCGCCCAGGCCGCGGCCGTCGGCGCCGGCTGCTCGGGGAGGTCGTGCAGCATCTTGGGCGTGCACATCCGCCACGCGTCGGTGACGAGCTCGCGCATCTCCTGCTGCTCGAGCCGGCCGAGGTGGGCGCAGACCCACTGGTAGCGCAGGTCGCTCGTCGGCGGGAGGAAGAAGGTCTCGGGGTCGGACTCCACCAGCCCGTCGCGCTCGGCCTTGGGGAAGCCGAAGCCCATCTGCGTCTCGTCGCGGCTGAAGGCCACGAAGACGATCTTGGCCCACCCGCAGCTTCCAGCGTCGGTTGACCATCCGCTCGTACGCGCGAGGCAGGGCGAGCCCGACCGCTCGCACGTCGTCCGCGCTGACCACGCTGCGACGCTAGTGCCGGGTGCCGACAGGTGCCGGCCCGTCTGGCGTCGAGATACGGAGAACGGCTGTCCTGGAGTCCTGGGGACGACCAATATCCGTGTCTCGACGGAGGACGGGGGGGCGGGTGGGTCAGCGGCGCGGGCCGCGGAGCCCGACCACCTGGACCACGCGCTGGATCTTCAGGTCGCGCTCGTCGGGGCGGCCGACGTAGCGGATCTCGCGCAGGCCCTGGTCCTGGGCGGCCGACTCGAAGGTCAGGTGGCCGAAGCCGAGGATGCGGCCCACGACCGGCTTGTCGACGGTGATGTCGAGGATCCGGCTCAGCGGCATGGTGGCGCGGTGGGTGGAGAGGACACCGTGCAGCCGGAAGACCCGCATGTTGGTGACCACGAAGCACTCGCGGCGCTCGCGCACGGTCACCCACGACGCGTGCAGGGCCAGCACCAGCCCCACCAGGACCAGCCAGCCGCCCGGGTCGGCCGGCTGGATCACGAAGGTGCCCACGAACATCAGCACCACCGCCACCAGCAGCTCGGCGACGGGCAGGACATAGACGACCCAGTGCCGGCGCACCTCGTCGACCACGACCTCGTCCTCGTCGCGCAGGAGGTAGCGACCGACGTCGGGCTCGGTGATCCGGGCCAGCATGCTCAAGCGCGTGCCGTCCCTCAGAGGTCGCCGAGGAACGCGATGAGCGAGGTGAAGAGCTTCTGGCCCCAGCCCGCGACCGCGTCACCGGTCGACTGGGTGAAGCCGGCCAGGCCGTGCGGGTCGGTGAACATCCAGAAGCCGAAGAAGACCACGAGCACGGCGAGCACGCCCTTGTTCATGGTGGGTCCGTCCTGTCGAGCCGGGGAAGAGTGCACAGGTACGCGACTACAGTTACCAGAGTTGCTGCTGTGACCGGGGGCGGCGCGCCGCTGCGGTAGTCCGCGACGTTCTGGCCCCTCCGGTGCGGCCCTGGGGGCCGGTGGGCCACGGACTACCGCAGCCGCGGAGGTCAGCCCTCCTCGCACCACCGCGAGGTGTTCTCCCAGAGGATCCGGCCGGCCTCGTGGTCCTGGGCGTCCTCGGACGGCGTGCTCGGGGCCGAGGAGCGGTGGTAGCCGCCCGGCTCCGCCTGGGCCGAGGTGGCGCAGAACAGCACGGTGCGGGCGCCCTCCACGGGGCTCTTCAGCGCCCGGCGCTCCAGCGGCGCGGCCAGCTTGCGCAGCCGGCCGAGCACCGGCGCGGTCTCCAGGCCACGGTCGGCGATGTGGGTGGCCACGGCGCCGGGGTGGACCGAGTAGGCGTGCAGCCCGCGGCTGCCGTAGCGCCGCTCCACCTCCCGCGCCTCGTGCACCAGGGCCAGCTTGGAGGTGCCGTACGCCGACCACGAGTCGTACGGCGCGAGGTGCCCGTCCAGGCCCTCGTTGCGGCCGCGGGCGTGCAGCTTGGAGACGACCTCGACCACCCGTGCCTCGCCCTGCGCCTGCGCGGTGTCGAGCAGCAGCGGGAGCAGGAGCCGCGTGAGCTGGGCGGTGCCGAGGTAGTTCGTGCGCCAGTGCACCTCCATCCCGTCGACCAGGTGCGGCTCGTGCCAGGCCGAGCGCAGGTCGAGGTGGACGCCGGCGTTGTTGACCAGGACGTCGAGCCGGTCCGTGCTCTCCCCCACCCACTGGGCGAACTCCGCGACGGAGGCCCGGCTGGTCAGCTCCATCGCGTGGGTGTCGTCGGTCGTGGCACAGGTGCGGGTCGAGGTGAGCACCCGGAACCCCAGGTCGTGGAGCCCGCCGGTGATCGCCTCACCGAGGGACCCGGCCCCGACCCCCGTGACGACGGCGACCCGGTCGCTCGTCATCGTGCGGCCTCCGACGAGCCGGCCCTGACGGCGGCGTAGAACTCCTTCATCTGCGGTCCGACCTGCGCCAGCTCGAGGTACGGCGCGCCGTCGGCCCCGTCGTCGGCCGAGCCCTCCGCCGCCTCGAGGTAGGCGAACGCGATCTGGCCGTCCATCATCGAGCCGCGCATCAGCACCGGCGTGCCGGCCGCCTCAGCCCGGGCGCAGGCCGCGTCGAGGTCGTCGACCTCGCGGCAGACGTGGTGCAGCCCCGGCCCGTGCGCCGCCAGGAACTCCGCGTGGATCGTCGGGCCGCTGACCGGCTCGATGACCTCGAGCTGCAGGTCGCCGGCGTAGGCCAGCGAGACGTGGGCCGTGAACTCGACCGGCTGCCCGCGCAGGGTGGTGGTGTCCGCGCCGAAGGTGACGTCGCGCAGGCGGGTCCAGGCGCCGCCGCCGAACCGACGGGCCATCAGGCTCTCGGTGGCCTCGAGGTCGTCGGTCACCCAGCAGACCTGGGTGACCGGTCCGCTGGCGATCACGAACGGAGGCTAGGGCCTGACCGGGTCCCTCGGCACTCGCCGGCTCGCCGATCGGACGAGGCGCACCCCCGGCCGCCCGTCGTCCGGGCATGGCCGACCCGTGCCATTCGACCCCAGTCCTGTCTAGACGGTGGCGCGTTCACCATCACAGGACGGCCGGCCTGACGTTGACTGTGCACCTCCCCCGATGTCACCCCCCGCAGAAGTGAGTCCCCCGAAGATGCCGATGCAGAGCTCGTCGTTCGTGCTGCTCTACGCCAGCCTGGCCCGCGCGCCAGAGTTCGCGATGGGGCTCGCCTCGCGGATGGCCGCCACCGCCTTCGAGGCCCGCGACCTCGGCGGCGTCCAGCGCTGGACCGAGTGCTACACCGAGCTCCGCTCGGTCTTCGGGGAGCAGGACGACCTGCCGGTCGTCAGGTACTGACCGGCCAGCACACCTCGGTGGTGTGCGCGAGCAGGTCGTCGGCGGCACCGGTCGGCAGGTAGCGCTCGACCACCGGGCCGTCCGCAGCGAGCGCCTGCTCGACGGCGGTCCGCCCGACCGCCGAGTAGGCCTCGTCCAGGTCCACCATCGGGCCGTCGTGCACCGCCACGGCGTACGTCGCCGCCGCACGGGTCACCGCCTCGACCCGGCCCGCCAGGGCCGGGACCCGCTCGACGGGGACGAAGGCGACCAGCTCGGCCGCACCGTCGGTGAAGAACGCGGTGGGGAACTCGACCCCGTCCGGGCCGGTGCGCGCGATCCCCGCCGTGCGGAGGAGCCGGTGCAGCTCGGTGAAGGCCTCGAGCCACCACGAGACGACGGAGTCGCCGTCGACCTGCCCGCGGATCGCCAGCACCATGGTGCTCGGCTCGTCGCGGAGCTCGACGCCGAGCTCGCCGCCGTCGCCCGACAGCATCCGCCGCAACGACTCGACGGTGTCCTGGACCTGCTCGAGCTGGCGGCTCATCCGGTCGAGGTGCTCCACCATGACCGCGTTGCGGGTGGCCTCGTCGGGCGCCGTGAGCACGGCCCGCACGTCGTCCACGGGCAGGTCGAGGTCGCGGAGCCGGCGGATCAGCCGGGCCTGGGCCACCTGCTCGGGGCGGTAGTAGCGGTAGCCGCTGCTGGGGTCGGTCTGGGCCGGCTCGAGGAGCCCGACCACCTGGTAGTGCCGCAGCGCCTTCACGGTCAGGAACGTCATCCGCGAAAAGTCGCCGATGCTGAGGAGCGTCTCCATGCACCCACCTTGCACTCTCCCCCAGCAGGAGGGTCCAGCGGTCGGCGACCGGGGTTGACCCTCCCGTTGCGGGAGGCCGGAGAACATCCCCATGACACCCACCGACAGCTCCACAGCCTTCCGGCGCGGGCCGCTCGCGGTCCTGCTGACCGGCATCTTCCTCATCGTCCTCGACTTCTTCGTGGTCAACGTCGCGCTGCCCTCGGTGCAGCAGGACCTGCACGCCGACACCGCCGCCCTGCAGTGGCTGGTGGCCGGCTACGCCCTCTCCTTCGGCGGGCTGCTGCTGGTGGCCAGCCGGCTGGCCGACCGCTGGGGCCGGCGACGGATGTTCGTGCTCGGCACCGGGCTGTTCGTCCTCAGCTCGGCGCTGTGCGGCTTCGCCCCCGACATCGACACGCTGCTGGCCGCGCGGCTGGTCCAGGGCGCCGCGGCCGCCATGGTCGGCCCCACCGTGCTGTCCCTCATCGGCGACGTGTACGACGGGCCGCACCGGGTCCGGGCCCTCGGCGCCTACGCGACGGTCATGGGCGTGGCCGCGGCCTCGGGCCAGCTGGTCGGCGGGCTGCTGATCCACCTGGACCTGGCGGGCTCCGGCTGGCGCTCGATCTTCCTCGTCAACGTGCCTGTCGGCCTGGCCGCGCTCCTGGCCGCCCCTCGCCTGCTGCCCGACACCCGGGTGCCGGCGCCGCTCCCGGACGCCGCGGAGAGCCTGCTCGTCGTGGGGGCGCTCACCGCGCTGGTCCTGCCGCTGGTCCAGGGCCAGGACCAGGGCTGGCCGCTCTGGACGGAGCTGACCCTGGTGGGCGCTGCCGGGCTCGCCGTCCTGGCCGCACTGCGCGGCGCCGCGCTGCGCCGGCGGGGCACCGCTCCGCTCGTCGACCTGGAGCCGATGCGCCACCGCGCCGTGGGTGCGGGGCAGCTGGGCCAGTTCCTGCTTTTCACCGGCATGGCGGCGTACTTCCTGGTGCTGGCGCTCTACCTCCAGGACGGCCGAGGCCTGGGCCCGCTGGCCTCCGGGGTCGTCTTCAGCGCCGTGGCCGTGCCCTACATGCTCGGCACCAAGTACGCCGTGGGTGTGCTGACGCGCTTCGGACCGCGCGCCGGCATCAGCGGGGCCGCCCTCGTCTTCGGCGCGGGCCACGCCCTGCTGCTGGTGGCGGTGGCCGAGGTCGGCGTGGGCGGCTCGGTCCTGTGGCTGGTGCCCGGCCTGGCCCTCGGCGGGGTGGGGATGGGCGTCACCTTGTCCGGCCTGGTCGGCGTGGTGATGGCCTCGGTGCCGCCGCAGCACGCGGGAACCGTCTCCGCCACGTCGTCCACCCTGCAGCAGGTCGCCAACGCGCTCGGCGTGGCGCTGGTCGGCATCGTGTTCTTCGGCCGGCTCGGGCGCGGGATGGTCGGCGCCTTCGAGGCGGGGCTGCTCTACCTGGTCGCGACCACCGTGGCCGTCGCGCTGGCCGCGGCCCTGCTGCCCGGTCGACCGCGGGCAGCGGCGCAGTCGGCTCAGCCGCTGGCCGCCACCAGCTCGTCGGCCGCGGCGTAGGGGTCCTTCTGACCGGCCACGACGGCCTCGGCCAGCGCGTCGAGGTCGTCGTGGCCGCCCAGGCCCTCCCAGCGGCCGCGCAGCGTGGCCACGGCGATCGCCTCGATCTCCTCGCGGGCCCGGCGGGTGCGGCGCAGGCCCAGCTCGCCGCTCTGCTCCAGCCAGGCCCGGTGCCGGTCGAGCTCGGCGACGACCTCGTCGAGGCCGCGGCCGGACTGGGCCACGGTGAGCACGATCGGCGGCCCCCAGCCCCCGTCCGGGCGCTGGCCCGACCCCGATGACCCCGACGACATCGACAGCATCGAGCGGAGCTCGCGGCGCACCTGCTCGGCGCCGTCGCGGTCGGCCTTGTTGACGACGTAGAGGTCGCCGATCTCCAGGATCCCGGCCTTGGCGGCCTGGATCCCGTCGCCGGCGCCGGGGGCCATCAGCACCACGGTGGTGTCGGCCAGGCCGGCCACCTCGACCTCGCTCTGGCCCACCCCGACCGTCTCGACGACGACCACGTCGAAGCCGGCGGCGTCGAGCACGCGGAGCGCCTGCGGGGTGGTCCACGACAGTCCGCCGAGGTGGCCACGCGAGGCCATGGAGCGGATGAAGACGCCGGGGTCCGTCGCGTGGTCCTGCATCCGGACGCGGTCGCCGAGGAGCGCCCCGCCCGAGAACGGCGAGGACGGGTCGACCGCGAGCACGCCGACGCGCTTGCCCGCCGCTCGCAGCTGGCTGACCAGCGCGTTGGTGGTCGTGGACTTCCCCACGCCCGGTGAGCCGGTGATGCCGACCACGTGGGCGTGGCCGGCGTACGGCGTCAGGGCCGCCATCACCTCGCGCAGCTGGGGCGAGGCGTCCTCGACCATCGAGACCAGCCGGGCCACCGCCCGAGCCTCGCCCTGGCGGGCCCGACCGACGAGGTCGTCGACCGCCTCAGCTCTTCGGGACACGCACGACCAGCGCGTCGCCCTGGCCACCGCCGCCGCACAGCGCGGCGGCGCCGACGCCGCCACCGCGGCGCTTGAGCTCCAGCGCCAGCGTCAGCACCACGCGGGCGCCGGACATGCCGACCGGGTGACCGAGCGCGATGGCGCCGCCGTTGACGTTCACCTTGTCGTCGGCGATGCCCAGCTCGCGGGCCGAGGAGATCCCCACGGCGGCGAAGGCCTCGTTGAACTCCACCAGGTCGAGGTCGGCCGGGTCGATGCCGTCCTTCTTGCAGGCCAGCGCCGTGGCGTTGGCGGGCTGGAGCTGCAGCGAGGAGTCGGGGCCGGCCACCATGCCGTGCGCGCCGATCTCGGCCAGCCACTCGAGCCCGAGCTCCTCGGCCTTGGCCTTGCTCATCACCACGACCGCGGCGGCGCCGTCGGAGATCTGCGAGGACGAGCCAGCGGTGATGGTGCCCTCCTTGCTGAACGCCGGGCGCAGCTTGCCCAGCGACTCCACGGTGGTGTCGCCGCGGACGCCCTCGTCGGTGGTCACCATCACCGGGTCGCCCTTGCGCTGCGGCACCGGGACCGGGACGACCTCGTCGTCGAAGACGCCGTTCTTCCACGCCTCGGCCGCCTTCTGGTGCGACCGGGCGGCGAACTCGTCCTGCTCCTCGCGGGTGAGGTTCTGCGAGGCGCCGTTGATCTCCTCGGTCAGCATCCCCATCGCCTGCGAGGTCACCTGGTCGAAGAGCGCGTCGTAGGCCATCGAGTCGACGAGCTTGACGTCGCCGAACTTGAAGCCCTCGCGCGACTTGGGCAGCAGGTGCGGAGCGTTGGTCATCGACTCCATGCCGCCGGCCACCACGACCTCGACCTCGCCGGCCCGGATCAGCTGGTCGGCCATGGCGATGGCGTTGAGGCCGGAGAGGCAGACCTTGTTGATGGTGATCGACGGGACGTCCATCGGGATGCCGCCGGCCACGGCGGCGTTGCGGGCCGGGTTCTGGCCCGCGCCGGCCAGGATGACCTGGCCCATGATCACGTAGTCGACCTGGTCGGCCGAGACGCCGGCCTTCTCCAGGGCGCCCCGGATGGCCACCCCACCGAGGTCGGCCGCGGTGAGGTCCTTCAGCCCGCCGAGGAGGCGTCCGATCGGCGTACGGGCGCCGGCGACGATTACGGATGGGTTGTCGGTCATGGCAGAACCTCCAGCAGAGAGCCGTCTCGACGTGACGAATCCAACGCCACGGATGGTGGGATCGACCTTACTTCTCAGGTTAGGGCTCTGTAACCATGCCTCGCATGACCTCCGACACGTCAGCACCCACCGCCGGCGGCCTGGCCGGGGACCTGTTCACGGCCATCGACCACGTCGGCGTGGCCGTGGCCGACCTCGACGCGGCGATCGAGTTCTACTCCTCCACCTACGGCATGCGCCTGGCCCACCAGGAGGTCAACGAGGAGCAGGGCGTCCGCGAGGCGATGATGGCCGTGGGCGACTCCGGCTCCTGCATCCAGCTGCTCGCGCCGCTCGACGAGTCCTCGACGATCGCCAAGTTCCTGGACCGCTCCGGCCCCGGCATCCAGCAGATGGCCTACCGGGTGGCCGACCTCGACGCGGTGAGCGCCACCCTGCGCGAGCGCGGCCTGCGCCTGCTCTACGACGAGCCGCGCCGCGGCACCGCCGACTCCCGCATCAACTTCGTCCACCCCAAGGACGCCGGCGGGATCCTGGTGGAGCTCGTCGAGCCGTCCCGCGACCCCCACCACTGAACGCCGACCCGTCGTTACTGCTCATCAGTAACGACGGGTCGACGTGTCCCACCCCGCCGAGCCGTCGTTACTGCTCATCAGTAACGACGGGTCGGCGTACGTCAGGTCCGTCACACCCAGTCGAACACATCTACTACTGACAGGTAACTTCAGCCCATGCAGCAGATCCTCGACGCCATCCTCGCCGGTGCCCACCTCGATGACGGGGGCTCGGAGGAGCTCGCCCACCTCGCCCTGCCCGAGTCCTACCGCGCCGCGACCGTGCACAAGGACGAGGTCGACATGTTCGAGGGCATGGAGGCGCGCGACAAGGACCCGCGCAAGTCCCTGCACGTCGAGGACGTGGCGCTGCCCGAGCTCGGGCCGGGCGAGGCGCTGGTCGCCGTGATGGCGAGCGCGATCAACTACAACACCGTGTGGACCTCGATCTTCGAGCCGGTCTCGACCTTCGGCTTCCTCGAGCGGTACGGCCGGCTCTCGCCGCTCACCAAGCGCCACGACCTGCCCTACCACGTGGTCGGCTCCGACCTGGCCGGAGTGGTGCTGCGCACCGGGCCCGGCGTGACCAAGTGGAAGCCCGGCACCGAGGTCGTGGCCCACTGCCTGAGCGTCGAGCTCGAGGACCACATGGGTCACGACGACACGATGCTCGACCCGCAGCAGCGCATCTGGGGCTTCGAGACCAACTTCGGCGGCCTGGCCGACGTGGCGCTGGTCAAGGCCAACCAGCTGATGCCCAAGCCCGCCCACCTCACCTGGGAGGAGGCCGCCTCCCCCGGGCTGGTCAACTGCACGGCCTACCGCCAGCTGGTCAGCCACAACGGCGGCCAGATGAAGCAGGGCGACAACGTCCTGATCTGGGGCGCCTCCGGCGGCCTGGGTGGCTTCGCCACGCAGTACGCGCTGAACGGCGGCGCCACCCCCGTCTGCGTGGTCTCCTCCGAGGACAAGGCCGAGATCTGCCGGTCCATGGGCGCCGAGCTGGTGATCAACCGCAGCGAGGAGGGCTACCGGTTCTGGAAGGACCCGCAGACCCAGGACCCGCAGGAGTGGAAGCGCCTCGGGGCCAAGATCCGCGAGCTGACCGGCGGCGAGGACATCGACATCGTCTTCGAGCACCCCGGCCGCGAGACCTTCGGCGCCTCGGTCTTCGTGACCCGCAAGGGCGGCACCATCACCACCTGCGCCTCGACCTCGGGCTACATGCACGAGTACGACAACCGCTACCTGTGGATGAACCTCAAGCGGATCATCTCCTCCCACTTCGCCAACTACCGCGAGTCGTGGGAGGCCAACCGGCTGATCGCCAAGGGCAAGATCCACCCCACGCTGTCGCGGACCTACGCCCTCGACGAGGTCGGGCAGGCGGCGCTCGACGTCCACCACAACACCCATCAGGGGAAGGTCGGCGTCCTCTGCCTGGCTCCTGAGGAGGGTCTCGGCGTGCGCGACGCGGAGTTCCGGTCCCAGCACGAGGACGCCATCAACCGCTTCCGCGGGGTCTGAGGCAGGGTCTGGTCGCCCCTGACCTTTCGGGTGTGCCAAACCCGCCCTGATCGTGGAGGATGGGCGCGTCACTCGCCCCCCATGCGAAGGAGCTCGGCCTACCCATGAGCAACCAGGACCAGGGTCTGTCGATCTTCGACGACGACGAGCCGGACGATGCTGCGAGCCAGGGGGCGACGGCGGCCGACCCGGTCGACCCGGTCGACGCCGAGAAGACGCAGGTGATCCCCACCCTGCCCGCCGAGGCCGAGCCGGCCGACGAGGCCGGGTCCGAGGACGACGACGAGGTCGACGAAGAGGCCGACGACGAGGAGGTCGCGCCCGCGGTGCCGACGCAGGCCGCGCCGGCCGAGGCCACCGCCCCGGCGCCGAAGCCGGCCGCAGAGCCCACGCGCCAGGTCCCGGTGCAGAAGAAGCCCGTGCTCCCCCCGCCGCCGGCGGCGGCCGAGCCGGCTCCCCGGGCCAGCGCGCCCACGCCGGTGGTCACCCCGCCCGCGCTCCCCCCGCTCCCCCAGGTGCGCCGCGGCGGCTACGACAAGGACGCCGTCGACGCCCGCCTGCGCCAGCTCACCACCGACCACGGCGAGCTCGCCCGGCGTACGTCGGCCGCGGAGTCGCGTGTCGCAGAGCTCGAGTCGCAGCTCGTCCAGGCCCGCCAGGCGGCCGCCGAGGCCCAGGAGCCGTCGTACGCCGGCCTGGGTGGTCGCGCCAGCGCGATGCTGCGGCTGGCCGAGGAGGAGGCCGCCGAGATGCGGTCGGTCGCCCAGCGCGACGCCGACGAGATTCGCGAGCAGGCCGCCCGCGACGCCCAGGCCATCAAGGCCGACGCGTCCCGCGAGGCCGAGGAGCTCCGGATCGTCCACACCAAGGAGCTCGAGGACCACCGGGCCCGGGTGATGACCGAGGCCGACCAGGAGCGGAGCAACGCCAAGAGCCACTCCTCCGACCTGCTGGCCAGCGCCCAGCGCGAGGCGGACCAGCTGCGGCTGGCCGCCCAGCAGGAGGTCAGCGAGCTGCGCACCGGCGCCCAGCGGGAGGCCGAGCAGTCCAAGGCCGCCGTCGACCGCGAGGTGCAGGAGGCCCGACGCATGCTGGCGGTGGACCGCGAGCGGCTGGCCCGCGAGGCGGCCGAGCACCACACCAGCGCGCTGGCCGAGACCAAGCGGCTGGTCGAGGAGTCCGAGTCCCGCGCCACGGCCGCCGAGGACCGGGCCCGTGAGGCCGTCCAGCAGGCGACGCAGGCCCGCACCGCGGCCCAGTCCGAGGCCGAGGGCATCCTGACCCGCGCCCGGCGCGAGGCCGAGCAGGTCGTCTCCGCGGCCACCACCCAGGCCGAGTCGATCGTGGCGAGCGGCGACTCCGAGAAGCAGCGCCAGGTGGCCGCGCTCCGGTCCGAGGTGGACCGGCTGGCCAAGCGACGCGACGCGATCACCGCCCAGCTGGCGTCGCTGCGCGACGTGGTGGCCGGCTTCGGCGACGACGAGGACGCCTGAAACCCGCGGGTTCGGGCACCGAGGGGACCGTGAACACGCAGGCCCCCGGGGCGGACGCCGATCTGCCCGCCGCGACCCGGGTCCAGGACGACGCGGCGAACGCCGAGGACGTCGGCACCGTCGGCGGTCCGTCGCACCTCGGTGAGCCCGGTCCCCCGCTGGACCACCGTGCGCCGTTCTACCTCGGGTTCGTCGGCGCCGCGGGCGCGCTGGTGGCCTTCTGGCTGCTGACCAACATCCAGGCCATCGCCCCCACGATCATGCTGATCGTGGTCTCGCTGTTCCTCGCCGCGGGCCTCAACCCGGCGGTGGTGTTCTTCGAGCGGCGCGGGCTGCGCCGCGCCTACGCCGTGGTCGTGGTGATCATCTGCGTGCTGATCGCCGTGCTGCTCTTCTTGGTGGCGATCGTGCCCGTGATCACCGACCAGGTCAGGTCGATCACCGACCAGGCCCCCGACTGGTTCGACCGGCTTCAGAACAACCAGACCGTCCAGGACCTCGACGACGAGTACGACGTCATCTCCAAGGCCCGCGACTACGTCACCGGCGGCGACTTCGTCGGCACGCTCTTCGGCGGCGCGCTCGGGATCGGGCTGGCCGTCCTGGGCGCCCTGTTCAACGCCTTCATCGTGCTGGTCCTGACGCTGTACTTCCTCTCCTCCCTCGACACCACCAAGGCTGCCCTCTACCGGCTGGCCCCGGCCTCCCGCCGCGACCGGGTCAGCCGGCTGGGCGACCGGATCGTGGAGAGCGTCGGCGGCTACGTCTCCGGCGCCTTCATCGTCGCGCTGTGCGCCGGCCTCTCCTCGCTGGTCTTCCTCTTCGCGGTTGGCCTCGGGAAGTACGCCGTGGCGCTGGCCTTCGTGGTCGCCGTGCTCGACGTGATCCCCATGATCGGCGCCACGATCGGTGCCGTGGTCGTGACCGCCATCGCCTTCGCCGAGGACCCGAAGATCGGCATCTTCTGCGTGGTCTTCTACGTGGTCTACCAGCAGGTGGAGAACTACCTCATCTACCCGCGCGTGATGTCGAAGTCCGTCGACGTGCCGGGCGCGGTCACCGTCATCGCGGCGCTGGTCGGTGCGGCCCTGCTCGGCGTGGTCGGCGCCCTCCTGGCCATCCCCACCGCCGCGGCGATCCTCATGCTGACCCGCGAGGTCTTCGTCCGGCGGCAGGACCAGCGCTAGCCCTGCCGTGGAGCTCGAGTTCACCGACGTGGTCTTCGAGTGGCGCGGGCCGGCGCCGTACCACTTCGTCCGCGTCCCCGAGGGCGAGGCGGAGGAGATCCGCGACGTGGCGCGGGCGGTGAGCTACGGCTGGGGGATGGTCCCCGTCGCGGTCACGGTCGGCGCCACCACCCTCACCACGGCGCTGTGGCCCAAGGACGGCTCCTACGTCGTCCCGCTCAAGGACGCGATCCGGGGGCCGGAGGGCATCGGGCTCGGCGACGTGGTCACCGTGCGGCTCCGCATCGAGGTGAGTCAGCCCAGCATCCCGATGAACGCGCGCAGCACCTTCGGCAGCCCGGTGCCGGCCGTCAGCGTCTCCAGGCCGGCCTCCTCGACCGGGAGCACGAAGCCCGGACCGACCTCGACCTGGCGGCAGCCGGGGTCGACCACCCAGTCGGCGCTCAGCTCGGCGTCGCCCATGGCGTCCTTGCCGGAGAACCGGACCCGGACGTACTCAGAGAACTTGCTGTCGCAGAAGTCGCGTTGGCTCTTGGCGCCGAGCCCGTCGCCGGCGTACAGCGCCTGGGCCGCAGCCTGGTCGAGGGTGGCGGCGTAGACCAGGTCGAAGCCGTCGTCGCCGGGCGTGTAGGCGCACAGCTGCGCGGAGTGCACCGGGTCCAGGCCCTCGACCGGCATCCCGACCACCTCCGGGCGCGAGGGCAGCGAGGCCTCGCAGTCGGTAGTGGCGCGGGCGGAGTCGAGGACGTGCTGACGGACCGCGGGGTCCTGGCTGGCGACGGTCAGCGTGGACCCGAAGGCCTCGACGGTCTCCTGGACGTAGCCGTCGCGGAGCTCGACGGTGCCGGGCTCGACGTCCGCGCCCAGCCAGACGTAGGGCGCCTCCGGGACCGCGTCCGGCTCGAAGCCGCAGGCGTCGGAGAGCATGATCGGGCGGCCCACGTAGGGCGTGGTCGGGCTGAGGTCACCGCAGAGGTAGGCCGGCTCCTGCTCGGGGAACCGCATCGGCGCGGTGCCCCAGCCCCAGTCGGCGGGCACGTCGACCGTGAGCCCGTGCCACGACTCGGCCCGCCACTGCCTGACCGGCGCGGAGGACGAGGTGGCCGCGGAAGTGGCCCGGTCCGCGGAGGGCCGGTCCGGGCCGGAGCCGGCCCCGACCGCCACGGCGGTCCCGGACACGGCCACGACGGCGGCCACGGTGCCGGCCACGGCCCAGCGACGGTGCCGACGGGTCCGGGCGCCGGCGCGGGCCCGCGCGGCGAGCGGCACGCCGACCTCGGCGCGCTGCGCCACCGCTCGCAGCCCGTCGCGGAAGGCCTCCTCCAGCTCGTGCTCGTCGGTCATCGGTCCTCCTCGGACAGTCGGGAGCGCAGCGCGCCCAGGGCGCGGTGGACGTGGGAGCGCGCGGTGACCTCGGAGCAGCCGAGGAGGCTGGCGATCTCGGCGTAGTCGAGGTCCTCGTAGAAGCGGAGCACCACGGCGGCCCGCTGGCGCGGGGGCAGCGTCCGGCACACCGCCCACACGGCGTCGCCGGTGCCGAGCCGCTCGGCGTGGTCGGGGTGCGGGTCGCCGGGCCCGACGTCGGCGACCGGCGACTCCCGGCGCACCCGGCGCCACCGCGAGATGTGGGCGTTGACCACCATGCGGCGGACGTAGCCGTCCGGGTCGCGGGCGCGGCCCACGCGGGCCCACCGCTCGCAGGCCCGCGCCAGCGCGTCCTGCACGGCGTCCTCGGCCGCGTGCTGCGAGCCGGTCACCACGTAGGCGAACCGGAGCAGGCCGGGGCCCCGGGCGGCGACCCAGTCGTCGAACGACGGCTGCGTGGGCGGCTCGGTCGGCCGGGCGAGGTCCGGTTCCACGTCCACATCCACTCACGGAACACGCGCGGGAGGGCCGCGATGTTGCACCCGGCGGGCAGGAACTTGCGCGCTACTGTGCGCTGTGGCCCCCGCCGCCTTCCACCACGAGCTCGACGCGGAGCGAGCGGTCCTCGTGGTGCACGGCGAGGTGGACGACCGGGCCAGCGTGGTGCTGCTGGAGGCGATCGAGCAGGGCTCGCACGCCCTGGCCACCGCCCTGGCCGTCGACCTGGCCCACGTGTCGTTCCTGCCGAGCCCCGCCATCGCGGTCCTCGCGACCTGCCAGGCGCGGGCGCGCCGCCAGGGGACGACCCTCACCCTGGTGGCGCCCGAGGGCAGCGTGGCCGCGCGGGTGCTGACGATCTGCGCGATCGACTACGTCCGCACCTGGGGCTGACCGTCCGCGGCCGCCGGCGCCTGGAGCGGGACCACCGCCCGCACCACCGTGCCGTCGGAGCGGTCGACCGTCCAGGACAGCGTCAGCGCGTCGACGATCGTCAGCCCGCGACCCCGCGCCGCCTCGGAGTCGAGGTCCTGGAGCGCGACCAGGCCGTTGTGGCCCCCGTCGGTCACCACGACGACCAGCTCCTCACCCACCACCTCGCAGGTCAGGCAGATGCGACCGTCGGCCTCGGGCAGCCCGTGGGTGGTGGCGTTGGAGACCAGCTCGTAGACCACCAGGGCGGCGTCGTGGCGCAGCTCGTCGGTGGTCGGGTGCTGGGCGAGCAGGTCGCGCACCGCGGCCCGGCCCAGCATCGCGGCGCCCGCGTCGTGGCCCAGCCGCAGGCTGAGCCCCGCCCGCTCGGACATGCCGTCCTCGGCCTGCATCCGGCACCCCCCGACGCCTAGAGTCGCGGGGGACTCTAGCGCGTCGGGGCGCCCGCTCCGGTCAGGCCAGGGCCGGGTCGCGCACCGCGACCGTGCGCTCCCCCAGCTTGACCGCGACCACCCCGGCCAGGATGAGCAGCCCGCCCACCAGCTGGGCGGCGCCCGGCAGCTCGCTCAGCAGCAACCACGCCCACCCCACGCTCGCCACCACCTCCAGCAGCGCGACGAACGACGCGAGCCGCGAGCCGAGGCGCCGGCCGGCCGCGATGCCGGCGACGTAGGACAGCGCGGCGGAGAACAGCCCGAGCACCAGCAGCGGGAGCCACCAGGCCACCTGCACACCGGCGTACGACGCGGCGTCGGTCGACGCGTGCATGGGCAGGAGGCCCACCAGGCCGAGGGCGCCCAGCCCCAGCGCACCGACCAGCAGGCCGCCCCAGGCCAGGACCAGCGGCGGCAGGCCGTTGTCCTCGTCGGCGCTGATCACGAAGTACGTCGCGCAGCCCACCATCGCGCCCAGCGACCACACGACCCCGCGCGCGCTGAGGTCGGCGCCCGAGAGCAGGTCCAGGACCAGCACCAGCCCGAGCGCGGCCAGGAGCGCCCCGGCCACGGTCATCCGACCCGGACGCTGTCCGTGCCGCAGCCAGAGGAACACCACGACGGCGGCCGGGGCGGTGAACTCGATGAGGATCGCCGGCCCGACCTGCATGTGCTGGACCGCCGAGAAGTAGCAGAACTGCGCCCCCGCCACCGCGATCGCGCCGTAGGCCAGGAGCAGCCCGAGGTTGCGGCGCAGCACCGCCCACCGCCCGCGCAGCGCCGCCAGCCCGAACGGCGTCAGCGCCACCGCGGCCAGGCCCACGCGGACCAGCGTCATCGCGCCGGGGCTCCAGCCGGTCTCGAGCAGGCCGCGGGCCAGCGCGCCGGCCATCCCGAACGACACCGCCGAGACGAGGGCGAAGGTCAGACCGGCGGTGAGCCGGGCCGTGTCGGCCTCGCGGGCTCCCTGGGTGCTGTCATGGGTCAAAGCACTCATGGGACATGACGCTACGGCGTGGTCCGGTAAGGTGTCAACGTGGTTTTCGCTCATGACACCGAGCTGGCCCTCCAAGCCGCGGTGACCCTGGCCAACAGCGCCCTGGACCCCGACACGCTCACCACCCACGCCGAGCTGGACCGGGTGTGGGAGGACTACCAGTACTCCGGCCGGCGCGACCGCGACGCCGCCGAGCTGGCGGCCGTGCGGGCGCTGCGCCCCCGGCTCCGCGCCCTGCTCACCGCCGCCGACGCCGACACCGCGGTGGAGCAGGTCAACGCCATGCTCAGCGAGGCCCGGGCCGTGCCGCAGCTGGTCCGGCACGACCGGCTCGACTGGCACATCCACGCCATCAGCCCCGACCAGCCCCTCGACCGCCGGATCCTGGTCGAGACCGCGATGGCCGTGGTCGACGTGGTCCGCGGTGACGAGCTCTCGCGACTGTCCGTGTGCTCGGACGACGGCTGCGAGGGCGTGGTCCTCGACCTGTCCCGCAACAGGTCGCGCCGCTTCTGCTCCACGACCTGCGGCAACCGCAACGCCGTCGCGGCCTACCGCGCCCGGCAGCGCTGACCCGGACCCGACCGAACCGGGCGGGCCGGACCGAGGGCGACCTACTGGTCGACGAAGCGGCGCAGCACCTCCAGGAACACCTGCGGCTGCTCGCTGTGCACCCAGTGGCCGGCGCCCTTGACGGTGACCCTGCGGTTGCGGGGGAACCACCGGTCCATCGCCTCGACGTAGTCGGCGTGGAGGTAGCCGGACTCCGCGCCGCCGACCCAGAGCACCGGCCCGTCGTACGGCGGGGTGCCGGCCAGCGCCTCCTCCGGCCAGTCCGTGATCGCGTCGAGGTCGCGCTCGAGCAGCTCGAGGTTCAGCAGCCAGCGCCACCGCTCCTCCGCGTCGACGCCCTCGCGGCGCAGGCTCTGCAGGAGGAAGCCGCGGACCGTGGGGTTCGGCACCGCCTCGAGCAGGGCCCGGTCGGCCTCGGTCCGGCTGGCCAGGGCGGCGAGGTCGATCGCCCGCATCGCGCGGAGGTAGCCCTCGAACTCGGTCGCGTGGTCGTAGGGCACCGGCGAGACGTCGACCACCGCGAGCCGGTCCACCAGTGCGGGGTGCCGCAGGGCGACCAGCATCGAGATCTTGCCGCCCATCGAGTGGCCGACCAGCGCGACCGGGTCGTCGGCGGAGAGCAGCTCGGCCACCTGGTCGGCGGCCCGCAGGTAGTCGAAGTGCTCGCTCCAGGGCGACTGGCCGTGGTCGGGCATGTCCACCAGCGTCACGCGGTGCTGCTCGGCCAGCGCCTTGCCCACCGCGGTGAAGTTGCGTCCCTGCCCGAAGAGCCCGTGGCAGAAGACCACCCGGCTGCCCGAGGTCCCGAGGTCGGTCGTGCTCAGCACCATCCGTGCACCCCGCCCGGGGTCAGGTCGCGGTCGCGCAGCTCGACGGCGTGGCTGCCGCCGTAGGTGGTGCACGTCGCGGCGAAGTCCTCGGGGCGGTACTCGATCATCAGCACCTGGTCGCCGAAGTCGTCGACGTAGCGCTGGCACTCGTCGTAGCGGCCGCACTCCTCGGAGACCGCGAAGTCGTAGCCGATCCGGGTGCCGTCGAAGCCGGCCAGGTTCTTCTGGCCCGCCGCCAGTCCGTACCGGTGCGCCTGGCCCACCAGCAGCGCGGCGTAGGCCACCGCCTGCCGCTTGGTCAGCAGCCCGTCGCTGCGGGTGAAGGAGTCCAGGTTGTCGTACTCCACGGCGGCGTACCCGTGGGCGGCGCAGCCGCGGACCCA
>CAZEPK010000005.1:31088-35471 GCA_964514085.1 uncultured Nocardioides sp.
ACGATCCGGGCCAGGGCCTCGCGCCTGGCCGGCGTGCGCAGGTCGAGCAGGGTCTCCCCCCACGCCTCGTCGACCACCGGGCGGCCGTCGGCCCCCCGCAGCAGGAGGTCGCGGTGGCGGCGCCAGAACCGCTGCTCGCCGGGCTGGGTCTGGAAGCCGTTGACGTAGCAGATGTTGAACAGCCCCGCGGCCGGTGGAGCGGTCCGGTCGCGGACCACGATGCCGACGTTCGGCGCCGGCTGGGCCGCACCGCCGAGCTGGTAGTCGACGTCGGTGCCGCCGGGCAGCGTCGGCACGGCGAGCAGGGCCGACGCGAGCAGGCCGACCAGGGCGGGGATCACCGCACGAACCTAGTCGCGCCGCCGACCCTCAGAAGTCGAAGCCCCCGAAGTCGCCACCGCCGTCGAAGCCGCCACCGTCGAAGAAGCCCCCGCCGTCACCGCCGCCGTCGCCACCGTCGTAGCCGCCGCCCGCATCCCCGCCGTCGCCACCGTCGGAGCCACCGTCGCCGCCGCCGTCGCCGCCGTCGTAGCCGCCGTCTCCGAACCCGAAGCCGCCGTCGAGCATGGATCCGACCAGCAGGCCGGTGAAGAGCATGTTCATGCCGCCACCGAAGTAGCCCGCGGCGTACGGCGCGTAGGCCCGGCCGCCCTCGTAGTAGGGCATCCGCTGCGCGCCCACCATGACCTGGCGGGAGTCCGGCTCCGCGCCGGCCCGGACGCGCTCCGCGTCGAGGGCGCAGGCCGGGACCTGGCGGGTGGTGCCGCCGGGCGGCGTCCAGTCGACGTCGGCGACCGAGAGCCCGTGCCGCGGGTCGAAGAAGCAGGGCGGGCGACGGGTGGGCAGCGGCTGGCCGGCCACCCGGGCCCGGACGCAGGCGATGGCGTAGCGGCCGTCGTCCAGGATCTCGGTGACGTGGCGGACCTGGTCGGGCGCGGAGATCTGGTCGGCCGAGACCTTGGCGGACTCGTAGGCGTCCAAGGCGCGCTGGTAGTCGGCCCGGGCTCCGGCGTCGAGCTCGCGCCCGGCCAGCTCGGCGTCCAGGTCCTGCAGGTCGGTGCCGAGAGCCGTCACGTCCTCGAAGGCCAGCTTCTGCACCGGCTCGAGCTCTGCCCGGCGCTGCGCCACCTCGCGCTCACGGCCCCGCCGGCTCGAGACCACCACCGCGACCACGATCGCCGCGAGGATCAGGACCACCAGCCACTCCATGACCCGAGCCTACGGCGGCGGACCCAAGGCCCACAGGGCCGGCGACCGGTGACAGATCCGACTGACTGACTGTACAGTTAGCGAATGGCCAGTGACATCCGGAGGACGTTGCCCGGCCCGGCCTACCACTCCGCCGAGACCTACGCCGTGGACACCGAGCGGGTCTTCTACCGCAACTGGGTCTACGTCGGCCGGGCCGAGCGCGTGGCCCGCCCGGGCGCCTGGCTGCGGGTGGAGATCGCGGACGAGAGCATCCTGGTCGTCCGGGGCAAGGACGAGCGGCTGCGCGCGTTCTACAACGTCTGCCGGCACCGCGGCTCGCGGATCTGCGACGACGAGCAGGGTCAGGTGCGCAGCCACCTGCGCTGCCCGTACCACGCCTGGGGCTACGCCCTGGACGGCACGCTGGTCACCACGCCGATGATCGAGAAGGACGAGGTCGACCGCGCGTCGACGTCGCTGTGGCCGGTCCACCTCGACGTCTGGGAGGGCTTCGTCTTCGTCAACCTCTCCCGCGACGAGCCCCGCCCGCTGCTCGAGCACCTGGCCGACCAGCAGGACGACCCGCTGAGCCTGGCGCGCTACGGCCTGGCCGACCTGGCCATCGGCAAGGTCACCACCAACGTGGTCCGCGCCAACTGGAAGATCGTGCTCGAGAACTACAACGAGTGCCTGCACTGCCCGACGATCCACCCCGAGCTGGTGGCCGTGGTCCCGGCGTACAAGAAGGGCGACATCTTCGAGGGCGGACGGCAGGACGGCGGGGTCTCCCTGGCCGACGGACGCACCGCGATCGTCGACGACGCGCGACTCCGGCTGCCGCTGCTGCCCGGGTTCGCCGGCGGGGGCGACCCGGAGTCCTACTACGGCGCGATGGTCTACCCGACGATGTTCCTCGACGTGGACGGCTCCAGCTGCCTGGCCACGGCGGTCTTCCCCACCGGGCCGCAGAGCTGCCTGCTGGTGACCGAGTACCTCTTCAGCCGCGAGGCGCTCGACGACCCCGGCTTCGACCCCTCGCCCGTGGTGGAGTTCAACGAGCGGGTGACCCACCAGGACACCGAGGCCTGCGAGCGCGTCCAGCGCGGTGTGACGTCGCGGGCCTTCGAGCACGGCGTCTTCCCGGCCAAGGACTCGTGGGTCCACGAGTTCGACCAGCGCTACCTCCGGGACGTCGGCGACCCGTCCGGGGGCTGACCGGTCGTACGCCGCGTGCGCTCCGGCTTCGGCTCACCAGGCTTCGAGGCTCGGCCGCGGACGGCCTCGCACCTCAGCCACCGGTGGCCGGCACCACCCGCGCGTCGAGGGCCAGCGCGCCGTCGGGGCGGGCCAGCACCGGGTTGAGCTCGAGCTCGACCAGCTCGGGGTGGGCGGCCGCCAGCCGGGAGACGGCGGCCACCAGCCCGGCCAGCGCGTCGAGGTCCACCGGCGCGCGACCCCGCGCGCCCAGCAGGAGGGGTGCACCCTGCAGCGAGAGCAGCAGCTCCCGCGCGGCGTCGACCGAGACCGGGGCGATGCCGCAGGCCGTGTCGCGGAGCACCTCGGTGAAGATCCCGCCCAGCCCGACCAGGACCACGGCGCCGAACTTCGGGTCGCGGACGCTGCCGACGATCAGCTCCACGCCGTCGGTCGGGTCGGCCATCGCCTCGACCGAGACAGCGGGAGGCGCCAGCCGCTGGACCAGGTCGGCGTACGCCGTCCGGGCCTGCTCGGCGTCGGCCAGGCCCACGACCACCCCGCCGCCCTCCGACTTGTGCAGCCGGCCGGTCGCCTTGAGGACCACGGGCAGCCCCACCCGGGCCAGGGCGGCCTCGAGCCCGGCCGCCTCCGGCACCTCGACGGCCGCCGGGAAGGTCACCCCCGCACCGGCGAACAGCTCGCGCGCCGCGGCGTACGACGTATCCGGGACCGCCGGCGCGACCGGCGGGAGCTCCAGGCCCAGGCCCTCGTGGGACACCTCGACCAGGCCGGCCAGCACCGCGCACGCGCGGTCGATGTCGCGGTGCACCGGCACGCCGACGGCCCGCAGGGCCCGGCTGGCGGGGCTGTCGGGGTAGATCGTCTGCACCACCAGCGGCCCGCCCTGCGCCGCGACCACCTCGGCCATGCGCCGGGCGGCGGCCAGCTCGGGCGCGGCGAGGTTCGACTCCTCGGTCGAGTAGCCGCCGAAGTAGCCGGTCAGCAGCACGCCGTCCACCTGCTCCGACCCGAGCAGCAGCGCCACTCCCCTGGCGTAGCTGTCGACGTCCTGCTCGCCGGCGCCGGCCATGTCCACCGGGTTGGTCACCGTCGCCTGCGCCCACAGCGCCGCCTCGAGCGCGGTGGTCACGGAGCCGCGGAGCACCGGGGTGGTCAGGCCGGCCGCGGCCAGCGCGTCGGCGGCCACCGCCCCGTGCCCGCCACCGTCGGTGAGGACGGCGACCCGGCGGCCGGGCATCCGGCGCGGCGAGCGCAGGGCCACCAGCAGGTCGGCCATCTGCGTGGGGTGGTCGACCCGGTGCGCCCCCACCGCGGCGCAGGCGGCGTCGACCACCATCGAGGAGCTGGTCAGCGAGCCGGTGTGCGAGGCCGCGCCGCGCACCGCGGCCTCGGTCCGGCCCGGGGCCAGCAGGACCAGCGGCTTGCCCGCTTGGCGCAGCGCTCGCGCCGCGTCGAGGAAGGCGCGGCCGTCCACGACGTCCTCGGCGTAGACCGCGACCGCGCGCGTCCCCTCGTGGGCCACGCAGGCGTGCAGGAGGTCGACCACGCCGAGGTCGGCCTGGTTGCCCAGCGAGACGAAGCGCGAGACCCCCAGGCCGCGGTCGGCCAGCAGGCCGGCCAGGTCCAGGACCAGGTTGCCGCTCTGGCTGAGCACCGCCACGTCGCCGGCGGGCAGGACGGCGTGGGCCAGCTGGAGCCCGGTCGTGGTGTCGACGACGCCCAGGCAGTTCGGTCCGAGCAGGACGGCGCCGGCCGCGCGCACCACCGCCACGGCCTCGGCCTCGACGCGGGCTCCGGCCGGGCCGGTCTCGGACAGGCCCGCGGTGATGGCCACGACCGCCCGGGCGCCGGCGGCCACGGCGTCCTCCACCGCGGTCAGGAACCCGTCGGCCGGCACGCACACCACGGCCAGGTCCACGGCCGCTCCGTGCGCCGCCGCGGCCTCCTGCGCGGAGGGGTACGCCGGTCGCCCGA
>CAZEPK010000006.1:0-17459 GCA_964514085.1 uncultured Nocardioides sp.
CTCGACCGTGGCCCGGCCGCCCTCGTCGCGGGTCAGGTCGGTGAAGGCGTGGTCCAGGACCGTGTCGCGGATCGGCCGGGCCACGCGGAAGTCGTAGGCGGTGCCCTCCACCGGCTCCCGCCCGACGGGCAGCTTCCGCTCCGGGTCGGAGAGCGAGCGGGTCGCGGCCGGCAGGGTCAGCTCCCAGCCGTCGCACGGGCCGGTGCCCAGGCTGAGGTAGGGGTGCGCACCGTGGGCGTACGGCGCGGGCTCGGCGGCCAGGTTGGTGGCCGACTGGGTCACCGTGAGCCCGTCGGCGCTGAGGTCGTAGACCACGTGCAGCTCCAGGCTCCACGGGTAGCCGCTCTGCGCCATCAGGCGGTACCGCAGCGCCACCGAGTGCGCGGTGTGCTCCTCCGGGCCCCAGCTGACCCAGCGCACCAGGCCGTGCGAGGCGTTGTGCCGCGACGGCTCGCTCAGGGGGAGCTGCAGCTGCCGGTCGCCGACGGCGTACTGCCCGTCCCTGATCCGGTTGGGCCACGGCGCCAGCACCTGCCCGCGGCCGCTGCTGGCCATCTCGTCCTCGGCGTACCCGTCCAGCAGGGCCCGGCCCTCGTGCTCGAGCACCCGCAGCCCCGCGCCGCACTCGGTCACGACGGCGCGGTAGCCGCTGCCGGAGATCTCGAACTGCTCGCCGCTGGGTGCCACCACGCAGGTCACCGTACGACGGGAGGCGTGGCTCCGGTGCCGTCGACCAGCACGTCGGCGCGCTCGCGGGTCCCCTCGCGGGCGAAGAGGGCCCGCTCGTCGTCCATGAAGGTCAGCCAGTGCTGCTCCATCGCCCGGCCGTCGCGCGCCATGCCGCGGGCCAGCCGCAGCTCGTCGTCGACCTCGACCCAGACCAGCACCGTGACGTACGCCGCGAGGGCGGCGGCGCCGGCGCCGACGCCCTCGACCACCAGCCAGGGCGCCGGGTGGACCGCGATGGGCCGCGCGGCGTAGCGGTGGTGCAGCCAGTCGAAGCGCCGGTAGGTCGTCTCGCGCCCGGCGGCGAGGTCCTGCGCCACGGAGACGAGCTGGCGGCCGACGGCGTCCAGGCCGCGCCACCCCTCCATCAGGTCGTCCCCGTGGATCAGCTGGGCTGCGGTGCGCTCGGCCAGCACGGTCGCGAGCGTGGTCTTGCCCGACCCGGCCGGGCCGTCCACGCAGATGAGCCGGCCCTGGCCGAGGGTGGCCGGGCGGGCGGACGCGAGGTCCAGGACCACGGCCGCCGCGTCGACGGGCTCAGAAGGCGAGCCCGTGGCCACGGTAGGTCAGGACCTCGTCGGTGAAGCGGGCTCCGGAGAGCAGCTGGACGGCGTTGGTGTGCTCGAACGGCTCGCCCGACTTCGCGTGCCGGAACCACACCAGGTCGCCGACGGCCAGCAGCGCCGCGGGGTGGCCGGTGAGGGGCGTCTGCACCTCGCCGGCCGCCTCCAGCCCGGTCAGGTGCAGCCCGGCCGGCGCCCAGGGCGTCGGCAGCCGGTCCTTGCCGGCCGGGCCCGAGGCGACCAGCCCGCCGCCGTGGACCGTGGCCACCTGCGCGGAGGGACGACGGGTCACCGGCAGCCCGAGGAACGCCGCCGGCCGCGGGTCGAAGGACTGGTAGTGGTCGAACAGCGTCGGCGCCAGCAGACCGGAGCCGGCCGCCACCTCGGTCACCACCGGGTCGGCCACCGTGGCCTGGACCGAGCCGCTGCCGCCGGCGTTCCAGAACTCCAGCTCCACCCCGGCCGCGCGCAGGGCGTCGGAGATCTCGCGCCGCCGGACCTCCAGCTGGGCCAGCGACAGCGACTTGATGCGGCGTACGACGGCCGAGCGGGCGCGCTGCGCGGGCACCTCGTCCTGCACGCCGGCCACCTGGCCCTCGTAGGTCATGGCCCCGACGAGCCGGAAGCCGCGCCGGCTGCCGATCTCGCGGGCCAGGGCCAGCACGTGCTCGGTGTCGTGGAGCGGGGAGCGCTTGGGGCCGACGTGCTGCCCGCCCATGCGGAGCCCGGCGTCGATGTCCAGGGCCACCCGGACCGGCACGGCCTGCGAGGCGCGCACCGAGTCGACCACGTCGAGGTGGGCCACGTCGTCGACCATGAGCGTGATCCGGCCGGCGGCGGTCGGCGAGGCCACCAGCCGGGCCAGCGAGCCCCGGTCGACGGTCGGGTAGGCCACCACCACGTCGTCGCTGATGCCCTGCTCCTCGAGCCACAGGGCCTCGGCCAGGGTGTAGCCGAGGACGCCGTGGAAACCGTCGCGGGCCAGCACCCGGCTGAGCAGGGCGGGGACCCGCACGGACTTGGACGCGACCCGGATCGGAGTGCCGGTGGCGCGGCGCACCAGGTCGTCGGCGTTGGCGTCGAAGGCCTCGAGGTCGACGACCATCAGCGGGGTAGCGAGCGGCTCCTCGTGCGCCGCGACGGCGTCGTTGAGGCGGGCCCAGAGCCGGTTCCGCTCCACGGTGCCGTGGGGCGCGCTCACGAGATGCCGCGCTTGCGGAGCAGGGCCTCGATCTCTGCCATCTCGGGGTCCCCGTCGGAGAGGACCGGCTCGCTCTTCCTCGCCCTGCTCGGCCCGAGCTGCTCGGGCTCGGCCTTCCGGTCGCGAGGGGCACGCTCGCGCGCGCCGACCCCGCGCTCGGCCAGGAAGCCCGCGGCCACGAAGCAGCCCACCGACACCACGGCCAGGATGATCCCGAGCCAGGCGGCAGGGCTGAAGGCGAAGTCGAGCACCCAGTCGCCGACGGCACCGCCGACGTCGGTGAGCAGCTGCAGCGTGTCGGTCAGCAGCAGGGCCACGGGGATGATGGTGAAGCCCACGCCGCGCAGTCCGGCCACGAACCCGCGGCTGCGGAAGGCGAACCAGGTGTAGGTCCCACCCAGGACGGTCAGGGCCAGCGCGAGTGCTCCCCAGGCGGCGTCGTCCACGCTGCCAGCCTAGTGTCCCGGGCGCACGCCCGGCCCGTCAGGCGGAGGCCACCGCCCGCGGCGCCGGCTCCTCGCCGGACCCCAGCAGGCCCCGCCTGCGCAGGCACGGGACCACGCCCTCGGCGAACCAGTAGGCCTCCTCGACGTGGGGGTAGCCGGAGAGGATGAAATCCTCGATGCCGAGCGCGTGGTAGTCCGCGATCCGCTCCGCGACCTCGTCGTGGCTGCCGACCAGCGCCGTGCCGGCCCCGCCGCGCACCAGTCCCACGCCGGACCACAGGCCGGGGGAGACCTCGAGGTCGTGGGCCGAGGCGTACGACGTCCGGCCGTCCCGCAGCGCCATCATCCGGGCCTGTCCGGTCGACTCGCTGGACCGCAGCGCCTCCTGCGCCGCCGCGACGGCCTGCGGGTCCAGGCCGTCGAGCAGCCACTGGGCGTGCCGCCAGGCCTCCTCGCTGGTGTCGCGGGACAGGGTGTGGATGCGCAGCCCGAAGCGCAGCGTGCGCCCCTGCTCCCGAGCCAGCGACCGCATCCAGTCCAGCTTCTCGGCCACCTGCTCCGGGGGCTCGCCCCAGGTCAGGTAGACGTCGGCGTGGCGGGCGGCCACCGGGCCGGCCGGCCCCGAGGAGCCGCCGAAGTAGATGTCGGGCTGCGGGTCGACCCCGCCGCTGACCAGCGCGCCCTGGGCCTGGAAGAACTGTCCCTCGAAGTCGAAGGGGGCCTGCTCCCAGGTGCCACGGAGCACGGAGAGGAACTCGTCGGTGCGGGCGTACCGCGTGGCCTTCGCGTCCGTGTCGCCGAAGCGGGCCTGCTCGCGCGGCTCGCCACCGGTCACGATGTTGAGCATCAGGCGGCCGCCGGAGATCCGCTGGTAGGTCGCCGCCATCTGGGCCGCGAGCACCGGGTTGACGACGCCGGGACGGAAGGCCACCAGGAACTTCAGCGTCGAGGTGTGGCCCAGGAGCGCGGCGGTGGTCAGCCAGGCGTCCTCGCAGAAGGTGCCGGTGGGGGTGAGGACGCCCTCGAAGCCCAGCCGCTCCGCCGTCCGGGCCACGTCGGCGAGGTAGTCGATCGTCGGCGGGCGGAAGCCGCCGGCCCGGTCATCCCGCAGGCCGCCGCGGGGAGCCCCGGGCACCCCGCCGGCGCCCTGCCCGGCCCCGACCAGCGAGCGGGCGTCGCCCGAGGTCGGGAGGAACCAGTGCAGCCGGATCGGGGAAGGAGAGGTCACGGTCAATGTCTACTGACGTACTGGACTTCCGGCAAGTCCGACAGGCCGGCCCACGTGACCTACCGTGGAGTCGTGGAGCCAGCGGTGGGAGCAGAGGGTGGCGGACAGCGCCTGCTCGCCGGGGCGGGCGCGCCGGACGACACAGGCGGCGCCGACCCGGCCCTGGCCGCGGCCCTGGCGGCGTACGCCGCGGACCCGGCCCGCGAGCCGGAGGTGCTGGCCGCCCTGGCCGAGGCCCGGCTCCTGGTGCCCGTGGTCGCGGCGCTGGGGGAGTCCGAGACCGGCGCCGACGGCCTTGTCCGCGACAAGTCCGCCGACATGGCCACGGTGTCCATGCGCGCCCCCGACGGCCGCCTGGCGCTGCTGGCCTTCACCGGCCTCGAGGCGCTGCAGAAGTGGGACCCGGACGCGCGGCCGGTGCCGGTGCCCGCGCGGACCGCGGCCCTGGCCGCGCTGCAGGACGGCGCCGAGGCGCTGCTGATCGACCTGGCCGGGCCGGTGCGCTACCTGGTCGACGTTTCGAGACGGCCGACGTAGCCCCGCGCTGGCGCGCGTGCCTGCGTGGGCCTCCTCAACGTCCTCGCAGGACCTGGGCCCGAGCGAGCTCGGCCCCCGGCTCGGAGATTGGCTCCGCCGCGGAATAGTCGGTTACCATCGGGCGTTGACCGATCTGTGCTCCCTGGAGCACTGATCACAAGCGGAAGACAGCGGCCCCCGGGTCGCCTGGCCTCCCACCCGCACCGGCCGCACTGCACCACAGGTCGTCGGGTCCGGTCTGGTGGCTCGTCCACGCGTGCACGTCGGCTGAGGTTCGGCCGGGAGCAGGCAGCGACGAGCGTGACTGGCCTCCGCTTGCGACGCGGGGGCCTTCTGCATTTCGGGTCCGAGAGGACCCGGACGCAGCCGGCCCCCCGACACAGCCACCGAACAGCAGGAGGACACATCAGCACCGAGCTTCGTATCAACGACCGGATCCGGGTTCCCGAGGTCCGCCTCGTGGGTCCCAACGGCGAGACCGTCGGCATCGTGCCGACGGACCAGGCGCTCAAGCTCGCCCAGGAGGCCGACCTCGACCTCGTCGAGATCGCGCCGCAGGGCAAGCCTCCGGTCTGCAAGCTCATGGACTACGGGAAGTTCAAGTACGAGAACGCCCAGAAGGCCCGTGAGGCCCGCCGGAACCAGACGAACGTGATCATCAAGGAGATGAAGCTTCGTCCCAAGATCGACGCGCACGACTACGAGACCAAGAAGGGTCACGTGGTGCGCTTCCTCAAGGCCGGCGACAAGGTCAAGATCACGATCATGTTCCGCGGCCGCGAGCAGCACCGCCCCGAGCTGGGGTTCCGGCTGCTGCAGAAGCTGGCCGAGGACGTCACGGAGCTGGGCTTCGTGGAGTCTGCGCCCAAGCAGGACGGCCGCAACATGATCATGGTGCTCGGCCCGCACAAGAAGAAGGCCGAGGCGAGGGTCGAGCAGGCCGCCGCCAAGGAGGAGCGCATGGCCGAGCGCGCCGCCGAGGCGGCCGAGGAGGCCGCGGAGCGCGCGACCGCCCGGGCCGCCGGTCCCGTGGCCCAGAAGAAGGAGCACGGACGCTCCGAGAACCTGGATCCGGAGATCGAGGCCTGAGCCCACCGGGCTCCCCAGACCTGACCACCACAGCACGCCGTACAGGACGGCATGTACGACGTACGAGGAGAGAGACATGCCCAAGAACAAGACGCACTCGGGTGCCAGCAAGCGGTTCAAGGTGACCGGCACCGGCAAGATCCGCCGGCTGCAGGCCGGCCGGAAGTCCGGCGCCGCGTTCGCGTCCGCGCCGACCACCGGCAGCCGGAAGAAGCACCGCCGCAACGCCGGCACCGTCGAGCTGGAGAAGGCCGACGTCAAGCGCGCGAAGAAGATGCTCGGTCTCTGACCGCCCCCTGACCCGACCCATAGCTAGGAGCACCACGACATGGCACGCGTCAAGCGGGCAGTGAACGCCCAGAAGAAGCGCCGTACCACCCTCGAGCGCGCCAGCGGTTACCGCGGCCAGCGCTCGCGCCTCTACCGCAAGGCCAAGGAGCAGGTCACCCACTCCCTGGTCTACAGCTACGCCGACCGCCGCAAGAACAAGGGCAACTTCCGTCGCCTCTGGATCCAGCGGATCAACGCGGCCGCCCGCGCCCAGGGCATGACCTACAACCGGTTCATCCAGGGCCTCGGCCTGGCCGGCGTCGAGGTCGACCGGAAGATCCTGGCCGAGCTGGCCGTCAACGACATCGCGGCGTTCAACGCCCTGGTCGACGTGGCCAAGGCCGCGCTGCCCGAGGACGTCAACGCGCCCAAGGCCGAGGCGTCGGCCTGACCACCCCACCGAAGCCTGCGCTGGGCGCGCTCCGCGCGGGCCGGGCACGCTTCGCCGGGGACCCCGGAACAGCGTGAACCTCCCCCTCAAGGCGAGCAACGCCCGCCTGAAGGACCTGCGTCGGCTCAGCCGCCGCTCGGAACGCTCCGAGCGGCGGCTGTTCCTCGCCGACGGCCCGAAGGCCGTCGACGCGGCGCTGCGGGCGGGGTGCGTGGACGAGGTCTTCGTCCGCGCCGGCGTCGAGCCGGTGGACTTGCCCGAGGGCGTCCGCCTGACCGTGGTCGAGGACCGGGCCCTGGACCTCCTCTCCGACTCGGTCAACCCGGCCGGCGTGGTGGCGCTCTGCCGGTTCGTCGACGTCGCGCCGGCCCAGGCGCTGTCGGGCTCCCGGCTGGTGGCGATCTGCGCCGACGTGCGGGACCCGGGCAACGCCGGCACCGTCATCCGCTGCGCCGACGCGGCCGGTGCCGACGCTGTCGTGCTGGCCGGCCAGTCGGTCGACCTATACAACCCCAAGACGCTCCGGGCCAGCGTGGGCAGCGCCTTCCACCTGCCGGTGGCGGTCGAGCCGTCGGCGCAGGCGGCTGTCGCGGCCGCGCGGGCGGCGGGGCTCACCGTGCTGGCCGCCGACGGCGCCGGCGAGGTCGGGCTCTACGACGCCGACCTGGCCGACCGGCTGGCCGGTCCCACCGCGTGGCTCTTCGGCAACGAGGCCTGGGGCCTCCCGCCCGAGCTGGCCGCGCTGGCCGACCACCGCGTGGCCATCCCGATCCACGGCCGGGCCGAGAGCCTCAACCTCTCCACCGCGGCCGCGCTGTGCCTCTACGAGTCAGCCCGCACCCACCGGCCCTGAGCAGGCCCCAGCACCGGTGGCAGCGGCTTCGAGGCTCGGCCATCGTCCGGCGGCCCGGTCCCGCGGACCCAGCCGCGCCTGGCCCGCTCAGCCCAGGAAGCCCCGGGCGTAGCGGAAGGTCCACGTGCCCCCGCGCAGCACCAGCCGGCCGTCGCGGGCGTGCCGCGGCCCGTTGAGGTCGACCCCGTCCGGGAACACGATCACCACCCGGCAGGGCTCGTCGAAGCGCTTGGCCCTCGACACGGTCCGGAAGCCGGCACCGGTGGAGACCTGCACCTTGCTCGGCCAGGCACCGCGCGGTCCGTGCAGCCGGACCAGCTCGCCCGCGCGGCCGGCCTGCACCACGTCGCACGGACCGTCGGTGGTGACCGGGAACTCGCGGACGCCGTCGGTCCTGACGACCGTCGTGCTGCGCGGGCCCGGCAGCGCTGCACCGTCCGCGGTGGCGGTCCACGGCCGCCGGCCGACGTCGCGGACCGTCCAGCCCTGCCCGTCCGCGCTGGCCAGGACCACGTGGGCGCGCCCGCAGCGCAGGTCCTCGAGGAACAACGCCTGGCCCTCGGGCTGGTCGACGTAGGAGTCGGCGCAGCGGCGCCGGTCCTGGTGCACCAGCACCGGTGGCCCCCACGTCTGGCTGACGGGGTCGAAGACCTGGTGCAGGACGCGGTGCCGGTCGGGGCTCCCCGTCGCGACGATCGGCGAGCCGGGGGTGGAGGAGTAGAGGAAGTGCGTGGTGATCCGCTGGCGCGAGTAGCCGTAGACCACCAGCCCGGGCACGTCGCGCGGCGCCGGCCGGGTGACCGTCCAGGCGGCTCCCGCGGAGGGCCGGGAGAGGGTGAACTGCAGGGCGCGCTCGTAGCCGCCGCCGAGCACCGTCAGCGCGTCGACGTTCTCGAACGCGCCCTCGGTGCAGCCGGGGTCGGTGCCCGCGACCTGCGTGTGGGTCGTCGACCCGGCCAGGTCGCGGGTGTGGATGCCGATCACGCAGGCGCGTCCGCGGGGCTCGGCGCCGATCACCGTCACGGTCCCGGAGTCGTCCACGACCTGCGTCTCGCCGCCGCTGTCGTAGCGGTACGTCGTCCGCGCCGGCCGCGAGAACCCGCTGGTCGCCGACCACTCGACGTACGTGCCGGTCAGGCCGACCGACCAGGCGGCGTAGGTGCCGGCCGGGGAGACGGCCGGCGGGCGGTAGGCCTCGCCGGGCAGCGTGGCGCGGCTCCACGACCGGCCGTCGCGCGAGACCAGGGCGATGCTGTGGGCGGGCGCCTGGTCCTCGTAGTAGGGCCGGTCGCACTCGACGAGGAGCGCCACCCCGCCGGCCGAGGCCTGGCCCTCGACCGCACCGCAGGTCACGCGGGCGCGGGTGCGGACCAGGTCGCTGGGGGCGTCCCACTGCCCCGTGGCGGGGTCGAGGTGCTGGACCCGGACCGTGCGCTCGTCGGGCATGCCGACCGCGACCGTGCCGAAGACCTGCACCGGGACGAAGGAGTACGACGCCAGCCCCTGGGCCCGGGCGGGCGAGCCGCCGAGCAGCAGCGTCGACGCCACGAGGGCGAGGCTGGCAACCAGCAGGAGGAGGCGGCGCATGCCGTGGTGATGCCCCGCGGGCGGGCTCTGGTTCGGGTCCACCTCCGATCGTTACCCGGTCGTGACAGGGTGGCGCCATGCCCACCCGCATGGCCCAGGCCGTCGTCGACGCCCTGCCCGACGGCGTGGTGCTGGCCGGGGCCGACGGTCGGGTGACCGTCATCTCGCAGGTCGCCGCCCGGATGCTCGGCGTCCCGCTCGACGTGGTGGGCCGTCCGCTCGAGCAGGTCCTGGCGCTCCGAGACCAGGACGACCACGCGTGGTGCAGCCACAACCGGCCCTACGAGGGCCTGCCGACCCGCACCGCGGTCCCGGAGCAGTCCTGGCTGCTGGCCAACGGCGAGGAGGTGCTCGTCGCCGCGCGCATCCACCGGCCCTCGCTGCACGAGCCGGTCTCCGAGGTGGCGGTGACCATCCGCTCCGGCCGGGGCCGCGCCCGGCTGGACCGCGAGCGCTCCGACCTGGTGGCCACGGTCGCGCACGAGCTGCGCTCGCCGCTGACCGGCGTGAAGGGGTTCGTGCAGGCGCTGCTGAACCGCTGGGACCGCCTCAACGACGAGCAGAAGAAGCTCATGCTCACCACCGTCTCGGCCGACTCCGACCGGCTGAGCCGGCTCATCGCCGAGCTGCTCGACGTGGCCCGCATCGACACCGGACGCCTGCAGCTCCAGCGGCGTCCCTGCGACGCAGGTCTCCTCACCCGGCGCATCGTCGACTCCGTCGCGGCGGGCACCGCGCGGCCGATCACGCTCGAGACCGCCGAGGACCTCCCCGAGATCCACGCCGACCCCGACAAGTTCACCCAGGTCGTGACCAACCTCGTGGAGAACGCCGTGCGCCACGGGGAGGGCACCGTGCGGGTCAGCCTCCAGCCGCTCGGCCCCGGCGAACTGGGCGACCAGCCGGGCATCCGCGTGACCGTGGACGACGAGGGGGAGGGCATCCCGGCCGAGCTCCGGCGCCGGGTGTTCACGAAGTTCTGGAAGGGCGGCAAGCGCGGCGGCTCCGGCCTGGGCCTCTACCTCGTCAACGGGCTGACCAAGGTGCACGGGGGCACGGTCACCATCGACGACGTCCCCGGCGGTGGCGCTCGCATCCAGGTGGCCTGGCCGGCGGCCGTGCCCGACGTCTGACACCTGCACCGAACCTTCACGAGTCCCACCCCCGAACCACGCCGCACCGGACCTACGGTGACGTGCATGCAGCCGCCCGAGCACCGCCGTGTCCTGGTCGTCGAGGACGAGCCGGTCATCAACGACGCGGTCGCCGACCGGCTGCGGGCCGAGGGCTTCGTGGTGGACCAGGCCCACGACGGGCCCTCCGCGGTGGCCACCTGCGCGGCGGTCCGGCCCGACGTGGTGGTGCTCGACGTGATGCTCCCCGGCTTCGACGGCCTCGAGGTCTGCCGGCGGATCCAGGCCGCGCGCCCGGTGCCGGTCCTCATGCTCACCGCCCGCGACGACGAGGCCGACGTGCTGGTCGGGCTGGCGGTCGGGGCGGACGACTACCTGACCAAGCCGTTCCGGATGCGCGAGCTGGTGGCCCGGGTGAACGCGCTCCTGCGCCGGGTGGAGCGGGCCGCCGAGCTGGCCGCCCGCCCCTCGTCCCGGCTCAGCGTGGGCGACCTCGTGGTCGAGACGGGCACCCGCCGGGTCACCGTGGGCGGGCAGGAGGTCCGGCTCACGCCCACCGAGTTCGACCTGCTGGTCCGGCTGGCGACCACGCCGGGCCAGGTGCTGACCCGCGAGCACCTGCTGGCCGAGGTCTGGGACTGGCCCGACGCGTCGGGCACCCGCACCGTGGACAGCCACGTCCGGGCCCTGCGGGCCAAGGTCGGGCCGGCCTGGGTCCGCACGGTTCACGGGGTCGGGTACGCGCTGGAGGACCCCGGGGTCGCGTCGTGACCTCACCGCTCCAGCCGCTGACCTCCCTCAAGGTCAAGCTGGGCGCCCTGGTGGGCGCCAGCGTGCTGGTCGCCGCCCTGGTCGGCGTGCTGGCCGGCAGTGCGGGCGTGCCCGTGCTGCTCGCCGTCCCGGTGACCGTGGCCCTCGCGCTGGGCGTCACCCAGCTCCTGGCCGTGGGCATGACCTCGCCGCTGCGGGAGATGACCGAGGCCACCCGGCGCATGGTCCGGGGCGACTACCGCGGCCGCGTGCGGGCGGACTCCTCGGACGAGATCGGCGAGCTGGCCCGCGCGTTCAACCAGATGGCCGCCGAGCTGGCCACGGTCGACCGCGAGCAGCGCGACCTGGTGGCCACGGTGTCCCACGAGCTGCGCACGCCGCTGGCCGCGCTGACCGCCACCCTGGAGAACCTGGCCGACGGCGTCCGCACGCCCGACGCCGCGAACCTGGGCCGGGCCGTGGACCAGGCCCAGCGGGTGGGGGCGCTGCTCGGGGACTTGCTCGAGCTGTCCCGCGTCGAGGCCGGCGTGACGCCGCTGCGCCTGGGGCCGGTCGGCGTCGCCGCGCTGCTGGACGAGGTGGTGGCCGACCTGGTGCCCACCGGGCGCGGCGTGCGCTTCGACGTCGAGCTGCCACCGGCCCTGGAGGTGGGCGCCGACCGCGCCCGCCTGCGCCAGCTGCTGACCAACGTGCTCGACAACGCCGTCCGGCACGGCCCGGAGCGCGGCCTGGTGCGCGTCCGCGGCGCGGTGGCGGGGGACCGCTGGCGGCTGGACGTGGCCGACGACGGGCCGGGGGTCGCGCCGGCGGACCGCGAGCGCGCCTTCGAGCGCTTCGGCACCCTCACCTCTCCCGACGGGGACACCGGCGGCACCGGCCTCGGCCTGGCGATCGCGCGCTGGGTCGCCTCCCTGCACGGCGGCACCGTCCGCTTCGTCGACCCCCCGCCCGGCGCCCCCGGAGCCCTCGTCCGCCTCGACCTGCCCCTCGCTCCCGCCCCCGACCCGACCGTCGTCCCGACCCGGCCCCAGGAGGTCTCCGTGCCCACCGACGTCGCCCCACCCGGTCCGCCGCCCCCGCCGGTCCACCCCGCCCAGCCCGCCCAGCCCGGCTCCGCCGTGCTGTCCGCGCCGGTCCTGGACCCCGTCTTCGGGCGGTTCTGGCCCGACACCACCGCCACGCACCGCGGCGTGGTGCTGGCCGCGGCCGGCGTGGGGGTCCTCGCGGGGCTGGTGCTGCCCAACCACGCCGCGGGCCTGGCGCTCTTCCTCGTGGCGCTCACGGCCGGCCTGACCGCGGCATACGCCGCCGCGCACCGACGGGACCCCTTCACGCTCACCTGCCTGGCGCTGGCCGCGCTGTGCACCCTGCCGATCGTGCTGCTGGACGCCACCTGGATCGGCGTCCTCTGCCTCCTCGCCGGCGCCAGCTCGCTGGTCGCGGGGGTGTGCCGGGTGCGCCGCTTCCACGAGTTCCTGCTGGCCGGGATCTCCTGGCCGCTGGCCGGGCTGCGCGACCTGCCGTGGCTCGGGCGCACGCTGCGGACCCTGACCGGCGACGGGAACGCGCCGCGCGTGGTGGTGACCGCCCTGTGGTCGGGGCTGGCGCTGCTGGTGTTCGGGGTGCTGTTCGTCTCCGCCGACGCGATCGTGGCCAGCTGGGTCGGGGCGGTGCTGCCCGACGTCACGGCGGACTCGCTGGTGCTCCGGGTCTTCGTGGCCGTGGCCGTCGCGGCGGCGACCCTGGGCGCGGCGTACCTCGCCGTCAACCCGCCGGACGTGCAGGTGCTCGGCTCGGGCCGCGCGCGGTCGGTGGCCCACCGGTTCGAGTGGCTGGTGCCGGTCCTCCTGGTCGACGCGGTGTTCGCGATCTTCGTGGCCGCGCAGCTCTCGGCGTTCTTCGGCGGTCACGGCTACGTCCAGCGGACCACCGGACTGACCTACGCCGACTACGTCCACCAGGGCTTCGGGCAGCTCACGGTGGCCACGCTGCTCACGTTCCTCGTGGTCTGGGCCGCGTCGCACTGGGCGGGCTCGAGCCGGGCCGACCGGGTGTGGCTGCGCGGGTCGCTGGGGCTGCTGTGCGCCATGACCCTGGTGGTGGTCGGCTCCGCGCTCTACCGGATGCACCTCTACCAGGACGCCTACGGCTTCACCCGGCTCCGCCTCTTCGTCGACGCCTTCGAGGGCTGGCTGGGCCTGCTGGTGGTCGCGGTCGCGGTGGCCGGCCTGGTCGGCTGGGGCGTCTGGGTGCCGCGCTTCGCGCTCGTCACGGGGGTGGCCGGGCTGCTCGGCCTCGCGCTGCTCAACCCCGACGCGTGGATCGCGGAGAAGAACCTCGACCGGTACGCCGACAGCGGCCGCGTCGACTGGCACTACCTGCGCAACCTCTCCGCCGACGCCGTCCCCGCGTTCGAGGGCCGGTCCGACGCTGAGCTGGACTGCGGGCTGCCGCGCTACTGGTCCCAGGACGACGACTGGCTGGGCTGGAACCTCGGTCGGTCCCGCGCCTCCTCCACGGTCGACGACGGGCTTGAGGCCATGGCGGCCGCCCTGGCGGAGGACACCGACCCGGCCCGCGACGACCTGCTGGTCCGCTGCGACTCCCAGCTCCTGACCACCCCGGAGCCGCGGTAGTCCGTGACCTTTCGGCCCCTCCTGTGGACGGGCTGGGGCCGTCGGGTCACGGACTACCCCCGCCGGGGGGCCGTCCACCAGCGACAACCCGGTCGCCCACGGAGCGGGCCGGTTCCTAGACTCGTCCCCGTGTCCGGACCCAACACCGACTTCGACCCCGTGGAGGTGGCCGCGCTGAAGCCCGAGGAGGTCGAGGCCGCGCGCGACGCCGCGCTCGCCGCGATCGCGGGCGCCGCCGACCTCGAGGAGCTCAAGCAGGTCCGGATCGACCACACCGGGGACCGCTCGCCGCTGGCGCTGGCCAACCGCGAGATCGGCGCGCTGCCGCCGCAGGCGCGCAAGGAGGCCGGCCAGCGGGTGGGCCAGGCGCGGGGCGCGGTTCAGCAGGCCCTGGCGAAGCGGCAGGCCGAGCTCGAGGCCGAGCACGAGCAGCGGATGCTGGTCGAGGAGACCGTCGACGTCACGCTGCCCACCGACCGGGTCCCCGCGGGCGCCCGGCACCCGGTCACCACGGGCTCCGAGCTGATCGCCGACATCTTCGTGGCCATGGGCTGGGAGGTCGCCGAGGGTCCGGTCCTCGAGGCGGAGTGGCTCAACTTCGACGCGCTCAACCTCGGCCCCGACCACCCGGCGCGCACCATGCAGGACACGTTCTGGACCGACCCGGCCGAGGACCACCTGGTGCTGCGCACCCACACCTCGCCGGTGCAGGCCCGCACGATGCTCTCGCGCCAGCCACCGATCTACGTCGTCTGCCCTGGCCGGGTCTTCCGCACCGACGAGTACGACGCCACCCACAGCCCGGTCTTCCACCAGGTCGAGGGGCTCGCGGTCGACAAGGGCATCTCCATGGCCCACCTCAAGGGCACCCTCGACCACTTCGCGGCCGCCATGTTCGGCGAGGGGATCAACACCCGCTTCCGGCCGTCGTACTTCCCCTTCACCGAGCCCAGCGCCGAGGTCGATCTGATCTGCTTCGTGTGCCGCGGCACCGCGGTCGACGAGTCGGGCGAGACCTGCCGCACCTGCCGCGGCGAGGGCTGGATCGAGTGGGGCGGCTGCGGCGTGGTCAACCCCCGGGTGCTCCGCGCCTGCGGCATCGACCCCGAGACCTACTCCGGCTTCGCCTTCGGCATGGGCATCGACCGGACCCTGATGTTCCGCCACGGCATCGAGGACCTGCGCGCGCTGTTCGAGGGCGACGTCCGGTTCACGAGCGCCTTCGGGGCCGAGTTGTGAAGGCCCCCGTCTCCTGGATCCGTGAGTACGTCGAGCTCCCCGCCGACGTCAGCACCGAGCAGCTCGCCGCCCGCCTCACCGCGCTCGGCCTCAAGCTCGAGGCCATCGAGAAGCCCGGCGAGCAGATCCAGGGCCCGCTGGTGGTCGGTCGGGTGCTCACCGCGGAGCCGGAGCCGCAGAAGAACGGCAAGACCATCAACTGGTGCACCGTCGACGTCGGCGAGGCCAACGGCACCGGCGAGCCGCAGGGCATCGTGTGCGGCGCCCACAACTTCGGCCCCGGCGACCTGGTGGTGGTGATCCTGCCCGGCGGCGTGCTGCCCGGGAACTTCGAGATCTCCGCGCGCAAGACCTACGGGCACCTCTCCGCCGGGATGATCTGCTCGGCCCGCGAGCTCGGGATCGGTGAGGACCACGACGGGATCATCGTGCTGCCCGCGGACGCCGGCCGGCCCGGCCAGGACGCGCGCCCCCTGCTCGGACTGGACCAGGAGGTCATCGAGTTCGAGATCAACCCCGACCGCGCCTATGCGCTGTCCCTGCGCGGCGTGGCCCGCGAGGCCGCGCTGGCGTACGCCGCGCCGTACGCCGACCCCGCGCAGCGAGAGGTCCCCGCCGCCAACGACCAGGGTCACCCCGTGGCGGTCGAGGACCCTCAGGGCTGCCCGGTCTTCGTGGCCCGCGTGGTGAGCGGCATCGACCCGACCGCCACCACCCCCGACTGGATGGCCCAGCGGCTGGCCCTGTCCGGCATGCGCCCCATCTCGCTGGCCGTCGACATCACCAACTACGTGATGCTCGAGCTGGGCCGCCCGATCCACGGCTACGACGCCGACAAGCTGCAGGGCCCGATCCGGGTGCGCCGCGCCGTCGACGGCGAGCGGCTGACCACCCTCGACGGCGTCGACCGCGCCCTGTCCAGCGAGGACCTCGTGGTCACCGACGACTCCGGGATCATCGGGCTCGGCGGCGTCATGGGCGGGCTCACGACCGAGATGTCGGAGACCACCACGCGCGTCCTGGTCGAGGCCGCCCACTGGGACGCCACCTCGATGTTCCGCACCGGAAAGCGGCACCGGCTGACCTCCGAGGCCGGCAAGCGCAACGAGCGCGGGGTGGACCCGGCCATCACGCCCGCGGCGGCCGACCGGGTGGTCGAGCTGCTCGTCGAGCTGGCCGGCGGCACCCCCGAGCCCGGCGTCACGGTGGTGGGGGAGGCCCCGGCGCCCGCGCCGATCCCCATGGCCACCGACCTGCCGGCCCGGATCTCCGGCATCGACATCTCGGCGGAGACCGCGGTCGCCGACCTCGAGGCCGTGGGCTGCCTGACCACCGACGCCGGCTTCGTCCCGCCGACCTGGCGCCCCGACCTGACCGACCCCTACGACCTGGTCGAGGAGGTGGTCCGGGTCGTCGGCTACGACCAGGTCCCCTCCGTGCTGCCCCGCGAGGCGGCGGGCCGCGGCCTGACCCGCGAGCAGCGGCTGCGCCGCAGGATCGGCCGCACCCTGGCCGGCTCGGGCTGCGTGGAGGTGATCAGCTTCCCGTTCGTCGGCGACGCGGCCTTCGACCAGCTCGGGCTGCCCGCCGACGACGTGCTCCGCACCACCGTGCGGCTGGCCAACCCGCTCTCGACCGAGGAGCCGTCGTACACCACGACGCTGCTGCCGGGCCTGCTCAAGGCCGCGGCCCGCAACCTCGGCCGCGGTACGCCGGGCGTGGCGCTCTTCGAGACCGGCACCGTCGCGTTCCCCTCCGACCGCGGCCCGGCACCGATCTACGGCGTGGAGTGGCGCCCGCCCCCGGCCGAGCTGGAGAAGCTGTTCGAGACCCTGCCCGTCCAGCCGCTGCACCTGGCCGTGGTGCTGGCCGGCGAGCGTGAGCGTCCCGGCTGGTGGGGCCCGGGCCGCACCGCCGGGTGGTCCGACGCGATCGGGCTGGTCCGCCGCCTCGGTGCCGAGCTGGGCGTCGAGGTACAGGTCACCTCGGCCAGCCGGATGCCGTGGCACCCGGGTCGCTGCGCCCGGCTCTCGGTGGAGGGTGCCGAGCTGGGGCACGCGGGCGAGCTGCACCCCCAGGTCTGCCAGGCCTTCGGGCTGCCGGCCCGCTCGGCCGCCCTGGAGCTCGACCTCGACGTGCTGATGGCCCACGCCGTCGACGTGGTCCCGGGGCCGGCGTTCTCGACCTTCCCGGTGGCCAAGGAGGACGTCGCCCTGGTGGTGCCCGACCACGTCACCACCGCGGAGGTCGAGGCGGCCCTGCGCGAGGGGGCAGGGGAGCACCTGGAGTCCCTCCGGCTCTTCGACGTCTACACCGGTGACCAGGTCGGTGCCGGGCACCGGTCCCTGGCCTTCGCCCTGCGGTTCCGCGCCCCCGACCGGACGCTGACCGAGCAGGAGACCGGCGCCGCCCGCGACGCGGCGGTGGCCCTGGCCGCCGAGCGTTGCGGGGCAGTGCGGCGCTGAGCCCCGTGGACCTGCGGCTGCTCGACCAGGTGTCCTGGCGGGGCACCGCGCTGCCGGGCGGCCGCACCCAGGCACTGCTGGCCGCGCTGGTGGTGGCCGGCGGCCAGGTCTCCGAGGACCGGCTGGTCGAGGAGGTGTGGGGCCCGGACGACGTGCCGGCCAACCCGGCCAAGGCCCTCCAGGTGGTGGTCTCCCGCGCCCGGGCCCAGACCGCGCCGGAGGTCGTGACCCGCACCGACCACGGCTACCGGCTCGGGCCCGGCG
>CAZEPK010000006.1:17469-32369 GCA_964514085.1 uncultured Nocardioides sp.
TGGTCCTCCACGACGCCGTGGTCGGCGCCCGGGAGGCCGAGGGCCGCCACGACCAGGTCCGGGCGCGCGACCTGGCACGCCGGGCCCTGGCCCAGCCCGCGCCGGGCAGCGCCGCCGAGGGTCCGCTCGGCGAGCTCCGGCTCGCCGCGGCCCGGCACCGCGCCATCGCCGCGATGGTGCTCGGGCGCGCACTGTCCGCGCTCGGCGACCACCGGGAGGCGCTCCCGCTCCTCGAGCACGCCGCGCCCGAGGACGGCGACGAGTCGTCGGTCGCGGCCTGGCTGCGCTCCACCGCGGCCGTGCACGGTGCCCCCGCGGCGCTCGAGTGCTACGAGCAGTACCGCCAGCGCCTCGCCGACCGGCTCGGCGTCGACCCCGGACCCGCGATCCAGGCCGTGCAGCGCGAGCTGCTGGCCTCTGACCGGCCGGTGCGGGAGGGGCTGCTCTTCGAGTCCACGTCGCTGGTCGGCCGCGACGAGGACATCCGCGCCCTGCGCGCCACGGTCCGCGAGTCCCGCGTCACCTCCATCCTGGGGCCGGGCGGCCTGGGCAAGACCCGGCTGGCCCACCTGTTGGGTCGGGAGTCCGAGCAGCCGGTCGTGCACTTCGTGGAGCTGGTCGGCGTCGCCTCCGCCGAGGACGTGGTGGGCGAGGTCGGCTCGGCGCTCGGGGTGCGGGACTCGGTCAGCGGGCGCCGCGTGCTCAGCGCCGAGCAGCGCCACGACGTGCGCGCACGCATCGCGCAGCTCCTCGACCAGGCGCCGACCCTGCTGATCCTCGACAACTGCGAGCACGTCGTGGAGGCGGTGGCCGAGCTCGTCGCCTTCCTCGTCGCGTCCTGCCGGCAGCTCCGGGTCGTGACCACCACCCGCGCGCCGCTGGCGATCGCCGCCGAGCGGGTCTTCGCACTCGGCCAGCTCTCCGAGGACGCCGCCGCGGACCTGTTCGTGCAGCGCGCCTCGGCCGCGCGCCCCGGCGTACCCCTCGACGACGAGGCCGTACGCCGCGTGGTGCGCCGGCTCGACGGCCTCCCGCTGGCCATCGAGCTGGCGGCGGCCAAGGTGCGGGTGATGTCGGTCGACGACATCGACCGACGACTCGACGACCGGTTCGCGCTGCTGCGGGGCGGGGACCGCAGCGCGCCCGACCGCCACCAGACCCTGATCGCGGTCATCGACTGGTCGTGGAACCTGCTCGACGAGCCCGGGCGGCGGGCCCTGCGGTGGCTCGCGGTCTTCCCCGACGGCTTCTCGCTCGAGGCGGCCGGCGCCCTGCTCGGCCACGACGCGCTCGACGTGGTCCAGTCGCTGGTCGACCAGTCCCTGCTGACGCTGCTCGAGGCGCGGGACTCGCTGCGCTACCGGATGCTCGAGACGGTGCGCGAGTTCGGCCGGATGCAGCTGGTCGGTGCCGGGGAGGACGCCGAGGCGCACGCCGCGCTGCTCGGCTGGGCCCGCGGGTTCGCCACGGCGCACCTGGCCCGGGTCTGGTCCGCCGACCAGGTGGCGGCGGTGCACGCGATCGCGGCCGAGGAGAACAACCTGGCCGACGCCCTCCGGGCCGCCCTGGCGGTGCCCGACCCGGCCGCCACCGCCGACCTCACCGCCGCGCTGGCCGGCTTCTGGACGCTGCGGGGCGAGAACACCCGGGTGATCGCCCTGGTCTCCGCGGTGGACGAGGCGCTGCGCGGCTGGGTGCCCGCCCCGGCGGAGGTCGATGCCGCGGTCACCGCCGCCGCCGTCGTGGTGATGAACACCGGCATGGGGGAGATCGCCAGCACCCCGAGCTGTGAGGCCCTGCTGCTCGCCCACGCCGCGTCGGCGACCTCGTCCCGGGCCCGCGGGATGGCTGCCGTGGTCCTGGCGCAGGACCCGACCGACTTCGCGGGCTCGCTGCGGCGCCTCGGGGAGATCGACGTGGCCCACGGCTACGACCGGCAGTCGGCCGCGACGGCCCGCCTGATGACCGCCCACCTCCTGGAGAACGAGGGCGACCCCCGGAGCGCGCTGGTAGAGGTGGAGGCCGGGCTGACCCTGGTCGACGACGAGGACGGTCCGTGGATGACGGCCATGATGCAGACCGTGGCGGGCAGCCTCCACGCCCAGCTCGGCAACCGCACCGAGGCGGCCGCGCACGCCGTCGTGGCGATCCCGATCCTGGACGAGCTGGAGGCCGTCGACGACAGCATCCAGGCCCGGTCGCTGGTCGTGGGGGCGGCGATCTCCGAGCGCCGGTTCGACGAGGCCGAGCGGCTCATCGGCGAGATCGACGGGCTCGACCACGACCACTCGGCGTTCGGCGGGGCGTTCGTCACCTCGATGGTCCGCGCCGAGCTGACCCTGGCCCGCGGCCAGGTCGAGGAGGGGCTCCGCCTCTACCGGGTGGCGGCCACGCAGCTCAACACCATCTCCCTGCCGGGCGTGGAGAAGACCGGCCTGGAGCCGTGGGCGCTGGTCGGGGACGCCGCCGGCACCACCGCCTTCGCCGTCCACGGCACCGGCTCCGACGGGGCCGACCTGTTCGACACGCTGCGCGCCCGGGCGGCGCGGGTCCTGGACCCCGCCCGGCGCGGGATGGACTACCCCGTGGCCGGGATGGTGCTGCACGGCCTCGGCACCTGGGGCCTGCTCCGCCAGGCGGTGGCTCCCGAGGACGCGGTCCGGCTGCTGGTGCTGGCCGAGCTGTTCGCCTACCCCCGCTTCACGGTCACGATGGACCCGGTGCACACCGACGCCGAGGCCGAGCGCGTGGCCCCGGGCCTGGCCGCCCGGCTGCGCGAGGAGTACGGCGGGCGCACGGGCCCGGCCCTGCTCCCCGACGCCAGGGCCGTGGTCGAGCGGGTCGCCGCCGGCTGACCAGCTCGGCAACCTCGGCCCGACGCACGTCGACCCGCCCGTACGAGACGGGCGGGTCGGCGTCGTGTGGCGATGGCAGCGGGGGAGGGGCTACATCTTGCGGCTGTAGGAGCGGACCGACAACGGCAGGAACACCGCGACCACCACGGCGCAGCCCACCAGGGCCCAGCCCACGTGGCCGGTGACCTGGCCGTCGTTGACCAGGTCGCGGACGGCGGTGACGACCTGGCTGACCGGGTTGACGCTGACGAAGGCCTTGAGCCAGCCGGGCAGCGTGTCGGCCGGGACGAAGGCGTTGGAGAGGAAGGTCAGCGGGAACATGATCATCATCGAGATGCCCTGCACCGCCTGGGCGGAGCGGGCCACGGTGCCGAGCCAGGTGAAGATCCAGGCCAGCGACCAGCCGGCCACGATGGTGAGCAGCCAGCCGGCGAAGACGCCGAGGAAGCCGCCGCCGGGGCGGTAGCCCATCGCCACGCCGGTGAGGATGGTCAGCGTGGCGGCCGTGCCGTAGCGGAGCAGGTCGGCGATCGCCGGGCCGGCCAGCGGCGCGATCCGTGCGATCGGCAGCGACTTGAACCGGTCGAAGACGCCCTTGTCCATGTCCTCGCGCAGCTGGATGCCGGTGGCCATGCAGGCCGTCAGCGCCGTCTGGGCCAGGATCCCGGGGATGATGATCGGCAGGTAGTCCGCGACGCTGCCCGAGATCGCGCCGCCGAAGATGTAGGCGAACATCGCGGTGAACAGCAGCGGCTGGATCGTCACGTCGAAGAACTGCTCGGGGTTGCGGCGCATCTTCTTGGTGGCGCGCCAGGCCATGGCCAGGCTCTGGTCCACGGTCTCGCGGACGGAGGGACGTGCCGGCAGGGCCTGCGCGCCGGCGTGGGTGGTGGCGGTGACGGTCTCGTCGACCGTGCTGGTGGAGCTGGACAGCAGCGTCATCGGACGGCCTCCATCTGGTCGTGGTCGGTGGTGTCCTCGGCGCCGTGACCCGTCAGGGCCATGAAGACCTCGTCGAGCGTGGGCTTCTGGACGGTGGCGGAGGTGATCAGCAGCTCCTGCTCGCGCAGGCCGATCAGGACGTCGGCGGCCCGGTTGGCGTCGGGGAGCGGGACGTTGATGCCGCCCGCCTCCGGGGTGAGGACCGGCTCGTCGCCGACCACCCGGCGTACGACCTCGACGGCCCGAGCCGTCTGGGCCGGGTCGAGGAGCCGCAGCTGCAGGGTGGAGGAGCCGACCTGGCTCTTGAGCTGGTCGGACGTGCCCTCGGCGACCTTGGCGCCGCGGTCGATGACCGCGATCCGGTCGGCCAGCTGGTCGGCCTCGTCGAGGTACTGCGTGGTGAGCAGCACCGTGCCGCCCTGCGCGACCAGCTCGCGGATGGTGTCCCACATCTGCCCGCGGGTGCGCGGGTCCAGGCCGGTGGTCGGCTCGTCGAGGAAGATCAGCGGAGGCCGGTGGATCAGGCTGGCGGCCAGGTCCAGCCGGCGCCGCATCCCGCCGGAGAACTGCTTGATCTGCTTGTCCCCGGCGTCCTCGAGCCCGAAGCGGCCGAGCAGGTCCTCGCCGGTGGCGCGGGCCTGCTTCTTGTCCACGCCGAGGAGCCGGCCGAAGAGGTAGAGGTTCTCCCGGGCGGTGAGGTTCTCGTCGACCGAGGCGTACTGCCCCGTCACGCCGACGAGCTGGCGCACCACGTGCGGGTGCTTCTTGACGTCCACGCCGAAGACCTCGGCGCTGCCGCCGTCCATGGGCAGCAGCGTGGCGAGCATCTGGAGCATGGTCGTCTTGCCGGCACCGTTGGGCCCGAGCACGCCGAAGACCTCGCCGCGCCGCACCTCCAGGTCGATGCCGTCGACGGCCCGAAGGTCGCCGAAGGTCTTCACGAGACCGTGCGCCGCGACGGCGAGCTCGGTCGTGGGGGAGGAGTCGTTGTCCATGGGCACAACCATGATGGTGGCCGGTTTCACCGCGCTTTCACAGCGGTTTCACCGGCCGCGGCCCGGAGGCAGGCCCCTCAGTCGTCGGAGGAGCGCGCCCAGAGGTTGATGCCGCTGTCCACGGCGTCCTGATCGATGGCCTCCAGCTCCTCCTGGGACAGCGCGAGGTTGTCGAGGACGTCGAGGTTGTCGTCGAGCTGCCGGACGCTGCTGGCCCCGATGAGCACCGAGGTGACCCGCTCGTCGCGCAGGACCCAGGCCAGCGCGAGCTGGGCCAGCGACTGCCCGCGGGCCTGCGCGATCTCGTCGAGCCGGCGGATGTGCGCCAGCGCCTCCTCGCTGAGCAGCGAGGGGTCGAGCGACTTGCCCTGGGCGGCGCGCGAGTCCTCGGGGATGCCGTCGAGGTAGCGGTCGGTCAGCATGCCCTGGGCCAGCGGCGAGAACGCGATGCACCCGATGCCCTCCTCGCCCAGCACGTCGAGCAGCGAGGGGCTGCCGTCGGACGGCGCGTCCTCGACCCAGCGGTTGAGCATCGAGTACGACGGCTGGTGGATCAGCAGCGGCACACCCATCTCGCGGAGCAGCCCGGCCGCCTCGCGGGTGCGCTCGGCGGAGTACGACGAGATCCCGGCGTAGGTGGCCTTCCCCGACTGCACCGCCGTGGCCAGGGCGCCCATCGTCTCCTCGAGCGGCGTCTCGGGGTCGAAGCGGTGGCTGTAGAAGATGTCGACGTGGTCCAGCCCCATGCGGTCCAGCGACTGGTCGAGCGAGGCCAGGAGGTACTTGCGCGAGCCCCACTCGCCGTACGGTCCGGGCCACATGTCGTAGCCGGCCTTGGTGGAGATGACCAGCTCGTCGCGGTAGGGCGCGAAGTCCTCGGCGAAGATCCCGCCGAAGTTGACCTCGGCCGCGCCGTAGGGCGGCCCGTAGTTGTTGGCCAGGTCGAAGTGGGTCACCCCGCGGTCGAAGGCCCGCCGGAGGATCGCGCGCTGGGTCTCCAGCGGCTTGTCGTCACCGAAGTTGTGCCACAGGCCCAGCGAGACCGCCGGGAGCTTCAGCCCCGACCGGCCGCAGCGGCGGTAGGCGTGGGAGTCGTAGCGGTCGTCGGCGGCGCGGTAGGGCGGCGGGGTCATGGCCCATGTCTACAACGAGGTCAGTCGATGCCGCCGCCCAGGATCGCCGCGGCCTTCTCGAAGACCAGCCGGTCGCCGTCCACGCGGATCCGGTCGTCGGGACGGGTGCCGGCGCTCAGCGCCGGGTCGCGCTTCCACAGCCAGGTGTCGACGTCGGCGGCGGTGCCGCTGATGGTGGTCACCGGCGCCGGCGCGTCGTCGACCATCCACAGGTCGGGCTCGTCCTCGTAGACCTTGCCGCTGTCGGGGACGGTGCCGGAGAACTTGCCGAGCACGACGTGCAGCTCGCTCCCGGTGTCGGTCAGGCGGACGGCGAAGGCCTCGCCGGTGCGCTCGAAGCGCCCCCACTCCGGCTCGCCGCCGTACATCACCCCCAGGACCTCGGCCACGCCGTCGTCGGCCAGGGCCGGGTCCAGCGGCGTGGTGGGCAGACCGGCCGCGAGCTCGGCGTCCACGCGGTGGATCAGCGCCTCGTGGGCCTGCCGGCGGTGGGTGGTGCCGACCCGCAGGTCGCCCGACCAGTGCCAGGCCGGGTCCTCCGGGCCGGCCTGCTCGAGCTCGGTCACCAGCGCGTGGGAGTGCTCGTCGAAGGCCTCCAGCAGGCCGGCGTAGGAGTCCGGGCGCTCGGCGGCGGGCAGGTCGGCGATGGCCGCGTCGTCGGGCGTCGCGGGCCGCAGGCGCACCACCCGCGACCAGAACAGCTGGACGCCGGCCAGGTGCCAGAGCAGGTCGGCGGCGTCCCAGTCGGGGCACGACGGCACCCTTGCGGCGGGGTCGCAGGAGGCCAGCACCTCACGGAACCGCGCGGACTCCTGGCGGATGTGGTCGAGGTAGGACGGGTACTCGAGTCGGGGCACGGCCCGACGCTAGCCAGCCGCGCCGACCGCGGGCGAGGCAGTTTCCGCTGCGACCCGCCCCGGGTTCGCATGCCCATACGAACGTCTGTATAGTCATTCATCATGAGCGGGACCACCATCGCAGTCGCCGGAGCCAGCGGGTACGCCGGCGGTGAGCTGCTGCGCCTGCTGCTCGGCCACCCCGGGGTGCGGATCGGCGCACTGACCGCCGGCAGCAACGCCGGGCAGGTCCTGGGCGCCCTCCAGCCGCACTTGGTCCCGCTGGCCGACCGGGTCCTCGAGGAGACGAGCGCCGAGACGCTGCGCGGGCACGACGTGGTCTTCCTGGCCCTGCCGCACGGCCAGTCGGCCACCCTCGCTGCCGAGCTGGGGGAGGACGTGCTCGTGGTCGACTGCGGAGCCGACCACCGGCTGGCCGACGGCGCCGCGTGGGAGAGGTTCTACGGCGGGTCGCACGCCGGCACCTGGCCCTACGGCCTGCCCGAGCTGCCGGGCCGCCGCGAGGTGCTCCGCGGCGCACGCCGGGTCGCCGTACCCGGGTGCTACCCGACCGTCGCCACCCTGGCCCTGGCCCCGGCGGTCCAGCACGCGCTGGTCGAGCCCGACGTGGTCGTGGTGGCCGCCTCCGGCACCAGCGGCGCGGGCAAGGCCGCCAAGCCGCACCTGCTGGGGTCGGAGGTGATGGGCAGCGCCGGCGCCTACGGCGTGGGCGGAACGCACCGGCACACCCCCGAGATCGTCCAGAACCTGTCGGGGCTGCTCGGCGACCCGGGCGCGCCCGGTGACCAGGTCACCGTCAGCTTCACGCCGGTGCTGGTCCCGATGCCGCGCGGCATCCTGGCCACCTGCACGGCGAGGCTGCTCGATGGGGTCTCCGCCGACGACGTGCGGGCGGCCTACCAGAAGGCCTACGCCGACGAGCCGTTCGTGCACCTGCTGCCCGAGGGCCAGTGGCCCCAGACCAAGTCGGTGACCGGCAGCAACGCGGTGCACCTCCAGGTCACGGTCGACGCCGACGCGCGCCGGCTGGTGGCCGTCGGCGCCGTCGACAACCTGGCCAAGGGCACCGCGGGCGCCGCGGTCCAGTGCATGAACCTCGCCTTGGGTCTCGACGAGACCGCCGGGCTGAGCAGCATCGGGCTGGCGCCGTGAGCGACCAGCTGAGGCTGAGCCGCTACCCCGAGACGCTCGCCGTGGTGCGGCTGGGCCCGGGCGCGGAGGTGCCGGCCTGGGCGGAGTCGTCCTCGATCTTCTCGGTGACCGCGACCGCCCGGGAGACCTCCGTGGTGTGCGCGGCGCGCAACGTGCCGACCAAGTCGGTGCACCAGAGGCCCTTCACCGCCTTCGAGGTGGAGGGACCGCTCGACTTCGCGCTCACCGGCGTCCTGGTCTCGCTGCTGACGCCGCTCGCGGAGGCCGGGATCAGCGTCTTCACGCTCTCCACTTACGACACCGACTGGATCCTGGTGCCGGGTGACCGGGCGGAAGCCGCCGAGGAGGCGTGGCGGGCGGCGGGGCACGAGGTGGCCACCGCCGTCCCCGTCAAGCCCAAGGGGCGGGGCAGGTGAGCGTCACCGCCGCGCGGGGCTTCCGCGCCGCCGGCGTCCCGGCCGGCCTGAAGTCCACCGGCGCCAAGGACGTGGCGCTGGTCGTCAACGACGGCCCCGCCTTCGACTCGGCCAGCGTCTTCACGGCCAACCGCTGCAAGGCCAACCCCGTCCTGTGGAGCCAGGAGGTGGTCAAGGACGGCACCGTCCGGGCCGTGGTCCTCAACTCCGGCGGGGCCAACTGCTACACCGGCCCCGAGGGCTTCCAGACCACCCACGCGGTCGCCGAGCAGGTGGCCGGGCACCTGGGCGCCGGCGCGGTCGACGTCGTCGTGTGCTCGACCGGGCTGATCGGGCTGACCAACGACCGGCAGGCACTGCTGGACGGCGTCGACGCGGCGTACGCCGGCCTGTCGGCGGACGGCGGGCAGCAGGCCGCCGAGGCCATCATGACCACCGACTCGGTCCGCAAGGAGGCCGTCGTCGAGGGCAGCGGCTGGGTGGTCGGCGGCATGGCCAAGGGCGCCGGGATGCTCGCCCCGCAGCTCGCCACGATGCTGGTGGTCATCACGACCGATGCCGTGGTGCCCGCTGCCGACCTCGACCGGGCGCTCCGGGCCGCGACCCGGGTCTCCTTCGACCGGCTCGACTCCGACGGCTGCATGTCGACCAACGACACGGTCACCGCGCTGGCCAGCGGCGCCAGCGGCATCACGCCGTCGCTGCCCGACTTCACCGACGCGCTCACCCAGCTGTGCACCGACCTTGCCATGCAGCTGCTCCACGACGCCGAGGGCTCCGAGCACTCGATCGCCATCACCACCCTGGGCGCCGCCTCCGAGGAGGACGCCGTCGAGGTGGGCCGCAGCGTGGCGCGCAGCAACCTGTTCAAGGCCGCGGTCTTCGGTCGCGACCCCAACTGGGGCCGGGTGCTGGCCAGCATCGGCACCACGCGGGCGGCCTTCGACCCCGCCGACCTCGACGTGGCCATGAACGGTGTCTGGGTCTGCCGCTCCTCCGAGCCGCGGGAAGACCCCGCCGGTGTCGACCTGTCCGGTCGCGAGGTCACGGTCACCATCGACCTCAAGTCCGGCACCGAGCGCGCCACCATCTGGACCAACGACCTGACCCACGCCTACGTCCACGAGAACAGCGCGTACTCGTCATGAGCGACCAGCACACCGTCAAGGCCGACGTCCTCGCCGCCGCCCTGCCCTGGCTCAAGGCCTACAACGACAAGATCGTGGTGGTGAAGTACGGCGGCAACGCGATGACCGACGACGTGCTGAAGCGGGCCTTCGCCGAGGACATCGCCTTCCTCCGGTTCGCCGGCTTCAAGCCCGTCGTGGTCCACGGCGGCGGCCCCCAGATCTCCACGATGCTCGACCGGCTGGGCATCGTCTCGGAGTTCCGCGGCGGGCTGCGGGTCACCACGCCCGAGGCCATGGACGTCGTGCGGATGGTGCTCGTCGGGCAGGTGCAGCGCGAGCTGGTCGGCCTGATCAACGAGCACGGCCCCCTCGCGGTGGGGCTCTCGGGCGAGGACGCCCGGCTCTTCACCGCGACGCAGACCAACACCGTGGTGGACGGCGAGGAGGTCGACCTGGGCCTGGTCGGCGAGGTCAGCCAGGTCCGGCCCGAGGCGGTCCTCGACCTCATCGAGGCCGGCCGGATCCCCGTGGTCTCCAGCGTCGCCCCCGACCTCAGCGGGACCGTCCACAACGTCAACGCCGACTCGGCTGCGGCCGCGCTGGCGGTGGCGCTGGGGGCCGAGAAGCTGCTGGTGCTCACCGACGTCGAGGGCCTCTTCCTCGACTGGCCGGACGTGCAGGACGTCGTGGGGGAGATCAGCCCGGAGGCGCTGGCCGAGGTCCTGCCGGGCCTCGACGCGGGGATGATCCCCAAGATGGGCGCCTGCCTGGCGGCGGTGCGCGGCGGGGTGCCCCGGGCGACGGTGGTGGACGGCCGCGAGCCGCACGCCGTCCTGGTGGAGCTCTTCACCAAGGAGGGCGTCGGCACCCAGGTCCTGCCGGGCGTCGAGACCAAGACCAGGAAGGCGCGGGACGCCGGATGACCACCACCCAGGAGCGGCACACCGCCCGCTACCAGCAGAGCCTGATGAACACCTTCGGGCCGCCGCGCCTGACCCTGGTCCGCGGCGCCGGCGCCCACGTGTGGGACGCCGACGGCAAGGAGTACGTCGACCTCCTCGGCGGCATCGCGGTCAACGCGCTGGGCCACGGCCACCCGGCCCTGGTGCGGGCGGTGACCGAGCAGCTGCAGACCCTCGGCCACATCTCGAACTTCTTCGCCAGCGAGCCGCAGATCGAGCTGGCCGAGCGGTTGCTCACGCTGCTCGGCGCCGGCCCGGGGAAGGTGTTCTTCACCAACTCCGGGACCGAGGCGGTCGAGGCGGCGTTCAAGCTCACCCGGCGCACCGGCCGCACCCACGTCGTGGCCGCGGAGGGCAGCTTCCACGGCCGCACCATGGGCGCGCTCGCGCTGACCTCCAAGGCGGCCTACCGCGAGCCGTTCGAGCCGCTGCCCGGCGACGTCACGTTCGTCCCCTACGGCGACGAGGCGGCGCTGGCCGAGGCGGTGACCGACCGGACGGCAGCGATCCTGCTCGAGCCGCTGCAGGGCGAGGCCGGCGTGGAGGTCCCGCCCGCGGGCTACCTGGCCGCCGCCCGGCGGATCGCCGACGCCCACGGCGCGCTGCTCTGGCTCGACGAGATCCAGACCGGCATGGGCCGGACGGGCGCCTGGTTCGCCCACCACGCCCAGGGGGTCGTCCCCGACGTCGTCACGGTGGCCAAGGGCCTGGGTGGCGGCATCCCGATCGGCGCCTGCCTCGGGGTGGGCGCGGCGGGCGACCTGCTGCAGCCGGGCCACCACGGCAGCACCTTCGGCGGCAACCCCGTCGCCTGTGCCGCGGCGCTGGCGGTGGTGGCGACGCTGGAGGGGGACGAGCTGCTCGAGCGCGCCACCGCGCTGGGGCGGACGCTGCGCGACGGCCTGGCCGCGGACCGCCGGGTCACCGAGGTCCGCGGTGCGGGGCTGCTCATCGGCCTGGACCTGGCCGAGGAGAGGTCCGCCGAGGTCTTCGCCGCCGCGCTGGCGGCCGGCTTCATCGTCAACAACCCCACGCCGCGCCGGATCCGGCTGGCCCCGCCGCTGGTGCTCACCGGCGCCGACGCCGCGGCGTTCCTGACGGCGTGGCCCACCATCCTCGATGAGGCGGGACTGCGGTGACGAGGCACTTCCTGGCCGACGACGACCTCAGCCCGGCCGAGCAGGCGGAGGTCCTCGACCTCGCGGCCGAGCTCAAGGTCTCGCCGTACGACGCGCGCCCGTACGCCGGTCCACAGTCGGTCGCGATGATCTTCGACAAGCCGACGCTGCGGACCCAGGTGTCCTTCGGGGCCGGCATCGCCGAGCTCGGCGGCAACCCGATGCTGGTCGAGGGCAAGCTGGCCGGCATCGGCATCCGCGAGTCCGTCGAGGACGTGGCCCGGGTGCTCGGCCGCCAGGTCTCCACGGTCGTGTGGCGGACCTTCGAGCAGTCCGATCTCGAGCTGATGGCCGAGCACGCGGGCGTCCCCGTGGTCAACGCGCTGACCGACGAGTTCCACCCCTGCCAGCTGATCGCCGACCTGCTGACCGTGCGCGAGCACAAGGGCGAGCTGGCGGGCCTGACGGTGACCTTCGTGGGCGACGCCGCCAACAACATGGGCAACTCCTGGCTGCTGGCCGGGGTCACCGCCGGGATGCACGTCCGGGTGGCCGGGCCGCTGGGCTACTGGCCGAGCGAGGAGATGTTCGCCCGGGCCAACCGCATCGGCGAGCGGACCGGGGGCTCGGCCACCGGGTTCTCCGATCCCGGCCCCGCCGTGGCCGGCGCCGACGTGGTGGTGACCGACACCTGGGTGTCGATGGGCAAGGAGGCGGAGGAGGCGGCGCGCGCGACCATCTTCGCGCCGTACTCGCTGACCGGCGAGCTGCTGGCCCAGGCCAAGCCCGACGCGATCGTCCTGCACTGCCTGCCGGCCTACCGCGGCAAGGAGATCGACGCCGAGGTCATCGACGGCCCGCAGAGCGTGGTCTGGGACGAGGCGGAGAACCGCCGCCACGCCCAGAAGGCCGTGCTCGCGTTCCTCATGGACCGCTCCGACCGGGACGGGGCGGGGTCGTGACCGAGTCCATGCTCCGGCCCGGCACCAAGAACGCCCGCCACCAGCAGATCGTCGACCTGGTCACCCACCACGAGGTCAGGTCGCAGGGCGAGCTGGCCGCGATGCTCGCCGAGCAGGGCGTGAGCGTCACCCAGGCCACGCTCTCGCGCGACCTGCTCGAGCTCGACGCCGTCAAGGTGCGGGCGGCGTCCGGCTCCCTGGTCTATGCCGTGCCGGCCGAGGGCGGCGACCGACGACCCGCCGCGCCGGGGGAGACCGCCTCCGGCCAGGCCCGGCTGGCCAGGCTCTGCGCCGAGCTGCTCGTCTCCGCCGAGGCCAGCGCCAACCTGGTGGTGCTCCGCACCCCGCCGGGCGCGGCGCAGTACCTCGCGTCCGGCTTCGACAAGGCCGAGCTGCACGAGGTGCTCGGCACCATCGCCGGCGACGACACGGTGCTGGTCATCGGTCGCGACCCCACCGGCGGCGACGACCTGGCCCGGCGCTTCCTCGACCTCGCCTCCACCACCCCCACCAACGCTCCCGAATGATGAGGATTCACAGATGAGCAAGGTCCTGACCTCCCTGCCCAAGGGCGAACGGGTCGGCATCGCCTTCTCCGGCGGTCTCGACACCTCGGTGGCGGTCGCCTGGATGCGCGCGCAGGGCGCCATCCCGTGCACCTACACCGCCGACATCGGCCAGTACGACGAGCCCGACGTCTCCGGCGTACCGGCCCGCGCGCTCGACTACGGCGCCGAGATCGCCCGCGCCGTCGACTGCCGGACCCCGCTGGTCGAGGAGGGGCTGGCCGCGCTGGCGTGCGGGGCCTTCCACATCCGGTCCGGCGGCCGCGCCTACTTCAACACCACGCCGCTGGGCCGCGCCGTCACGGGCACCATGCTCGTGCGGGCGATGCACGAGGACGGCGTCGACATCTGGGGCGACGGGTCGACGTTCAAGGGCAACGACATCGAGCGCTTCTACCGCTACGGGCTGCTGGCCAACCCCGAGCTGCGCATCTACAAGCCGTGGCTGGACGCCGACTTCGTGCACGAGCTCGGCGGCCGGGCCGAGATGAGCCAGTGGCTGACCGAGCACGGGCTGCCCTACCGCGACAGCAAGGAGAAGGCCTACTCCACCGACGCCAACATCTGGGGCGCCACCCACGAGGCCAAGACGCTGGAGCACCTCGACGTCTCGCTCGAGACCGTCGAGCCGATCATGGGGGTCAAGTTCTGGGACCCGGCGGTCGAGATCGCGCCCGAGGACGTCACCATCGCCTTCCGCCAGGGCCGGCCGGTGGCGGTCAACGGCACGTCGTACGACGACCCGGTGGCCCTGGTCATGGAGGCCAACGCGATCGGCGGGCGGCACGGCCTGGGCATGTCGGACCAGATCGAGAACCGCATCATCGAGGCCAAGTCCCGCGGCATCTACGAGGCGCCGGGCATGGCGCTGCTCTGGATCGCCTACGAGCGGCTGCTCAACGCCACCCACAACGAGGACACCATCGCCAGCTACCACGCCGAGGGTCGACGGCTCGGCCGGCTGCTCTACGAGGGCCGCTGGCTGGACCCCCAGGCACTCATGCAGCGCGAGTCGCTGCAGCGCTGGGTGGCCTCGGTGGTCACCGGCGAGGTCACCGTGCGCCTGCGCCGCGGCGAGGACTACTCGATCCTGCGCACCGAGGGCCCGCACTTCTCCTACCACCCCGACAAGCTCTCGATGGAGCGCACGGAGAACGCCGTCTTCGGCCCCACCGACCGGATCGGCCAGCTGACGATGCGCAACCTCGACATCGCCGACTCGCGCTCGATGCTGGAGCTCTACGCCGCCCAGCCGCTCGACCAGGGCCAGGTGCTGGTGGAGCACGGCGTGCTGCTGGGCGCGCTGCCGGCCGGCGGGGGAGAGCGGATCACCGCCAACCCGGCGCTCCAGGGCGGCGTGGAGGACCAGGCGCTCGACAACGCCGCGATGGAGTCCGGCACCGACTGATGGAGCGGACCACGTGGCAGCGGACCACCGCACGGGTGCTGCCGGTCGACCGGGCCGGCGAGGTGCTGCTGCTGCACGGCTGGGACCCCGCCGAGCCGGACGCGCCGTACTGGTTCTCCGTGGGTGGCGCGCTGGAGCCGGGGGAGGACCACCTCGACGCCGCGGTCCGCGAGATGCAGGAGGAGACCGGTGTGGCCATCGACCGCGAGAACCTGGTGGTGCTCGGCACGGCCCCGGCGGAGTTCGACTGGGGCGAGTTCCACCTGGTCCAGGACCAGACCTGGTTCGCCTGCCCGCTCGAGCCCACCCTGACCCACTTCGGCGGGCTCGAGGAGGCGGAGGTCGGCACCATCGACGAGGCGCGGTGGTGGACCCCCGAGGCCCTCGAGGCCAGCGGTGAGGTC
>CAZEPK010000006.1:32379-35287 GCA_964514085.1 uncultured Nocardioides sp.
CTGGCACGACCCCCTGCTGTCGATGATGCGGACCGCGGTGGGGAGGGTGGTCCCATGACCCAGGGCACGAACACCGGCAAGCTGTGGGGCGGCCGCTTCGCCTCGGGCCCGTCGCCGGAGCTGGAGGCGCTGTCGCGGTCCACGCACTTCGACTGGCGCCTGACCCTCTACGACATCGCCGGCTCCCACGCCCACGCCAAGGCCCTGGCCGCGGCGGGGCTGCTGACCGCCGACGACGAGGCGGCGCTGCACGCGGGCCTGGACGCGCTCACCCGGCGCTACGAGGCCGGCGAGCTCCTGCCCGACCCCACGGACGAGGACGTGCACGGCGCGCTCGAGCGGCTGCTGCTGGAGGAGGTCGGCCCCGAGCTCGGGGGCCGGCTGCGGGCCGGCAGGTCGCGCAACGACCAGATCGCCACCCTGCTGCGGATGTACCTGGGCGACCACGCCCGCCTGCTGGCCGACCTGGTGCTCGGGCTGGTCGACGCGCTGGCCCTGCAGGGGCGGTCCCACCTGGGCGCGGTCATGCCCGGGCGGACCCACCTGCAGCACGCGCAGCCGGTGCTGCTCACCCACCACCTGCTCGCCCACGCCTGGCCGCTGGTCCGCGGCGTCGACCGGCTGGCCGACTGGGCGGGGCGGCTTGACTCGCCGTACGGCTCCGGGGCGCTGGCCGGCCAGTCCCTGGGGCTGGACCCGGCGCTCGTGGCCACCGAGCTCGGCTTCACCTCGTCCTCGGCCAACTCCATCGACGGCACCGCGGCCCGCGACTTCGTGGCGGAGTTCGCCTTCGTCTGCGCCCAGCTCGGCGTGGACCTCAGCCGGCTGGCGGAGGAGCTGATCCTCTGGTCGACCCGCGAGTTCGGCTTCGTCCGCCTGCACGACTCCTGGTCGACGGGGTCGAGCATCATGCCGCAGAAGAAGAACCCCGACATCGCCGAGCTGGCCCGCGGCAAGGCGGGCCGCCTGATCGGCAACCTGACCGGCCTGCTGGCCACGCTCAAGGCCCTCCCGCTGGCCTACAACCGCGACCTCCAGGAGGACAAGGAGCCGGTCTTCGACTCCGTCGACACCCTGGCGGTGCTGCTGCCGGCCCTCACGGGGATGGTGGCCACGGTGGAGTTCGACACCGCCCGGATGGCCGAGCTGGCGCCGCAGGGCTTCTCCCTGGCCACGGACGTGGCCGAGTGGCTGGTCCGCGAGGGCGTGCCGTTCCGGGTGGCCCACGAGGTGGCCGGCGCCTGCGTCCAGCGCTGCGAGGAGCTCGGCATCGAGCTCGACGGGCTCGATGACGCCCAGCTGCAGGAGATCTCGCCGCACCTGCGGCCCGCGGTGCGCGACGTGCTCACCGTGGAGGGGTCGGTGGCCTCCCGCGACGGTCGTGGCGGCACGGCCCCGGTCCGCGTGGCCGAGCAGCTCGACGAGCTGGCCGCTGCCGTCGAGCGGGTCCGTGCCCGGCTCGCCTGACCTGCGGCGGTTCCTGTCCCGTCCGGTCCTGGAGGTGGCGCCCCGGCTGCTGGGCGCCACGCTCCGGCACGAGGTCGACGGGGCCAGCGTCGCGGTGCGCCTGACGGAGGTCGAGGCCTACGACGGCTCCAACGACGCCGGCTCGCACGCCTACCGCGGACGCACGCCGCGCACGACGGTGATGTTCGGCCCGCCCGGCTTCCTCTACTGCTACTTCACCTACGGCATGCACGTGTGCTGCAACGTGGTGACCGGGCCCGACGGGACCGCCAGCGCGGTGCTCCTGCGCGCGGGGGAGGTGGTCGAGGGGCTGGAGGTGGCCCGGGCCCGTCGGCCCGGCGCCCCTGACCGCGACCTGGCCCGGGGACCGGCCCGGCTGTGCCGCGCCCTGGCCATCGGGTTGGACCACAACGGCGACGACCTGGTCGCCGGTCCGGTGACCCTCGAGCTGGGCCCGGAGGCGGCCGAGGTGGCCACCGGACCCCGGGTCGGGCTGCGCGGCGACCCCGACCTGCCCTGGCGCTTCTGGCTCCCAGGTGAACGCACGGTGTCGGCCTACCGGCCCGCCGCCCCGCGCAGGCGGCGCCCACAGGCCCTCTGACCTGCGGTTTTGCACGAAGTGCCACCCCGATTTGTGCGCTGCCCGGGCGTCGTCTAATGTTTCATCTCGCCGCAGGGATGCAGCAGAACCACTCGGGGGCCAAGGGCCCTGAAAACGAGAGGATCCGCATGCCCCGAACGGCCGGGGTCCACCCCGACTCGCAAGGCAGCTACCAAGTTGACTCGCACGAGGCGGACCGGTAAGTTTTGTCAGGTTGCCCCGGGGCCGGCTGAGAAGCCGGAAGCGGTGCGCGTCTGATCTTTGAGAACTCAACAGTGTGTCATAGTCGACGAATTAGTTTGTAATGCCCTGTCGTCGAGAGCCTTCGGGCGATCGGCAACAGATTTCTTTGGTGAGACAATGATTCTGACAATTTTGTCAGTGATTTGATCCCGCCAGGAGGCATCTCTTCTTCCGTCTTCGGGCTTGCTCGAGGCGGTTTTGTTTTTCTACGGAGAGTTTGATCCTGGCTCAGGACGAACGCTGGCGGCGTGCTTAACACATGCAAGTCGAGCGGTAAGGCTCCTTCGGGAGTACACGAGCGGCGAACGGGTGAGTAACACGTGAGTAATCTGCCCTTCACTTCGGGATAACCATCGGAAACGGTGGCTAATACCGGATACGACGCGCTCCCGCATGGGATGCGCGTGGAAAGTTTTCTCGGTGGAGGATGTGCTCGCGGCCTATCAGCTTGTTGGTGAGGTAACGGCTCACCAAGGCTTCGACGGGTAGCCGGCCTGAGAGGGTGACCGGCCACACTGGGACTGAGACACGGCCCAGACTCCTACGGGAGGCAGCAGTGGGGAATATTGGACAATGGGCGAAAGCCTGATCCAGCAA
>CAZEPK010000007.1:0-25644 GCA_964514085.1 uncultured Nocardioides sp.
CATCGTGAACGGCTGCCCGTCGGCCGATCCATCGAACTCGCGTCGAGCCCTGCGGTCATCGCTGTCGGCCCACCGGATTAGCTGCTCTCTGCACTGTTGACGTCGATAGCCGCGATCCGAGCGACGGGCTCGCAGATCTTGAACGATTCGTTTGCCTTCCGGCTCGATGTGGTAGCCACCAGACAGACGCTGATCGGCGCAGATGAGGCCGCGACGACGCAGAGCGGCGGCGGTCTGAAGGCCCGCATCGTTGCTGCCCGCCACCTCGTACAGACCCGCTAGACCTGCCGGTTCGCGCATCATGCCCTGGTCATTGTCATAGACGTACTCCAGCACGCGGAGGTCCAACTCATCCTGACTGCCCACGGCGGTCACCTCAGCCCCTCGTGATGTTCCCGAGCACGAGCAGGGAGTTGTGATGGACACCCTTGACGTGGGGGCGCGGAGGCGGTGGAGGCTTAGGTGCGCCATGAGTCTCCGTCTTACCGGGGTTAGGCAGAGTGGGCTGGGGTACTGGCTTCGACTCGTTCGTGGCCACCGGTCACCGTCCTTTCAGATGGAACAGAAGTGCGACAATTTCAATCCCCAACAGGACGATGGCCGTTGTGTATGCGGCATACATCCGGTCGAGCTTTTTCTGGTTCACGGCGTAGTGGTCGTCCAACCACAGCGCGGCGTCCCGGCGCATCTTGTTGAGGTCAGCGCCGTCGTTCTCGATCCAGCCGACAAGCTTGGGACTGGCAAGGCTCAGCGTGAGCTTGCGTGGCCACAACACGACCAGCACAGCAACCGCGATCAAGACGAACGTCGCCACCGCGACCCACGCCCATCCACCAACCTGGGCCCCGTCCCGAATGGCCGAGCCACCGAGGAACGCGGAGGCAAGCCCGGCGAAGCCGAGCAAGGTCCCGGCTCTGTCACGGAGACCCGAGAGATCGGAACGTTGCTGTTCCATGGCGCGCCGAGCTTCGTCGAGGGCCAGTTGAAAACGCCCGTCGTCTCGCTCGATTGCCATACCTCCAGTCTGATCGGCGGCTCCGACAGATCGCGCTTGCCGCGCCGAGTCGGTTCGAACACGCGTTCGCTCTCGGCGGGCTGATCGACGGACGGGGCGCCGGATCCAGAGCTCAGCCCTGACGAAGCTGCTCGCCCCGATGAGGCAGCGTCCTTCCGCCACCTGTTGGACGAACGGATCAGCCTAGATCCGGTCACGTGGGGTCTTCCCAGAACCACGCGGCGGCAGGACTTCCGACCCGCGGTTTCGGTCGGCGCGCGCCCAGCTCGACTGGGCGCGCGTCTAGGTTTCGTCTTTGGCGCTGCTCGATCCGAGTTCGAGGATTGGACCTCGGACTGTTGGAGGCAACTCGTCCATTTGTAGGCCCGACAGTAGGGCTTGTGTCGTGAGTGGCTGCAAGGTCAGCAACAGGTAGCTGTTCCGTCCTGATCCTGCATCACCCTTGGGATAGGTCGTCGTAACGCGGAATGACGCCAGAACGCGGTTGTCGCGGTCCGCGTTAGCAAGGGCCACCGCTGATTCGAGAGCCTGCGGAACCGCCGCATTGAAGGGGCGACCAGAATCCGGGACGAAACGCATGGTCGAGTCGGACCAGGTCCATCCATCAGTGGATCCCGCAACGACCTGAGTCCGAGTCTCAGAGTTTTCCTGACTGGCCGCCAGGGCGAGGCGAGCCGCACCCTGAGCAGTGAGAGAGAACCGATCACGACCCAAGCCTCGCGCTACGACGCTGCCGTCGATCGTCCAGTGACTGTCGATAACAGTGCGGGCGACAAGTCGCATGGCTCGCCGAGCGGGTCCACGCAGTTCCTGCACCGATGCCTCGATCGGACCATCTTCACTCTCCGCCTGTGCGAGGAAAGCAGCGAACTGCTTTAGCGCCAGGGCATCCAGTTGGTCAGTGAGCCCAGTCCCGGCCAGGCCGGGAGATTCGCCCTTCTTGAGTGGCGGTGACTTGAAGACCACTCGCACCGAGCCCTCCGATGCGGCCGTCGTCAGCAGAGACAAGTTGTACCGCTTCTTGCCGCTGACGTTCTTCGCAATCTCCTTCACTGCCTCTGACGCCCGCGTCATCAGCAGACCGAGGTCCCTCGCTCTCGTCGAATGGTCAAGTACGCCGGCGCCGTCTAGATGCAAGTCGAGAAGAACCTCGGCGTCGAGCAAGTAGTCGTCAAGAACTCGAGACATGGTTGGGTCAAGCCGGGCGCGACGAATTATGTCGTGACGCGCGGCGATAGATAGGGGCGAATCGTCAGCCGTCGCCTCAAGAGCGAGCCTCAACCGATGTGCCGCTACTTCAGCAACGTTGTCAGTCATGGCGCCAACTCCAAGAAGCCCTTTACTTCACTGTAGTCATCGCCGTGTCGCGCCCATTGGTCCTCCCAGTAGGCGAGGACCGCCGGGTCGTCAGGCGCGAGGTAGGCGTCAACGAAACTCCCAAAGGGCTGCACTGCTGGAAAGGAGGCACCCGGAAAGCCCCCACGTGAAGCGTCGACGTTCGTGTGCGTCCACAGTGAGGCGAATCTGCGCGTCAGGACGTCCTTGGGCGGCTTGTCTCCCGCGGCCATCGCGGCCGCGATCGCTGCCTGCTCGGCGATGATCGCCTGGGCTACGCCGCCGTACTCTGCTGGATCGACGATGCAGGCAACGTCCACATCGAACGGCGCCTCGGCCTTGTGGGTGACGAATCCGCCGTCCACCCAGAACCGCGCCGTCGGAAACAGGCTGCGAACTTGATCTACAAAGAGACGCAATTGACCACAGATCACGCGACGCTCCGACTGGTTCGGAGCTTCTTCGACAAACAACTGCTCGAGAGCCTCGAATGAGCACGCATGTATGCCCGGGGGGAGAGCAAGCGTGTCGGGATCCAGCTCCAACTGAGGCACGTCTTCCTCCCCCGCATCGGGCTCGTCCGCCATCTGTCTCCCCTCCCGGCGTTGACGTAACAGTGATGGGGAGAGAGTAGGGGCGGAGGGAGAAGTTGTCTGGATCTCCCTGACGATGAGTATGAATCGAACATGTGTTCGATTACATCGCAGCCCACCGACGCCATGTGGTGGACTACCCGGCTCCTGCTCAGACGTGCGGATCTGCCGCTGTCAGGCGGTTGTCCAGGCTACGACAGGTCGCGCGAGGGCCGATGGAGGTCATTGCGGAGTGTCGCCCACGACCGACTCCGCATGCGACGACGATGCAGTCTGTGCCACGAACGACGCAGGCTACCAGCCCGTCTATCAACGCCCGACGGTGCACGACCGCTTGGTCGACACCTACTGGTCCATCGCGACCACGTTAGTAAGCACGTTGATCATTGCCGGTGCCATCTGGGTCGTTGGCGATCTGACCGGCGTCAACGACAGAATTTTCAAGGACTTGGACTGTTCAAACTTCAAGTCACAAGCGGCGGCGCAAGCTGAGTACGAGAAGGACACATCTGACCCGTACGGCCTGGACCCAGACGGTGACAGCGTGGCCTGTGAAGGGCTTCCAGGAACACCCACAAACTGACTACGACCCGAAAAGTTACCGCGAGCTCGACTGCGACGCTTCGGTGCGCCGTCCGAGATGCCACTTGTAGATGCCGGCAAGAACGTTCCGCCTGTGGGCATCCGGATCTGCCGCCGTGCGGACTAACGGCGGGCGCGTGAGACATTCGGCTCGTGACCTTCGTCGTCAGCCTGAGCAGCCGGGACACCGTCTGGCTAGTTGCCGACCGGCGCATCTCCTGGGACCACAAACACAGCGACCACGGCGTCAAGGTCATGACTCTGGAGACCTCCGACGGCGTGGCCATCCTCGGCTATGCGGGTCTCGGTGAAACTCCCGACGGCGAACAGCCATCTGAGTGGATGAGCAACCTTCTCTACGGTTTCGACATGTCGATGCGGGATGCCCTATGGAAACTGACTCACGGGGTTCGAGAGCAGTTGGGGGCCCACGTGATCGGCCAGTGGAACCATCTCGTCTTGGTCCCGGCCTTCGTGGACGGCGAGTGCCGTGTTTATAGCATCGGCCTGTCGAAGCTCGGCCAAGTGGCTTACCACCAGCTCCGCATACAGGACCCGCCGTATCCGGCTCATCTCCCACCCGCGCCGCCTCGAGTGATCTACACCGGCTCGGGCGGCGCATGGTTCGCCAATCAGCAAGTAAAGAGCCGCTGGGTGCGTGAGTTGTGCTCGCTGGCCAAGAAACACGACCAGCGTCGGGTCTCGGACAACACGGTGGCAGATCGACTAGCCGCCCTCAATCTCCTGGTGTCCCACAGCGTTCCCACGGTCAGCCCACATTGCTTCGTGGTCTGGCTTCGTAGGCCCGGATCGAAATCGCCGAACCCTGGTCACCAGAACTACGAGGGCACCAACCGCGTTGAGGCACGGTCGTTTCCGTCGATTGGCACAGATCCGGAGGGACCGGCGCTCGGCGACTGGATTTTGGACCAGACCCTCTCGTGGGAGTCCGACTTGGAGGACGACCAGTGTTGAGCGAATTGGGACTCACGGGCGGTATCAAAAGACTCACGGGCGGTGTCAAAAGAGCACATACCCGTCGGACGCCACGACGGGCTGACATGACCGAGTTCAGTCGGCGACCCACCAGCTCGACCGCTCTTGTCGACCTGAACCGAGGTGTCCGGATCTGCCGCCGTCAGGACTCGGGCCAGGCAATTGGACTAGATCTCCGACACTCAGCACCCCGGATGAGCGCGGCTCGGGTGCAGGTGAACTCCGTCTCCTATGCTCGGGCAGATGCCGCGTCCGCTTCGATGAGAACCCCGTCAGTGCGTCGCGCCCAGGTGCGACCCGCGGAATCGCGGAACACGGCTGAAACCGCCACAACGACCGACGGCTGGTTCGGAAGTGACTCGAACGCGTTCGCGAGTTCAGCGAGCTGGGGTGAGGCGATGCGGATCAACGTCGGCTCGTCGTTTGGCGGCAGAGTGTCTAACCGGTAGGCCGACATCTCCACGACACCTTCGGTGTCGCCGTACTCCCAGAACTTCGTTGGATCTGCCTGCCGCGCACGCAGTTGCACGATCAGCCTGTGCACCGGTAGTTCGGATGCATTGCGTAGGTACACGTCGATGAAGGCGGAGAACGTCGCTGGGCCACCTTCGCCGTACGCGGTGTGGAGGCTCGATTCGGCCCACACCGATACCAGAGATGCCTGAGCTCTGCGAACGTCGTTGATTCGGTCGGCCTCGCGAGTCCGCTCAAGGCTGTAGGTCCGGGCGACATACCAGCCGGCAAACACAGCGGCCGCGAAGGCGGCAAGGGTCGCGAAAGCCGCAAGCCAGTCGGCCGGCGTCGCGGTGTCATGCTTGCGCCCAAGCCAGAGCGAGGCGCAGACAAAGGCGACGCTCACAGCAACTGTGCAGGCGATCACGCGCCCGTAGCCCGCGAGGTCGGTCACTCGACCACGGTATCTAGCCGAGGACCGTAAGCGCTGAGTCTTACAGGGCCGCGGTTCGGCCCAGGTTGGCCACTGCTCTTCCGGATCTGCCGCGATACGGTGGAGGAGACGAACCGGGACATCCTCCCCGTATCAGCACGCCGACGGAGGTCAGGCACGCTCCCCGCGGCGATGACTGCCACGAGCTCGGCTTTGTCCGGGTCGGTGATTGGCGAGCCCTCCTCGACCAGCGACTATGACCCGCCGGGCGGCACCTGCTGCGGCTCGGGAGCAGTTGGTGGCAGCTGACGGTAGACCGAGCCGGCGTAGACGAAAATCGACGCCAAGGCTGTGATGTCGACTCCGCCAAGGATGGTCCCGTAGACCCCGTGGTCAGCCATGATCAAGCGGTAAGAGATCGTCCCGAAGAAGATCACGACGATGAACCCGGCGACGAGACCGAACGCGTTTAGCCAGTAGCGCTCGCGAGCGCGTGTGTAGGCGCGCTTGAGTTCAAGCTCGATGAGTTCCTTGCCTCGATCCGAGGCTTTCTCATACCGGTCGAAGTCGTCTAGTGGTCCGGGCATCAGCGCTCGTCCACCCTTCGCGAGCGGCCCAGCGCGTCGGAACGGTCCTGCTCGACCGTGCGCACTGCAGACCCGACTCGGGCGATCGCGGTGCTGAGTCGTTGTTCAAACGACTCGACGGGCGTCAGTGGCATCTGGCCGAAGGCGAACACGTAGCCCGCTCCGAGGAGCATCTCTCGGCCGCGTCGAAGGGGAGTCGCTTGCTCGATTGTGATCTGAGGAAAGGCCTCGTTGACCCGAGTCGGTTCGCGATCGCGAACAATCGCACGAACCGCTTCCTCATAACGCTCTTGGAAGGAGGGCCCACGCGCCCTGACGCCCGCACGCCGAAGCAATTCGCGACGGCGCCACTCCTGTTCGTCCAGCTCGCGGAGTAGGCGCATTAGAAAGTCGGGATCAGCAGGGCTTCCTACGGGCTTCAGGTCGTCACGCTCCATCAGTCGCCATAGCGGGGTCAACCGCTCAGGGCTCCAGTAGGTCCAGTCAATCTCGTAGGACTGCCTGAAGTGCTTGAGCTCTCCGTCCATTTCGGCTTCGGCTTCGGCTTCGTCCGCTCGTCGTCGACCCGCAGCGAGTTGCTCAACACGCCATCGCCGACCGTCTCGAGAGCCCTTCACGTAAGTGATTACCAGGCCGAAGAGACCACCTGCTGCAGACAGCAGGAAGGAGATGATCTCGGACCTCGTCATCCTGCATCTCCCGTCTTTGACTGGAAGGTCGATCCTAGGGTCAGCAAGTCGAGAGACGCGAGGAAACGCCCCCCGGTTTTGCGGATGAGCTAGCGGCGTTTCTGCAGGTCAGGAGGTTTGGTGACGCCATTCGGGCGCACCCCAAACGCGCCCGCTTGGTCCAAGACCCGCCGGTGTCGCGCCGGTCGTAGCGCGTCAGGCCTCAAGCGTCGCGCGGACTCGTACCGGATCGCTCGCCGATCCACGCACGGGTCTGCCGCACCCCGAGCGGAGTCCGAGCCATCAGCGCAACGGGACGTCCGAACGAGCTACGGGTATGCCTTTGAGGTCCACCGTCTCGAGGTAATCCTGGACCGTTTCCTCATGGCCCTCGTGAGCCAACGGGCCGAGCCGGACCGACCGCACAGGCAGTTGCGGCAACGGGTCTGAACGGCCCCCGGTGAAGTACGGCCGGTGTGCCCGATGGTCCTCCGTCGGCCGGGCCAGCCCGCGATAGCCCACGACACCGTTCACGGTTGGCCGGTACTTCAGGTACGCCGAGCCCTGCAGGTGCGTGACCACCATCCGAGCTTCATGCTCGCCGGAGAAGCCTTCTGTCTTGACCAGGTGCGCGAGGGTCGCGAGTTCATCGAACGCAACAGCTTGGGTGCCGTTCCACCACTCGGCTTGCTCGGCCTCGTATTCATCGCGACTGAGATTCGGTTCAAGGGGCGGTGGGGTGGCCTCGGTGACCGCCCTCCATAGATCCTCGACCGCCTGCCGCAACTCATCTGGCTCGTAAATGACGCGGAGCCACCCGGAGATCGATAGGACGTTGAAGTCGATGACGATGTGCCCAGGAGTCTCCCCGAGGTCAGGAGGCTCCTCTTCGTCTACGACGGCAGTGAGCGGTCCGGGTCCAGCTCTATGGCGTACCCGCGAGATGCCCCGCCGTAGAGCCGCCACTGGTTTGCGTGGTAGACGGAATCTGTCACCGGGGCCAGTGGTCCGTGGTCGCGCGCGAGAAGGTTCGCCACGTCGTGGAACCTATCGACCTCCAATATTTGGGACCGCGAGCTGATCGTTTTCCGGGGGAACTCTGAAGTCCGGGCACAGTCTGGACATCGCTGGCTGCAAGCGCGTTGTACCGCCCGACCACGCCGCTCTTGGCCCGCCCGAGCATGTTCGTGGTCCGCGCATCCGGATCTGCCGCGAGTCGTGAGCTCGAGGGTGCGTCATTCCGCCGACTTGGCACATGGCTCATCCTCATCAAGGAACGGGTCCTCTATCCCGCTCTTTGGCCGGCCGACCATTACCGCTAGTGGCCCCTGACCGAACCGGGTCAGCTCGCCCCCAACCCGCCTTTGGGGCGACGAGCTATTGCGGTCGCCGAGCCGGCAGCGCATTGTCGCTCCTGCAAGGTCATAACGGTCTAGCCGACTTTGGTGAGGGTGCACAGCGTTGTCAGGCGAAGGTGATTTCTTGCGGGCTGTCGATCAAGCCGTGATTGATGAAGTGCTTTCGTCATGGGCGGACACCCACGAACCACACTGTCTCGAGATCTCCGGCGACTCCGCCGAGGCGTGCACCTACGCGTGGTCGACCCTGACCGCCATGCGCGGCCATGCCGTGATCAGAGCCAGCATCAGCCCCGACGGGACGTCGCGAGTCGACTGGTCCAACAAGTCGATAAACGCCGAGATGCTCATCGACGCTGCCACCACCGTCGGCACGGCATGGACGTCGCTCGTCAACCCCTTGGGATCTGCACTCCTCGCGGTTGCCGGCACCATCGGCAAGAGCGTGGTAGGCCCCAACTTCAGCAAGCAGGTCTCATCGTCGAATCTAGTCGTCACCGCACTCTCAATGAGCTACGCACGGCCGCTGGTGCTGCTCCTCGAGAACTTGGACCACGGCGACGTCGGCGGACTCAGCATCTTGCAATCACTAAAGATGTGCTGGCCTTCGGTAGTGGACGACGGGGCGCCCCTTCTCGTCATCGTCACAGGCCCGACGGCCTCTGAGGCCGAAAGCCCTGGCGCTGAGGGAGAACTCGACTGGGGCCAACACGCACTCACCGCGCTCGAAGTGTCCGAGATGACCCCAGAAGATCTCGCCGACGTCGTGCCGTGCGTGGTGGAGGACGCGGGCGACCTCGCCGCCATCACCGGATCACGATCAGCAGCAGATCTGCGCGCGACGACTGACCTGCTGCGTGCCGGTGGCGTCCTGCTGCCCGACGGGGTCGGCGGATGGCACCTACAGCGCAACGACTCGAGCCTCGCGACTCGGATCGAACAAGCAGTGCTGGCGCGGCTGGCGACGCCGGCAGATCTGGACCTCCTTCGCTGGCTCATCCTGTTTGACAAGACCATCTCTTCCCAGGTCCTGGCCACCGCGATGCGACTTCCTCTGGCCACGGTCGATTATCGACTCAACGAGTATGTCCGCTCCGGTGGGACGAACCTGATGGTCGGTCCGAGCACGGCCGTCACCGCGCCACGCGATGCAGCGCCTCGAGAGGACCATCTCTACATCACGACGGCCAGCGCGTGGCTTCTCGCAATGCTCCGGAGGCGATTGCCTCCCGGGGTCAAGGAGGCACGATCACGGCTGCTCCTCGAGGCCGCTCTGGAGCACTACGGCGGAGCCGACGAGAGCCAGTTCCCATGGCTCGAGGCGTTGGCTCGCGGCGCGAACGACCCGGTCGCTACACAGCACTTCTCGAAGCGGCCCGCTCCGGGCCTGGTCGTGCTGACATCCGAGTACACGACCGTGTTGTTCTTCTTCGGTGACGAACTGCGACCCACACGCAGCAACCGCGACGTCCTCTTCGGCGCGGTGCTCAAAGCCCTGGACACGTACGGTGCAACCCTCACGCTGCCCAGGATGTTGAAGCTGGCCGGTGACCTCATGCGGTTCGCCTCAACCCCTGCTCAGCAGGTGATCGCCTGCACCATGGCTTCCGACATGGCCCGCAACGCCGAGCACGTCAAACTCGCCCTCGACTTGTCCAAGGCAGCCTGCGTGATCTCGCAGAGCGCCGGCACCGACTCGCAGGTCCGGGCCGCCATCGTGCTCGCGGATCAGCTGCACTGGTCGCACGCGTACGCGCCCGCCCTCGTCCATCTGAAACAGACGTCTCGGGCCATGGGTTCCGGCTGGATCTGGGGCGGCCTGCCCACACCTCTCTCGACCGATGGAGGCTCGCGCCCTCTGCCGCCGCCGAGTCCTGTTACCAGATTGGACCACTGTGCCTCGAGGTTCCTGTACGTCGCAGCGAACGTCTACTTCGGACTAGCGAAGTTCTCGGTGGCTCGGCGACTGCTGACCCGTCTGATCGAGATCAGGAGTCTCAACCCTCAGTCCCTGGCCAGCGCGTACCTGACGCTCTCAGAGTGCTGCTTCCGCGAGCAGGACCACCGACAAGCTCTGCGACACGCGCGCACCGGCCTGGCCGTCGCGGAGAGAGCCGGGCTCGCGCAGATACACGTGGAGCTAAGCGGCGCGCTCACCCGCATCCTGTGGGCGGTCCGCTGCCTCAACGCACCTGCCGCAGCGAAGGCCTGGGTCGCGTACGCATTGGATTACAAAGGCACCTACGACGGCCGCCTCGTCCAACAGGTGCTGGACGGCAGCCAGCTGAAGCTGGCCAGTCCTCCGCTCGTCGGGAAGCCGCGCCAAGCAGAGTTGACTCCTTGTCCCCAACATCTCGGGTTACTGAGTCCCAATGACATGAACGACCAAGAGAAGATCCGAGCTGCCGCCACGGCGATGATGCAGTGCCCCGACTGCAAAAGCCGAATTTTTCAGACCTAGAAGCCCCTCTAGTGACGCGGATGAAGGCCGCTTAGGTTGCGCCTGGCGACCTCTCGGGCTCCGGGCGAACGTGCCGCTGACGGCCCTCCACTCGACGATGCCGCTGTCGGGCCGCCCGTCCATGCCGTACGCGCTCCGCGCGACCATGCCGCTGGTCGCGGTCTTCGCGACAGGCGTCACTCCGCCTATGAGTGCGGGTGACTCCATCCGGATCCGCCGCTCCGTCGGGGTCCGCCGACCTCGCGTCACTCCGTCGAGGCGCGGGATGGAACGATCTGCGCATGGCGTTTCGCAACCGGCCGACCGAGGAGCCCGTCCCGACCGACCCCGCGCACCTCTACCGGATGCTGGCCGCCGCGAGCCCTGCTGCGCCGGAAAGTCTGTGGTACCACCAGGGCGAGATCCTCAAGACGTGGCACACCGAGCACGACAAGTCCCGTGACGTCGCGCTCGAACTCCCCACCGGCGCGGGGAAGACCCTCGTCGGCGCCGTCATCGCGGAGTACCGGCGCCGAGTGGGGAACGAGCGCACCGCCTATCTCTGCCCAACGCGGCAGCTGGCGAAGCAGACCGCTGAACGGCTGGCCTCCTACGGAATCCCCTCGGTCGCGCTCACCGGACCGGTGCGTACCTGGTCCGAGGCGGACAAGGCGAAGTACCGCTCGGCGAAGGCGGTCGCGGTCACGACCTACGCCCACGTCTTCAACTCGAACCCTGCGATCGATGACGCAGAGCTGCTGGTCCTCGATGACGCGCACGCCGCAGCTGACTCCGTCGCCTCCCCGTGGAGCCTGATGGTCAAGCGTCACGAGCACCGTGCTAGCTATCTGTCGCTACTGAGCGTGCTCGCGGACGGTCTCGACCCGCTCGTGGTCGCCCGGCTCTCCGAGGACAGTCCCGACGCCTCGTATCGAACCTCGACCTACTTGGTCTCACCTGTGGCTGTGCGCGCCGCCGCCGCGACCGTGGGAACAGTCCTGCGTGAGGCCGCGGCCGTCCCGAAGTACGACATGCTCTCGAAGAGCGCGACCTATACCCTGCGCGCGGTGGAGGATCACCTTGCGGTCTGCATGGTGTACGTCTCTCACCAGCAGATCTTGATGCGGCCGCTCATCCCGCCGACAGGCAACCACGCCGCCTTCGACGCCCCTGCACGTCGGGTCTACATGTCGGCCACCCTTGGCGCCGGCGGCGAGCTTGAGCGCGCTTTCGGCCGACGCAAGATCGCCCGCATCCCGGTGCCGGAGGACTGGGAGAAGCAGGGCACGGGGCGTCGCCTATTCTGCGTGCCCGACCTGACAACCGACCTCGCCGGCAACCCCGTCGCCGTGGCCGCGTGGGTGCAGAGCGAGATCGGGCGCCACGGCCGCGCCGTGCTTATCACCCCCGACCAGCGGACCGCCGACGACGTGACCCCGAAGATCGTCCCCAAGGACGTCGAAGTCGTCAGCGCAGAGGACGTGGAGGACGACCTCGCCAAGTTCACGAGCATGACGTCCGGCGTCCTGTTGCTCACGAACCGTTACGACGGCATCGACCTCCCCAACGAAGACTGCCGGCTCGTCATTCTGTGCGACCTTCCCGCACACGGGGACCTCCAGGAGCGGTTCCTCTACTCCTCACTTGGGGCGCACGAGGTACTCCAGGAGCGGATCCGGGCGCGGTTCACCCAAGGCGCCGGCCGCGCGACCCGCAACGCCCGCGACTATTCGACCGTCATCGTGCTCGGCGCGAACCTGATCCGGTTCGCGACCCGGAGCGACGTCCAGGCTGCGATGCACCCCGAGATCCACGCCGAGCTCGCCTTCGGGTGGGAAAACAGCATGGACACCACGAGCGCCGAGATGACGGAGAACGTCGAGGTCTTTCTCGCCCATGACGCCGAGTGGCGAAAGGTGGAGTTGGACATCGCCGCCCACCGCGACCGGCTGGTGCGCGTTGACCCGCCCGGTACTTCCGAACTGGCGAACGCGGCGCCACACGAGGTCGCGGCTTGGCACGCACTGTGGAACGGAGAGTACGACCGAGCGATGGCCTCTACGCGGTCGGCCATTGACGCGTTACGCGGTGGTCAGGCGCCGCAGCGCTACGCCGCCCTGTGGAATTATTTGGGAGCGTGCTGGACCGCGAAGCTCGCCGAGCAGGGCGGCGGTACAGACCGTGGCGGCTCGTTGGATGCCGCGGTCGATTCCTACTACCAGGCGGCCCGAGCCGCAGGCCGGGGCACAACCTGGCTCGCGCACCTCGCCTCGCCGGCTGATGACCGGCCAAGCGTCAACGTCGACGACCTCGACCCGCTAGACACGGCAGCGGTCGCCGCGGTCCTCGCCGCGCAGGCGAGCGTGGGTCGGCCGGCGAAGTTCGCGCCCTTCGCCACCGAGGCCCGGACGAACCTCAAGGGCACAGAGCCGGTCGCGTTTGAGACCGGGCTCGTGTCGCTCGGCACACTGCTCGGCGCGGACGAGTCGTTGGGCAACGGGGGCGCATCGGCGGCACCTGATTCGATGTGGCTCTTTGGGCCGCACGTCTGGGTTGGATGTGAGGCGAAGAGTGACGCCAAGGCCGACGGGGAGGTGGGTGCCGAGTCAGCACGCCAAGCGGAGGGGCATCTGCGGTTCACGTCCAGTGACCGCGACGAGCCGATTCCCAGTGGGTCCGTGACGCTCTTGGTGTCCCCGGAGTCGCGGGTGCACTCAGCGGCGGCCAAGGTGGTCGGTGAGAACGTCTACCTGGTGCGGCCGGCGCAGATCCAGGACCTCGCGGACCGTACGATCCGTGCTTGGGAGTCGATCCGCGCGACGCCGAATCTGGAATCCGCACTGGCTGCGAAGGCGATGCGGGCTCAAGGGGTCCTGCCGTCGCAGTGGATCCCCGCGCTTTGCACCGACCCGCTCTCGGAATACGCCTGAAGGGAAACAGGTGTGGAGCACGCCGTAGCCGACTGTCACGAGCACTACCTGACTCGCCGATTGGCCGAGTCCGGCGGGATCCGATTGGTCCATTCAGGCCGCGAACGGCCTAACCAATGCGGAACTGTCGGCGACCCTACGCGGTCGCATGCACGGGCGGAGCCCGCAGCCTCTCCACATCCGCAATGAGTTCGGTGACAAGGCGGTGATCACTCACCACCTCGGTCACCAGGTCAACGGCTCGGTTCGTCACCGTGGACCCTCGATTCGGCGGCCGGCGGTACGGCACCCCGAACCGGCTGAGCATGGTGTCCCAACGAGGCCGATCTGTGGCACATGTGTGGCACACCAGAGTCGAAATATGCCACAACCGACGAGAACCGTCAGCAACGTTTGCGCAGGTCAGACGGCATTTCGGCTCCCCCGTCGCATGCCTCGGGCAGGCTTTTAATCCGCTGGTCGTCGGTTCGAGCCCGACAGGGCCTACTTCTCGTGTTGTGTTACTTCGGATGACGCGTGACAGATCGGCTTCAGCCGATGGTTGACGGTGTTCCGGTTGATGCCTGACACCGGCTTCGGTTGATTCTTGACACTCCCGATTCATGCGCGAGTCGAGTGTGGCCGAGCGGCGGTATCGGCCGGTGCTGGCGGAGCACCACGGCTCGGAGCCGCAAAGGGCGTTGCGGTGGGACCGAATCGGTCACCAGTGGCCGTTGGCCACCTCATCTCGGGTGATGTGTCACGCCGACAGCGGGGACCGACACGGCGCCGCCCTCGAGCAATGGGGCGGTGCCGTCCTTGCTGTCGACACCTCACACCAGGCGGTGCGGTCGCTCTCCCCGCAGCGGCAGACTGCGGACAGCCGGGGACGCTCCCGCCGACACCACCGCGTCCGGCGAGCGGGTCGGGGAGAACCCGCAGGCCGCTCGGCAGTCCTCACGCTGTGGGCTCCGCCCTTGCGGATCTCCTCGTGGGTCAGGTGGAGGAGGCAACAGTCGAAGGACCACTCTCGGGGTGATGGGACTCCTCATGCACGGCGACGTGGATCGCGGCGAGCCGTCCGATGCTGACCCCGGCGTCCAAGGCGTCGACTTCGAGCACTTCCAGCGCCTCTACCGCGCTGATCCGTCGACGGGCCATCAAGAGCCCGATCGCGATGTTCGTGGCAGCCAAGCTCACACCTCGTAGTACCCATGCCGCCACCTGAGAGGTGGGCGGTTGACGCTGTGGACGACCCACGCGTGCGATCGCCCGGTGGGGCGGCCACCGCCATGAGACGAGGCTTGAGCCTAGTCGTCGGTTCGAGCCCGACAGGGCCTACTGCGTGTCTATCGCCATGCGTCGCCTCGTCCGTCGTTGTCCGGGGCCAGACGCACTGCGCATCGATCACTTGACCTCGACCCGCATCACCCGTGCCAGGCCGACGACGAACGGGAGCACGACCCAGATGAGGTTGCTGGTGCCGATCTGCACCCACTGCTGGTCCGAGAGGTTGCTGACCTCAAAGAGGGGCGCCTGAGAGGCCCAGAGGTCGATCCAGGGCTGGATGTGGCCGAGCGGGGCCCAGAGGCTGCCGACGATGTTGAGAGCAGTGGGGAAGACGAAGTAGCTGACGATCGCGGGGGCGGAGCTGAGGAACAGCAGCCCGAAGGCCAGCCCTTGCAGCACTCCGGTGAGCTGCAGGATCGCGAACTTCCCGAGCTGGACGAGGCCGAGCTCGGCGAAGCCGTGCGGCGTGCCGCTCACCACGGTGGCCAGAGCAGCGAGCCCGATGCTGAGGACGATCGCCGCGGTGCCGGCGAGCAGGCCCGCGACGACCTTCGCGGCCAGGACCCGGCCGCGCAGCGGCACCAGCGTGAACGAGACCAGACCGGTGCGCTGGCTCCACTCGCTCGTGACGAGCAGGATGCCGAGGACGGGGAGCAGGAACCCCTGGGGACCGAGGGTGGCGGCCATGAAGTGGGTGAAGGTGCGCTCGGACTCCTCGCCGGTGACGTAGTAGATCGCGACGATGGCCAGCGTGATCGCCGCCAGCCCGATGAGGAGCCACATCCCGGAGCGGGTGTCGGCCATCTTGCGCAGCTCGACGCGCACGAGCCGCGAGAGGGGGATCCGTCGGTCGGCGGCGGGCGCCACGCGGGTGATCGCGGTGACTTCGTGGAGGGTGGTGGTGCTCATGCTACTGCTCCTTCGCGTTGCGTGTCGGCGGTGAGCTGGAGGAAGAGCTCTTCCAGACCGGCGCCCTCGGCGGGGCGCAGCTGGTCGAGGGTGATGCCGTTCGCTGCGGCGACGGCTCCGACCTGACGGGGCTCGGCGTCGCTGCGCAGCCCGTCCCCGGACGTGGTCGCTGGGATCCCGGCCGCGTCGAGCGCGTGCAGCAGTGGGAGCCGTTGCTCGGCCTCGACGTAGGTGCCGCCGGTGCGCAGCAGCTCGTCCTTGGTGCCCTGGGCGACGATGCGCCCGTGCCCGATGAGGACCAGGTCGTCGGCGATCACCTCGACCTCGTGGAGGAGGTGGGAGGAGAGAAGGACGGTGCCGCCACTGGCCGCGTAGTCGCGGAGGAGGCCGCGCATCCAGTGGATGCCGGCAGGGTCCAGGCCGTTGGCCGGCTCGTCGAGGATCAGGATCGACGGGTCGCCCAGGAGCGCGTGGGCGATCCCGAGCCGCTGGCGCATACCCAGTGAGTAGTCGCGCAGGCGCCGCCTGGCCTCGATGGGGCTGAGGGACACCCGTTCGAGCAGCTCGTCGACCCGGCCCTTGGGAAGTCCCATGGTCTCGGTGCCGATGGTGAGGATCTCCCGACCGGTCCGACCTGCGTGCTGGGCGGAAGCATCGAGGAGCACACCGACGCAGAGCCCGGGGTTGGCCATGTCCCGGTAGCGCTTGCCCGCGACCAGCACCTCCCCGCTCGTCGGGGGCGTGAGCCCGACGATGACGCGCATGGTGGTGGACTTCCCGGCTCCGTTGGGTCCGAGGAAGCCGGTGACCCGGCCCGGCCTTGCGGCGAACGAGACGTCGTCGACGGCGGTGTGGGCGCCGTACTGCTTGGTGACGTGGTGGACGGTGATCATGCTGGCGACTCCTTGTCGCAGTGCCGGACGCTGCCGGCGCGGTCGGTGTGTGGTGGGTCGGTCCGGATGGTCAGCGGCGCACCAGCTCGGCTGCGGTGGGGGCGGCGGGGTCCGCGGTGTACGCCGGCACAGCGCTCGGCTCGACGCTCAGGACAGGGAGGACCTTGTCCAGCCAGGCGGGGAGCCACCAGTTCGCCGCGCCGAGCAGCGCCATCGCGGCCGGCACGAGCATCATCCGGACGATGGTGGCGTCGATGAGGATCGCGACGGCCAGGCCGAGTCCGAGCATCTGCAGCGACGGGATCGGGCTGGCGACGAAGCTGAGGAAGACCGCCACCATGATCAGGGCGGCCGAGGTGACGACCCGCCCGGTGCCGGCCAGACCGCGGGCGACCGACTCGGCGTTGTCCCCGCTGCGGACGTACTCCTCGCGGATCCGTGAGAGCAGGAAGACCTCGTAGTCCATCGAGAGCCCGAAGAGGATCGGGAACATGAGGACGACGATGACCGAGGTGATCGGGGTCGGGCCCTCGAGGCCCAGCAGGCTGTTGCCGTAGCCCCACTGGAAGACCACGACCAGGACCCCGTAGGCGCCGCCGATGGAGAGCAGGTTCATGACGGCGGCCTTGAGGGGGACGGCGATCGAGCGGAAGACCAGCATCAGGAGCAGGAACGACACGGCGATCACGGTGCCGATGAAGAGAGGCAGCTTCTGGCTGAGCTGGGCGTTGAAGTCGTCGAGGACGGCGGTGATGCCGGAGACGTAGACGTTCCCGGGGATGACCTCGCGGACTCGGTCGATGGTCGCCGAGGTCTCCTTGTCGGCCGGCCCCGTGGTCGGGATGGCGGTGAAGACCACCGTGTCCCCGTCGGCCGAGACCCGTGCTTCGCCGACCGACGCGATGCCGGGCACCGCGCTGATCTCCTGGGCGAGGTCGGGTACTCCGGCGCGGTCCACACCGGACTCGGAGAGGTCGGCGACCACCGTGAGCGGTGCGTTGATGCCGGTGCCGAAGCCCTCGGAGAGCAGGTCGTAGGCCTGCCGGTGGGTGGTCTCGGACGGTGCATCGCCCGCAGCAGGGAAGGCCAGCTGCATCCACAGAGCGGGGAGCGCGATCGCGACCAAGGTCACCGTGGCGCCGACGAGGTAGGGCCAGGGGCGAGAAGAGACGCGGTGGCCGAAGCGCCACCAGACGCTGTCCTCGGCCGGCTTGGGCGCCCGGTGGCCGCGCACCACCGTGCCCTTGTCGATCCGGTCGCCGAGCAGTGCCAGCAGAGCGGGGAGCAGGGTGATTGCGACGGCGACCGCGAAGACCACCATCAGGGCCGTGGACAGGCCGATCGAGGTCAGGACGCCCAGCCCGGTGATGGCCAAGGCCGAGGTGGCGAGGACGACGGTCCCGCCGGCGAAGACGACGGCCGCTCCCGAGGAGCCCATGGCGTGGGCGAGGGCTGTGGTGTTGTCCTCTCCGTGCGTGCGGTTCTCGCGGTAGCGGGCGATCACGAAGAGTGCGTAGTCCACGCCGACGCCCAGGCCGACGAGTCCGGCGACCGGGATGGCCGAGGCGGAGACGTCCATGGTCCCGGCGAGCAGCGTGATGGCGCCGACGCCGCCGCCGACCGCCACGAGGGACAAGCCGATCGGGAGCAGGGCGGCCACCAGGGTGCCGAACACGACCAGCAGGACGACCAGGGCCACGAGCAGGCCGACGGCCGTGTGGCTGGAGCTGCTCTCCTCGGCGTTCAGGAAGACGGCGTCGCCGCCCAGCTCCACCCGCAGGCCGGGCACCTCCAGACCCGAGACGGCATCGGAGAGGACCGTGAAAGCAGGCTTGCCCATGTCACGTTCAGGGACGTCGAGGGTGACCTCGGCGAAGCCGATCCGGCCGTCCTGGGAGATGGTGCCTGCGGCGAACGGGTCGGCGACGGAGGCGACGTGCCCGAGCGCGGCGACGTCCTGCAGCACGGTGGCCACGTCGGTGCGCTGGTCGGCGAGGGTCTCCCCCGCGCCGGCCTCGAGGACGACCAGGACCGTGCCCTTGGCCGCCTCCGGGAAGTTCTCGGCGACCAGCTCGCGGGCCCGCTCGCTCTGGCTGTCCTTGGCGACGAAGTCCTCGGAGAACGTGCCGCCGCCCGCGATGGCGAGGAAGCCGACGCCAAGGAGGACGAGCACCCAGCTCGTCAGGGTGCGCCAGGGGTGCCTCGCGCTCGCCATCGCGACGGATCGGGTGAAGGTGTTCATCGTGGTTCCTCTCGGGATCGTGTGGGTCCGACGAGGCGCGAAGCTAGGCAGCGATGTGGTGAGGGGTCGTCACCACACGTGGTGAGACCGGGGGTGATCTCAGGCCGCGGAGCGGGTGAGGAGCCGGGCCCGCGCCCGGTGGAGCCTCGGCATCAGCCCGTAGATCACGATCGGGACCGCGACGGTGGCGAGGACGAAGGTGCGCAGCACGCTCGGCAGCTGCGAGAGCTGCTCCCCGAACGCGAGGTTGATGACGGTGAGGGTCGGGAAGACGGCGACCCAGATCATCAGGGCGAGCTGGTGCTTGGTGGGGGGCGGGACGGCGTTCATGGTGGTGCTCCTCTGTTCGGGTTCGGGTTCGATCGGGTGGTGGTGCGGCCGCGTCAGACCGGGAGGCCGGCCCGGAAGTCGTGGACGGCGCGGCGCACGTCCTCCTCGACGAGGTCGTTGTTGATGGAGATCGCCGCCGCCGACCCCTCGCCGGCGGCGGTGATGACCTGAGCGCGCGGGTTGGCCGCATTGCCGGCCACCCAGACCTCGGGAACGCTGGTGCGGCCGGTCGGGTCGGCGACGACCCATCCGGTGTCGTGGACGTCGCAGCCGAGCTCCGCGAGGAGGTCAGCGTTGGGGACGAAGGACGGCCGGACGAAGGCGGCGTCACGCTCCACGACCTGGCCGCTCGCGAGCTCGACGCCCGCCAGCGCATCGTCCTCGACCACGAGCCTCGCCAGGGGACCGTGCACCACACCGATCGCGCGAGCCGTCAGCTGCTCGCGCTCGCGAGGGGTGAGCGTGCTGGTGTGGTCGAAGAAGACGACGTCGTCGGACCACTGCCGCACGAGGAGCGCGTGCTGGACAGCCTCCGGTGTGCCCCCGAGGACGCCGAGCCGCTGGTCGCGGACCTCGTAGCCGTGGCAGTAGGGGCAGTGCAGCACGTCCCTCCCCCACCGGTCAGCCACCCCGGGGACGTCGGGCAGCACGTCCTGCAGCCCCGTGGTGACCAGCACGCGGCGCGCGGTCAGGACGTGCCCGACTCCGAACCGCACCTCGAAGGTGCCACCCGCTGCGCGCGTGACCGAGGTGACGGTGCCGCGCGCGAGCTGCCCGCCGTACGCCGCGACCTCGCCGGCGCCGATCGCCAGGAGCTCGCTCGGAGGCTGGCCGTCGCGCGACAGGAAGCCCTGCACGTGCGCGGCAGGGGCGTTGCGTGGCCGGCCCGCGTCGATGACCAGCACCGAGCGGCGGGCCCGGGTCAGGACCAGGGCGGCGGAGAGGCCGGCGGGCCCACCGCCGATGACGGCGACGTCGTAGGAGTTCATGTCCCGAGAGTCGCCCGCCAAGGGGCAGACGACAACGAATGTTGCTGTTCCTGGGAATCAGCGCTGGAATGACCAGATGACGACGTCCCCGATCGACGACACCCTGGAGCTCGTCGGTCCGCGGCTCCGCAAGATCCGCGAGCAGCGTGGCGTCACCCTGACCGACGTCGCCCACCGCACCGGCATCTCGAAGAGCACGTTGTCCCGCCTCGAGAACGGTGCGCGAAAACCCAGCCTCGAGCTGCTGCTGCCGCTCGCGCAGCTCTACCGGGTCCCACTCGACGACCTGGTCGGCGCACCGGAGGTCGGCGACCCGCGGATCCGGCTCAAGCCACGCAGGGTCAACGGCCGCACCGTGCTCCCGCTCACCCACCCCGGCGGCATCCAGGCCTGGAAGATCGTCATCCCGAGGAGTCAGTCCGAGCCCGAGCCGCGGACGCATGACGGCTACGAGTGGCTCTACGTCCTGAGTGGGCAGATGCGGCTCATCCAGGGCGACCGCGACCTCGTGCTCGAGCCCGGCGAAGCAGCCGAGTTCGACACCCGGCTGCCGCACTGGTTCGGCAGCACCGGGGACGGTCCGGCCGAGGTGCTGAGCATCTTCGGCCGGCCGGGCGAGGGACTCCGGCTCCGGGCGGCGCTCGGACGCGCGGACGGCGAGTCGCACTAGGGTCGGGCGACGGCACTGGAGGGAGCCGCGATGACGGTCGCGCTGGTGGAGACCAAGTTCTTCCTCCCCTACGCGCGCGACGGGCTCCTGGCCCGGCCCCGGCTCGACATCCTGGTCGGCGGTCCCCGCGCCCGACTGACTCTCGTCTCGGCCCCGGCCGGCTTCGGCAAGACCACGCTGCTCGCGACCTGGCTGACGAGGTCGGGGACGGACTCGCCACCGCCGGCCTGGGTGTCCCTCGACGAGTCGGACCGCGACCCGGAGTCCTTCTGGACCTACGTCCTGACCGCCCTCGAACGAGCGGTGCCCGGCACCGGCGAAGCCGGACTGGCGCTGCTCGGGACCGGTCAGCCGATCGAGGTGGTGCTGGCGGCGGTGCTCAACGAGATCAGCGTCCTCTCCGACGAGGTCGACCTGGTCCTGGACGACTACCACCTGGCGGAGAGCCCGGAGATCCTGCCCGGGATGGCCTTCCTGCTGGAGCGACTGCCGCCCCAGCTGCGCCTGGTCATCAGCACCCGGGCTGACCCGGCGCTGCCGCTGGCCCGGCTCCGGTCGCGCGGAGAGCTCAGGGAGGTGCGTGCAGCCCACCTGCGCTTCACTGAGGAGGAGACGGGGGCCTTCCTCGCCACCGCGACCGGTCTGGATCTCGACCCTGCCGACGTCGCGGCCCTGGGCAGCAGGACCGAAGGGTGGATCGCCTCACTGCAGCTGGCGGCGCTGTCGCTGCGCGGACACGACCAGCCAGGGCGCTTCATAGCCGGGTTCGCCGGCGATGACCGCTACGTCGTGGACTACCTGGTCGAGGAGGTCCTCGACCGGCAACCTGTCGAGCTGCGCGACTTCCTCGTCGCCACCGCGATCCTCGACAGGCTCACCGGACCACTCTGCGACGCCGTCACGGGCACGACCGGTGGCGCCAGGACGCTGGAGCTCCTCGAGCGGCGCAACCTCTTCGTCGTACCGCTGGACGACCAGCGTCGCTGGTTCCGCTACCACCACCTCTTCGCCGACGTCCTGCGCACCCACCTGCTCGAGCAGCACCCAGACGTGCCCGAGCTGCACCGACGGGCCAGCAGCTGGTACGCCGAGGACGGCGACGTCGAGGACGCCGTGCGCCACAGCGTCGCCGCGGGGGACCTCGGTGCCGCGGCCGAGCTGATCGAGCTCGCCCTCCCGGAGCTGCGCCGGGTCCGGCGCGACAGCGTGATCCGGCGCTGGGTCGACGAGCTGCCCGAGGACATCGTCCGCGACCGCCCCGTCCTCGCCGCAGGGTTCATCGGCGCCTTGATGGCCTGCAACGAGTTCGAGGCGGTCGGCCCGCGCCTGCGCGATCTCGCTGCGCTGGTGGATCGACCGTCCTCCGAGCTGGTCGTGGTCGACACGGCCGAGCTGCCCCGGTTGCCTGGTGTCATCGAGTCCTGGTCCGCCGGGCTAGCGCTCATCGGCGGCGACCTCGCCGGCGCCATCGAGCACGCCGACCGAGCGGTGGCCCTGGCGGCCGACGGCGATGACGTGACCCTGGCCGCCGGAGCGGCCCTGGCCGGTCTGGCGCACTGGGCGAGCGGAGACGTGGTCGCTGCGCAGGGCCGCTATGCAGTCGCGGTGGACGGGCTCGAACGCGCCGGACACATCGTTGACGTGCTCGGCTGCTCACTGGCCGTGGCCGACATGGAGCTCACCCTCGGCCGCCTCGACGCCTCCACGCGCACCTTGGAGCGCGCGCTCGACCTGGCGCAGCGCCACGGCCCGCCTCCTCCAGACGCCATGCGCGGCACCGCCGACATGCTGGTGGGCCTCAGCCGCGCGGCCTGGCACCGCAACGACCTCGTCGCTGCCGCGGAGTTCCTGAGCCGGGCCGAGGAGCTGGGCGAGCCAGCCGGGCTGCCTCAGCACCCTTACCGGTGGCGGGTCGCCATGGCCCGACTTCGCTCAGCTGCCGGCGCCTTCGACGATGCCCTTGAGCTGCTCGACCAGGCCGAACGGGTCTACGTCGGCGACTTCTCGCCCGAGGTACACCCGATCCACGCGACGCGCGCCCGCGTTCTACTCGCTTGCGGAGACCTGACCGCAGCCACCGAGTGGGCGCGCGAACATCACCTCGACGCCGACGATGAGCTCTCCTACCTCCGCGAGTACGAGCACCTCACGCTGGCCCGAGTACTGCTGGCCGCGCGCCAGCCGGGAGCTCTGACCTTCCTCGACAGGCTGCTCGCAGCCGCTGTGGCCGGCGGCCGCTCCGGGTCGGTCGTCGAGGTGGAGGTGCTGCGTGCCGAAGAGCTCTACAGCCGCGGCGAGTCGGAAGCCGCGGTGGCAGCGCTTGGGCACGCGGTGGACCTGGCGGAGCTCGACGGACGGGTCCGGGTCTTCGTCGACCTCGGGCCTGCGGGGGCCGCCTCGCTGCGTGAGCTCGCCGGGCTTCGGCGGGACCGGCCGTTCTTCGCGAGGCTTCTTCGGGTGATCGACGGCACGGCGCCGCCAGCACCCGAGCAGCCGCGCCGCACGTTGACGCGTGAGTCACTGGTGGATCCGCTCAGCGAGCGCGAGCTCGACGTCCTCCGGCTGCTCGGCTCGGACCTCGACGGGCCCGCCATCGCTCGGGAGCTGGTCGTCTCCCTCAACACCGTCCGCACGCACACCAAGCACGTCTACACCAAGCTCGGCGTCAACAACCGCCGCGCCGCCGTCAGCCGGGCGCACCAGCTCGGCCTGGTGCGGCTCAGCGGACTCCGCGCACGGGAGTGATCGCCGCTGCGCCCAGGACCGCACAGCCGGCCGCGACGACGTAGATCGCCGCGTAGCTGGCGTTGCTGAGGGCGAGCACCGCAGGCGTCAGGGCGGGTGCGACCGCGAAGGGCAGCGCCCCGGCGAAGTTGAGCACTCCGAGGTCCTTGGCCGTACTGCTCTGGTCGGGCAGCACGTCGGCGACCAGTGCGAGGTCGACCGCGAAGTAGATCCCGAAGCCGACCCCGCTCAGCGCCATTCCGACCAGGTAGCCGTCGACACCGGAGGCGCCCGCGATGACGATCAGCGCCGCTCCGTAGGCGAGCGAGGCCGCCGCGACGAAGACCTTCCGCCGGCCGGTGCGGTCGGAGAGGTGTCCGAAGGGCACGGACACGGCCAGGACCACGACGGTCTGGACGAGGGTGCCGAGGAAGATCTGGTGCGGCACGTCGTCCTCGGCGCTGCCGATCCCGTGCAGCAGGAAGTAGGCCTGGTACGTGACGAGGAACGCGTAGGCCAGGACGAAGAGGAAGCGGCTCAGGAAGGCCCACGCGAAGTCCGGGCTCCTCCGCGGGCTGAACCAGAAGCTGCCTGCGACCTCGCGCAGGGACCACGCCGGCCGGTCCTCAGCCGACAACCGACCGTCGTCCAGGCTGACCGCGAAGAGGAGGATGAACAGCCCGCCGATCGCGCAGGGCGCCAGGAACATCGCCAGCCGGTGCCCGCTGGACAGGTCGACCAGGGACGTCGCCGCCACCGACGCGAGGGGCAGGCAGGTCCCCAGCACTCCCGACACCCGGCCGCGCAGGTGGGCCGGGACCTGATCGGGCAGCACTGCCGCCATCGCGGCCAGCAGGGCGTTGAAGAACAGCTGAGCGGTGCACCAACCGACGAGGACCATCGCCACGCTCGGGGCGAGCGCCACCGCCAGGATGCCGAGGGTTCCACCCGCCAGCCCGACCACCATCCACGGGCGGCGCCTGCCGAACCTCGACGTGGTCCGATCGCTGAGCCGTCCGAAGAGCGGGTTCGCGACCAGGGACACGAGAGCCCCGACACCGACGACCAGCGCCAGGCGGCTCGGCGCCTCGCGCTCGGGCACCAGCGAGTCCACCTTGAGGGCCAAGGTGACCAGCAGGGGCGCGACCAGGACCAGGCTCGTGCTGAGGTACGCCGCGGCGTAGAGCGCCACGAAGCGCCAGCCCACCGACGGCGCGCCGACGAGAGGGTCACGCTGGTCGACGGCCATCCCAGCAGCATGGAGCGGCTGGTGCAGGGCCGACAGACCCGGATGGGAGCGGCGCCGGTGCTGTGTGGCACCCGAGATCACCACGACCGTCACCACAAGATGTGACGACCGGTCACCCGTCGGGCCTCTAGCTTGCGCACCATGGAGCAGGAATCGGGTCTGTACGAGATCACCATGCAGGGCCTGCTGGACGAGCGGTGGCGGAGCTGGTTCGACGGCATGACCCTCACCACGGGCTCTGGCGGCACGACGCTGCTCCGCGGACAAGTCGTGGACCAAGCGGCTCTGCACGGTCTCCTGGCCCGGCTCCGCGACCTCGGGCTGCCCCTCGTCTCGGTGACCCGCATCCCGGACGACGAGTGACGCTCGACCATCCCGGGTCCCAACGGGCCCTCGACTGGTCGTCGGTCCGGGCGGACAGGGCTCGCCGCGGCTGGCTCACCAGCGCGGACGGATGAGACAGGGGACCACCCCGCAGGTAGACCCATCCCCCACTTCGGGTACACATTCCTTCGTGGAGGATCGGGCTCCGCTGCGCGTCGCAGTGCTCAGTCGCTATGCACTCATGCGCCTCGGACTGACGGCTCTGGTCAACGCGCAGCCCGGGCGGGCGATCGTCGTGGACACCGCCGCGCAGGACGGGCACATCCAGCACGCCGACGTCGTGCTCTACGACCTGGCCGGCCTGAACACCGACCAGAACCGCACGGACCTCACCCACCTGCTCCACGGGAGCATCCCCGTCGTCGGGCTGGCACGGGATGACCGCGGACACCTCACCGACGGCGCCCTGGCCCTGGGGGTCCGCTCGATCGTCGAGGAGCAGATCACCGCCGAGGACCTGCTCGTCGCGCTCGAGGCCGCGGCCGGGCGCGGCGGCGCCCGGCCGGTGCTCGTCGCCCCGGCCGGGTTGTCGGACCGGGAGCTGTCGGTGCTGCGCCTCATCGCCGCAGGTCTGGAGAACCAGCAGATCGCGGAC
>CAZEPK010000007.1:25654-33748 GCA_964514085.1 uncultured Nocardioides sp.
GACGAGCTGTACCTCAGCATCAACAGCGTGAAGACCTACATCCGCGCGGCCTACAAGAAGATCAGCGTGACCCGCCGCTCCCAGGCGGTGGTCTGGGCGCTGCAGAACGGGCTCGGGCCGCTGGCCTGAGGGCAGCCACGTCCGGGTCGGAGCTGACAAGCGGAGGCGCTCACCGTTTGAGGTCGGTGGGAGCGGACACCTACAGGCATCCCTCCCTGGATGCGCGTGTCCGGAGTCGGCCAGGCTGCCCTCCCTGTAGACCGCACGGGGGGGGCGGCCGCCCTCCCCGGCAGCGTCAGCCCGCCAGCACGGCCCGGAGGGCGACGGCGCCCAAGAGCACGACGCCCAGGACCATCGCCAGCGCCGTCGGTCCGGCCGAGCGGCGTCCGAGCCAGACGAACGCGATCACCCCGGCAGTCCCCAGCAGCGTGACCACGAGCGGCGCCGACCTCGAGCCCTGCCCGGCGAGGTGGCCCACCAGCAGCCCGGTCGCCGCCAGGGAGAGCGCCGTACGCCGCCAGGCCAGCATCGTGCGCTCGAGCTGGTCGTCGGGCTCCGACCCGGGGTGCGACCCCGTCTCGGACCCGGTCGAGGTCACAGGACCAGCACCACGAGGCCCGCGGCGACGACGATGAGCACGACTGCCAGCCAGGCCAAGGCGACCGTGCCGGGCAGGGGATGCCCCAGCCGCATCGCGCGCTCGGCCACGGCCCACCGCACCCAGGCCACGCCTGCACCGAGCAGCCCCAGGACGAGCAGCACCACGGCCAGCGCCGACTGCAGGGTCCGCGAGCCGTCGAGGTCCACGGCGTCGAGGGCCACGCCGCCGGCCAGCAGGGCCAGGGACGTGCGGATCCAGGCCAGGAAGGTCCGCTCGTTGGCCAGGCTGAAGCGCGGGTCGGGACGGGTGCCCGCCTCGTAGACCCAGGCCGGCCACGGCGTCCGCGCCTTCGCCACCTCGTCGTCCACGAGGCCATCTTGGCGGGCCGAGGCCCCGCGGGACGAGTCCCGGCCTGCCGCGGCCACAGCCGCGGTCGGCGCTCCGCAGTTAGTACCCCCGGACCTCCCACCCGCCCGACCACCTCGGAGGAGCGATTCCTGTGAGCGGGCAGCCCGGCAACCAGACCCCGAACACTCCGGAGGTGAGCGAGACAGAGCTCCGCCGGACGAAGGCCGACGACCTGCGGCAGGAGGCCAAGGAGGCCGGCGTCACCGGGACGTCGTCGATGCGCAAGGACGAGCTCGTGCAACTTCTCCCGGCTGGAGAACCCGGACCGCGAGGACGGCTGACCGCCAGGAGCCGCGCAAGCGGAGCGGAGGTACGTCGAGCCGCCCGGCGCCTCAGCCCCGCGGCTCGTCAGGTCCGGCGTCGAGCTCGGGGCCGGCGGCGACCAGGCGCATGAGCGCCCGGTCGCGGCTCAGGACGTGGTCGGCCCAGTCCTCGGGCGGCAGCTGCTCGTGCACGGACGCGGCCACCTCGGCGACCAGCTCGTCGGGCCAGGTCTCCTGCTCGCCGACCGAGGCGCCCATGCGGAGGTAGGCCGGACCCATGAGCTCGGCGTGCCTGCGGATCCCGCCACGGGTGTTGAGCTCGGCGGTGGCGAAGGGCCCGACCACGCCCCACCGGCGTCCCAGCCCGTGGCTGACGACCGCGTCGACGTCGGCCGCCGACGCCACACCGTCGCGCACCAGGCGGTAGGCCTCCCGCAGCAGCGCGCCCTGGAGGCGGTTGAAGACGAACCCCTCGACCTCCCGACGGACCAGGACCGGACGCATGCCTGCGCCGGTCAGCAGGGCCTGCGTCCTGACCACGGTCTCCTCGGAGGTGAACTCGGCCGGCACCACCTCGGCGACGGGCAGGAGGTACGGCGGGTTGCCGGGGTGCACCACGAGGCAGCGCGCCCGCCCGGGCAGGTCGGCGGCGAACCGGGAGACCGGCATCATCGAGGAGGAGGAGGCCAGCACGGTCTCCGGCCCGGCCAGCGCGTCGAGCTCGGCGAAGAGCTCCCGCTTGACCTCCTCCGACTCCACCACGCACTCCTGGACGTGCACCGCCCCGGCGACCGCGTCGCCGAGCGACGGGCTCACGGAGATCCGCTCCTCGAGGGCGGCGGCGTCCTCCAGCAGGCCGTGCGAGGACAGCTCGGCCACGCGCTCCCCGACCTCTGCGGCGACCGCGGCCAGCCGGTCGGCGTCGACGTCCTGGACCGTCACCGGGTGCCCGGCCCTGGCGAAGACGATGGCCCAGGCCACCCCGATGCTCCCGGCGCCGACCACGGCGACGGGCTCGCGGTCGGCCGGGGTCACGCGGTGCCGTTCTTGCGGCGGTAGGCGCGCCACGTGGTGGCCCAGCGGCCGGGGTCGTCGAGGTGCGAGCCGTCGAGCTGGCCCACGACCTGCTGGTGCGGTGCCGACCTCACGGTCGCCGGGTCGGTGCGGCCCTCCTCCAGCACGTGCGCCAGCACGTCGATCCAGTAGTCGATGTCCTCCAGCGACCACGTCTCCCCGGCCTCGGGGGTGAAGGGCTCCGGCACGATCCACGGCTCGTGGCTGAGCCAGAAGGCGTCGACCCCGAAGTCGGTCATCCGGTTCTGCACCTCGACGGCGGTGACGCCGGTCTCCTCGGTGAACCCGGCCAGGCTGTACCGCGTCATCTCCAGCCGGTGCTGGGTGAGCTCGGGGTAGGCCTTGGTCACGCCGGGGAGGGCGAGCAGCCGGGTCTCCATGTAGTTGTTGGCCAGGACCGAGAGGTCCGCCGCCTCCTTGACGCCGTCGGCGCCCATCGCCAGGAGCCAGCCGTAGGCCTTGACCACCTGGTTGACGTTGCCGAGGTACTCCCGCACCCGGCCCACCCCGCCCGGGTTCTCGCGACGGACGTAGCCGTCGGGGGTGGACTCGATCAGCGGACCGGGGAGGTACTGCGCGAGGGCCTCCGTGCAGCCGTAGGCGCCGACGGCGGGACCACCGCCGCCCTTGGCCACGCCGAAGGTCTTGTGGAGCATGAACATGCACGCGTCGAAGCCCAGCTCCGCGGCGCGCAGCCGACCCATCACGCCGTTGAAGTTGGCGTGGTCGTAGAAGCACAGACCGCCCGCCTCGTGGACGATCCGCACCCACTCCTTCACGTGCGGGTTGTAGATGCCCATGTCGTCGGGGTTGTTCATCATCAGCGCCGCGGTGCGGTCGGAGACGACGGAGCGGAGGGCGTCGAGCGAGGGGTAGCCGTCGGCCTCCAGGGGCAGCGTGATCACGTTGAACCCGGCCGCGTCGGCGGTGGCGGGGTTGCACGGGTGCGACTGCTGGGTGGTGATGACGTCGCGGCGCTGCGCCAGCTCCCCGCGCTCGGCGAAGTACGCGCGGGTCACGGTGGCGTGGGTGTAGGCCGCCGCCGCGCCGCCACCCGGCTGGAACACGAAGCGGTCCATGCCCGAGAGCCCGCGCAGCATCAGGTCGAAGCCGTGCACCATCTCGAGCAGGCCCTGGATGGTGCTGTCGTCCTGGTCGGGGTGGAGCTCGGCCATCCCGTCGCGGGCCGACAGCTGCTCGTTCACGCGCGGGTTGTACTTCATCGTGCAGGTGCCGAAGAGGCTGATGCCCACCATGCCCATGGTCTCCTGCGAGAGGTGCAGGAAGTGGCGGAGCACGTCCGGCTCGGCCACCTCGGGCAGCTCGAGGGCGGCCGCACGCAGCACGCCGGCCGGCAGCACGGTCGCGGGGTCGAGCGGCTCGATCGGCTCGGGCGGCACGTTGCCGCGCCGACCGGGAGCGGACAGCTCCATGATCAGCGGCTCGTCCCACACCGCCGCGTGGTACCTGCGCAGCTCCGTCCCGCTCATGCCAGCACCTTCCCGAGCGCACTGACCAGCAGCTCGATGTCGTCTCGCGTGTGGATCTCGGTGACGCAGTAGAGCGCGCTCTGCCCGAGGTCGGGGAAGTCGGCGGAGAGGTCCTTGCCGCCGAAGACGCCGTGCTCACGGAGGCCGGCGTTGATCTCCTGGACCGTGCGGCCGGTGCCCGAGAAGTCCACGACGAACTCCTTGAAGAAGCCGTCGGGCCAGCGGATCGAGACGCCGTCGACCTCGGCCAGCCGGCGCGCGGCGTACCGGGCGTTGGCCAGGACCGTGCGGCCGAGCTCGGCGAAGCCGGCCGGGCCGAGCAGCGACATGTAGACCGCGTTGGCCACGGTCCAGAGGTAGACCGAGTTGCCGGTCCAGTCGTTGCCGTCCTCGCGGGAGCCGTAGGACGACTGGTGGAACAGCGTCATGCCGAACGACCGCTCGCCGCGGACGGTCTGCGCCATGCTCACCTGGAGCGTCGGGTACTCGCGGGCGTAGCGCTCCTCATCGCGGGTCGCGATGAAGCCCCCGACGCCACCGCCGGCGTGCAGGTGGACCCCGAGCGGCTGGGTCGAGCCGACGACGATGTCGGCTCCCAGCTCGGCGGGCGAGGCCAGCAGGCCGAGCGAGACCGGATCCACGCCGATCACCGTCTCCGTGCCGTTGGCGCGGGCGGCGGCCGCGATCGCGGCGGCACCCGTCTCGACCACACCGAGGTGGTTGGGCGTCTCGAGGTAGACCGCGGCGGTGTCGGGGCCGAGCGCCAGGGCGGCGAGGTCGACGGTCCCCGTCGCCGGGTCCAGGTCGACGACCCGCACGGTGACCGGGTCGTTGCCGCCCTGGATGCCGCAGTAGGTCCGGATGACCGCCAGCCGCTCGGGGGAGATCGACGACGGTACGACGACCTCGCCGCGCCCGGTCAGGCGCGCGGCCATCCGGATCGCGTTGCCCGCAGCGCCGCCCCAGCTGTAGACCGGCAGCCCGACGAACTCCATGCCCAGCAGCTCGCCGAGCATCGAGGCGTACTCGAACCACGCCTGGTTGCGCCCGAAGTCGGAGGAGGGCGTCCCCCACACCGGCGTCAGGAACTCGCTGCGGGACACGATCTCGTCGACCACCGCGGGCACGTGGTGCTGCCAGAGCCCGCCACCGAGGAAGCTCACGTTGGCCACGCAGTCCTGGTTCCGGTCGATCAGCGACCGCACGTGGCGGCGCACCGTGGCCTCGGACCGGATGCCCGGCGCGAGGCCGTTGGGCGTGCGCGAGATGTGGTCGTCCGGGATCTGCTCGAAGAGCTCGTCGACGTCGCTCACGCCGACGGCGGCGAGCATGCGGGCTCGCGACTCGTCGGCGGAGTTGGGCATGTAGGGATGGGCCACGGGGTCAGCCTCCTCTCAGGGCGTGGGGGCGCGGCTCACGCCACGACCCTCAGCACGGTGCTGCGGGCGCGGCCGGTCCGCACCCGCCGGTGGCCGACCAGGTCGGCGGCCAGGTCAGCGTCGTCGAGGTCCACGTGGAGCACCGGTGCGGCCAGGGCGGCCACCTTCGCCCGCGTGGCCAGGACCTCGAGGTTGCCGGGGCCCACGGCGCGGAGCACGGCGGGCGAGAGCTGCTGGTTGCCGCGACCCAGCAGGAAGCCCTGCCCGCCGACGACACCGAGCAGCAAGGTGGCGTGGGGGTGGGCGGCCAGGAGGTCGAGCAGCTGCTGCTCGGTGGCGTCGCCCGCGACCAGCCGCCCGTCGAGGACGACGTCCACCCCCATCGCCGTCGTCGGCAGGCCTAGGGCGTCGCCGACCGCGGTGACCGTGGTGCCGGGACCGAGGAGGTAGAGCCGGCCGGGCTCCATCTGGGCGGCCACCTCACGGCCGAGACCCGCCGCGTCGTCGCCGCCCGTGGCCCGGCCGCCCTTGGCCGCCTGGACCGCGTCGGGCACCGCAGGCACGTGCACCATGCCGTACAGCCGGACGTCGCCCGCCTCGTCGCGGTCGACGACCTCCGCGGTGCGGGTCGGGAACCGACCGGGCTCGGCCAGGTAGCGCGCGGCCGCCCGGCCCGTGGCCTCGGGCGTGGTCCCGAAGACACCGGAGTGCATCTTCACCCCGGCGGGCACGCCCAGCACCGCCGTCCCGGGTGCGGCGCGGCCGACCGCCTCGGCCACGTCGCGCGCCGTGCCGTCCCCGCCCACGAAGAGCACCAACCCGACCTCGGCCGCGAGGAGCTGCCCCACCGCTGCGCGGGTGTCCGACCCGTCGGTCCGGCCCTCCCGGACCGGCACCGTGCCGACGTCCCAGCCGGGGCCGCCCGGTCCGTGCGGCTCGGCGAGCAGGTCGGCGAGCACGTCCGCGCCCATCGCGCCGCCGGCCGCGAACACCCGGAGCCGGGGCGCGTCCTCCCGCAGCCGAGCCAGCGCCCGGCGGGCCCGGTCGGCGGCCACCGGCCGCGCGCCCCGCGCCAGCGCCTCGGCCAGCGCGGCGCCGTCGGTGCCGTGCAGCCCGACCCGTCCGCCCATCCCGGCGACCGGGTTGACGACCAGGCCCACGGCGCCGGTGGTCACGCCAGTCCGAGCTCGCGGCAGACGTCGTCGAGCGACTGGCGGATGACCGCCACCATCTGGTCGAGCTCGGCCTCGGTCACCACGAACGGCGGCGAGAAGGAGACCGTGTCGGCGTTGGGCAGCGCGCGGGTGATGACACCGAGCTCCCGGGCCCGCGCCACCATCGCGCCGCTCACCTTGCCGCGCGGCTCGAAGCGCCGCAGCGGGTCGAGCGACTCGGCGAGCTCGACGGCGGCCAGCAGCCCGTGGCCGCGCACCTCCGCGACGAGCGGGTGGCCGTCGAAGGCCGCGTGCAGGCGGGCGTGCAGGTGGTCGCCGCGCGCCTTCGCCTCCCCCATCAGCCCGTCACGCTCGATGATGTCGAGGTTGGTCATCGCGGCGGTGGCCGCGAGCGGGTGCGCGGAGTAGGTGTAGCCGTGGCTGAAGAGCCCGTAGGTGTCGGAGCCCCGGGCCACGACGTCCCAGACCGGCGCCGAGACCAGGCAGGCCGAGAGCGGGACGTAGGCCGAGGTGATCCCCTTGGCCACGGTGATGAGGTCGGGCTCGACGCCGAAGGTGTGCGAGCCGAACCACTCGCCGGTGCGGCCGAACCCGCAGACGACCTCGTCGGCGATGAGCAGCACGTCGTGGCGGCGCAGCACCTCCTGGATCGCCGGGAAGTAGCCGGCCGGCGGCACGATGACGCCGCCCGCGGCCTGCAGGGGCTCGGCGATGAACGCCGCGACCGTCTCCGGTCCCTCGGCCAGGATCTGCTCGTCGAGCTCGGCGGCGAGCCGGGCCACGAACTGCTCCTCGGTCTCGCCCTCCGTCGCCTCGAACCGGTGGTGCGGCGCCTTGGCGAAGCGCACCATGGGGAGCGGCAGGTCGAAGCCGGTGTGCATGCCCGGGAGCCCGCAGAGGCTGCCGGACATCACCGTGACGCCGTGGTAGCCGCGCTCGCGGGAGATGATCTTCTTCTTCTCCGGGCGGCCGAGGACGTTGTTGTAGTACCAGACCAGCTTGACCTGGGTGTCGTTGGCGTCGGAGCCGCTGTTGCCGAAGAAGACCTTGGACATCTCGCCCGGCGCGTCGACGATCAGGCGGTGGGCCAGCTGCGCGACCGGCTCGTTCCCCATGCCGGCGAACGTGTGGTAGTAGGCGAGCTTGCGGGTCTGCTGGGCCAGCGCCTCGGCCATCTCCTCGTTGCCGTAGCCGATGTTGACGCACCAGAGGCCGGCCATCGCGTCGAGGTACTCGCGGCCGTGGGTGTCCACCAGCGTCGAGCCGCGTCCGCTGGCGATGGTCAGCGGCCCGGTGCGCTCGTGGTCCTTCGCGTTGGTGAAGGGGTGGAAGAAGTACTGCCGGTCGAGGTCTTCCACGCTGCCAGCGGTCGTCATGTCTGCCTGCGCATCTTCAGAGGTCCGGTGGGTCCCGCGGACTGTAGCATTGACTGCGCGCAAGGCGTACGATTGCGCGCACAACGGCCTCGACTCGCCCGAGCGCCCTCGACCGGAAGGCACCCGTGGACACCAGATTCGAGGCGGACCGGCTGGCGGACCCCGCGCTGCTGCGCACCCAGCTGTTCGTCGGCGGCGCCTGGCGCGACGGCGCCGGGGAGCCCTTCGCCGTGCTCGACCCGGCCAGCGGCGCGCTCGTGGCCACCGTGCAGGCGGCGGCCGCCTCCGACGTCGAGGACGCGATCGCCTCGGCCGAGATCGCGGGGCG
>CAZEPK010000008.1:0-11111 GCA_964514085.1 uncultured Nocardioides sp.
CTCACATGACGTGGGGGTGTCCGTCCACGCGTGCACTCCGGACCGCGGCGAGACCCAGCGCCAGCAATACAAAGCCGGCCAGATAGATCAGTCCGCCGTACACGATCTGTGCGGCACTGATGTGGTCGCCCGCGCCCGCCGGCCGATAGAGCTGCCTCTTCTGGGTAAGCGTGCCATCGCTGCCAGCATCGAGGGGGAGCCAGCCCTCAACAAATTCACCACGCAGTGAGAAGTCCACATAGACGAACCATCGGCCATCGGTCGGCACAGCGATGTGTCCCGCAAACGAGCAGGACGTGTCATCGGTGGTGTCGATGCGTTCCAGGTCTTCGGTCAGGGTCTTGCCGGCACGCCGCGCCACCACCCGGCGCGGCTCCAGGTTCTTGCACTGGTCAGCCGGAGTCACCGTCATCGTGATCTGCCTTCCCGACACGGCGGCGCTCAGCCGTGCGGCCGTGACAGGTTCGCCCTGGCCCGGATCATGGGCCTCTGCGCGATCCCGAGGCAGCACGGGCAGCGACACCCCTAGGGCCAGAACGACCGCGACGGCGCCAGTTCGTCGCGGCTTCAGGAGCGACGCGGAGATGAGTGCCACCACAAATACTGGCACGGCCGTAACTGCGATTGCGCTCGCTGACGGGCTGGCCAAACCGGCAACGGATGCAAGCCAGGCGAGCGAGGACACTGCGGTGAGCGCTGCCAGGGCCTTGTGCGCTCGTGTGGGCAGTCGCAGGTCCCAGGCCGCCAGACCGAGTACGGCTATGGGAAGGTCCGGGGTGCTCCGGCCCATGATCGCCAGGCCGGTAGCGATGGCCAGGCGGGCTGCGACGTACCCAAGGACGACCATCGTGACTGGTACTCGTCCGCGCACGAGGCGCTCCACCGCCACAGCCACCAGGACAAGCGCGGCCAACAAGATCGGAAGATAGAACGCTTCGGTGAACTGCGGGACGTCCGCCTCGTACTCGAACACCACGGCCTCGGCGTTGGCCAACAGCAGCACCGAGACCGCAATCGCGAGGGCACGACAGCTGGGCCGGAGGCCCGACAAGATCCCGAGGGTAAGGGCAACGGAGGCGAACACGACCAGCATGTGCGGTGGGCTCCACAGCACGGCGTCCCGTCCGTACGCCTCATGCCAAGCGGCATCGATGGGAGCTGCGATCACCGCGCCGAGCGCGCCGAGACCAGCGACCGCAACAGGGCGAAAGGACAGCGACGCCTTCAGAGACTGTGTGCGGGCCAGGACTAGTAGCCCCCAGGCACCGACACCCAAGCCGACCACGGCCACCGACCCGTACAGCAACAGGTGTGGAGCAGCCCAGGCCGAGTCACGGCCCAGATCGGTGTGCCAGGCCTCGTCCCAATACGTGGCGAAGACGGCGAGCAGGCCGGCGGTGACCATGGGCCAGCCGAGCCCAGCCGGGAGAGTGAGACGATTGACACTCATAGATGAGACGGGCATGTCTCAACTATGATCGTGTTGTGCGTCAGCGTCCAGCCACTGTGATCGACCAGGAGTTAGTCGACGCCACCGCGGCCACGATCACCCGTTGGGGTCTAGCGGAAGTCACCTTGGACCGCGTCGCTGCCGAGGCGGGCCTCTCGCGCGCGACCATCTACCGGCGCGGCGTCACCCGCGACGACTTGATCGCGGCGCTGACGCTCGAAGCGCTCGACACCTACAACCGCTCCATGCTGCCCGCGCTTTCGGCACCGGGCACCGCACGGGAGCGACTCGAGCTTGCCCTCCGCGCGCTCTGCACAGCCGCCGACGACCACCTCCACCTGCTCGCGGGGATGTTCCTCGCACACGGTGAGGTCTTCCACCAGCCCGGGCCGGACGCCATGGTCGTCGATGTGTTCGCCGAACCCTTCGAGCGCCTCCTACACGACGGCGCCGCTGACGGCACCCTGCGCGCCCTCTCGCCGACCATCACGGCCACGGTGCTGTTCAACCTCGTCGGGTGGGCCTACATCCACCTTCGCGCCGCGCACGACTGGAATGCCGAGACCGCGGCTCAGTCGATCCTCGACATCGTCCTCAGAGGCGTAGTCAGCGAAGGAGCCGCTCGGTGAGCAACGAGCGAACCTTCGCGATGATCGACCTGGCCGGCTTCACCGCCCTCACCGAAGCCCACGGCGACGAACACGCCGCCGACGCGGCCGAGCTGTTCTCAAACCTGGCGCGCAAGTCCCTGGCCGCAGGCGACGAACTAGTCAAATGCATCGGCGACGCGGTCCTCCTCGCGTCGCCCACACCTGAGGCCGGCCTCGCATTGGTCCGCCGCATTCACCAGGAGTGTCGCGGCGTCGAGAGCTTTCTGACGACACGAACCGGGGTTCACCACGGGCCTGCCATCCAACGAGGCGACGACTACTTCGGCGCCGCCGTCAACCTCACGGCCCGACTCGCGGCTCACGCGGCCGGCGGCCAAGTGTTAGTCACGGGGTTGGTGGCGGACTGCGCACGGATCGCCGGAATCGCGGTCGTCGACGTCGGAACCGCCGACTTCAAGAACGTCGAGGAGCCCGTCGCGATCTACGAGCTCGCCATCTCGCCCGCCCTTGTGGAAGCCATCGACCCCGTCTGCCGAATGCGGGTCAATCGCGGCGCTGCGGCGGGCTACCTGCGTCGTGACAGCACCGAGTACTGGTTCTGCTCCCTCGACTGCGCGCGCAAGTTCATCGCCAACGCCTGAGCCGGCCACTGCTTTGTCCACGCTTTGCTGACGCGATTCTGAATCGGCGACACCGGTCAGTACCCGTCCTCCCGCGACTCTCCGGGTCATCCAGGACGTACTGCACCCACGTACGGCATGGAGTCGAGCCTGGACACCCGGACACCCGCCTGCGGATTGGCGGCGCCCACAATGAGCCCATCGCCGATGTACATCTCTACGTGGCTGATGGGTGTGTAGTAGAAGACCAGGTCGCCGGGCTGAAGCTCGCTGGCTTCAATCCGTGAGCCAGACGCGAACTGCGCTGCGGATGAGTGCGGAAGAGCGACGCCGGCCTGTGCCCAGGCCATCATGGTGAGCCCAGAGCAGTCGAAAGCATTCGGACCCGCGGCTGCCCAGACGTATGCCTTGCCGACCTGCGCCATCGCGTACTGAAGCGCCGCAGAGGCGCGCCCGGACGTCGAGATGCCAGTAGGAAGCCGCACCGAGTCCCGACTGAGAAGGGCCGCCCGCTCGTCTTCCTTGAGCTGGCTCAGCAGCAACTCCGCCTGAGACTTCTTGTCTTCAATCGTGGCCTTCTCGGCCTCGAGCTTGGACTCGACAGTCTTGATCTCGTCCAGCCGCTGCTCAGTCGCACGCTTCCGAAGGTCCAGAGCCTTCGCCTCGACGGAGAAGCGGTCGAACAACTCGGTCTGAAGATCGTTGTACGCAGACATCGTCGAGACGGCAGAGACGAAGTCGGAGGAGCCATCGGAGGAGGCGACGCGACCAAGCGTCGAAAGATTCTGCCCCTCGTACTGGCTGACGATGGACCTCTGAAGATCTTCGCGGGCTGCTCCAACCAGCGCGTACTGCCGATCCTGATCGGCTTTCAGCGACATCAGGTCGCGACGCAGGTCAGCCATGTCGATTCTGGCGTCGTTCAGTCGCTCAGCAGCCTGCTCTGCCTCGTGATACAGCCGCTCGACACGGGCTTGTACGTCGGACACGTCGGGCTCAGCCTGAGCAGGCGAGGGCGATGCGGAAACGACGCCAGCCATCACGACCACGAACCCGAGCAGACCCGACAGCCACCTGCTCAAGCGCAGCCGCACATCCAGTCCTCTCGTCTCACGCGCATTCAACCCATTGGGTCTCGACGGGCCCTCAATGAGGGTCGATCGCCTCGACGTCGTCGAAATGCTGTGGCGTCGGAACATCTCAACGAACCTACATAGTAGATCGCCGGTTGGACAATCCTCAGCGGTCTACCCATCGAGCATCATCGTTCTTACATGGGGGCCGAGGCGGCGTCCCTGCTCGCTAGACCTACCTCGTCCACCGAGGCCTTGATGTGGGGACGGATCGGTCACAGCGGGGGCTGCCAGCCCGTGATGGCACCCTGGAGGTGGGTCAGCAGGCCGGCCCAGACGCCAGTCACCTCAAGCGTCCCCAGCAGGACCAGCATCAGTCCTCCTGCACGCATCACTGCCCTGGCGTGGCGGCGTGCGAAGGCGAAGGTGCGGAACGCCTTCGACACACCCGCGGCTGCTATCAGGAAGGGCAGCCCCAGCCCGAGGCTGTACACAAACGAGAGCAGCGCACCACGACCTGCCCCACCCGACGTCGTGGAAAGCGCTAGAACGGCAGCCAGGGTAGGTCCGATGCACGGCGTCCACCCAACACCGAAGAGAACCCCGAGCAGCGGAGCGCCTGCCACCCCCACGCGCGGGGTTGCCCTCACGCGCACAGTGCGTGACAGCAGCGGCACGCCAGCCAGAAGCCCGGCGAAGGAGAGGCCTAGCAGGATCGTCATCGCACCCAGGACCCGCGTGATGGTGTCGGCGTGGGCGAGGAGGACTGTGCCTAGGGCCCCGAAGAGTGCGCCGTAGCTGGTGAACACCGCGGCGAAGCCGACGACGAAGAGCAGGGCGCCGAGCATGGAGCTAGAGCGCGTCCGCTCTCGGGTACGGACGTGGCCGACTGATGCGCCGCCGGTCTGTGCGTCCGCGCCGGCGCTTCCGGTGACGTAGGCGAGATACCCGGGTACGAGCGGCAGGCAGCAGGGACTGAGGAAGGAGACCAAGCCAGCTACAAGGGCGAGGGGGATAGCGAGCAGAAGCGGTCCGTAGGCGACGGTGCTCGCGGCGTCCATGACGGTCATGACGTGGAGGGTCCGGCGTCTCGTTCGGCGATCAGATCGTCCACGATGCCCCGCAGAGTGGAGCCGTCGACCCGGCCGATGACACGGGCGGCGATCTCACCCTCGGCGTCGACGAAGACCGTGCTGGGCACGGCGCTGAGCGGCACCACGCCAGCCAGCTCGAGCAGGACTGTCGTCGCGCTCTCGTCGAAACTGGGGTAGGAGATCTCGAACCGCTTGCTGAACGCGCGACCCGCGGCTGCGTTGTCGCGGGTGTCGATGCCAAGGAACTGGACGCCTGAGTCCTGAGTATCCATGGACTCCTGCGCAAGGTCCGGGGCTTCGGCGCGGCAAGGAGCGCACCACGAGCCCCAGAGATTGATCACCAGAATGTCGCCGGGGTAGTCGGAGGTCGACAACGGCTTGCCGTCCAGGTCTTGACCTGTCAGTTCGGGAAGCGGCTTCCGTTCGCCGGCTGCAAAGAGATCGGTTCCGATCCGGGAATCCTGCACCTGTCCTCCACCCGCCTGCGACGGCTCCGGCGTGTAGTCGCGTGTAACAGCCAGAACGACGGCGACCGCGATCAGCACAACAACTAGGACGGCGATGACAACTCCCGCGCCCCTCCGGCCGCCATGCGCCTCCGTCACGTCCCCCAAACTACTAGGCGTCATAGTTGAAGGAGAGGTCGCCCTGCCGTCGCTCACGCCAAAAGCACCCGGATGTCGGCGGCGTACTCCTCAGCGCTGGTTCCGCCGGTGTAGATCACCGAGCGACCATGCGGGGCGAAGATGTAGACGATGCTGGTGTGCTCCAACTCGTGAGGGTCACGGACAGCGTCTACGCCGGCTGAGGCCGAGTGCGCAATCTGCTCGGGGTTGGCCAGCTTGGTCGTGGCGACGCTGTACAGCTCCTTGAGCATTCGGGCGCTCGCGGGGTTTCCGCCAATGACGCCGAGAAAGGAAGAGTCGAAGCGGTCGAGCCAATGGCGAAGGACCTGGGGCGTATCCCGCTGCGGATCCTCGGTCACGAAGGCGACCTGGACTCGCTCGCGCTCTCGCGGCGTGAGCATCTGTCGCGCCGCGCCGAGTTCGGCGGCGGTCGTCGGACAGATGTCAGGGCAATGCGTGTACCCGAAGACCAACACGGTGACCTCGTCCGGAGGGCGACGGGAGACGTCGAAGATGGAGCCAGTGTCGTCTCGCAGCTGCTCCTGGGGACGATCGAGTGGTGGCGTGACCAGAGTTCCGGTGAGCCGACCCTGAAACGCCTGCTCTGCGGCCGACGGCTCGCCCCCTCGCGGTGACGAGGCACAGCCGCTGACGACGATCACCAAAGCTCCCAGGACCGCGATGGCCTTCATCGAGACACACATACTCGTCGCCTTCAGTCGCAATCGGGTCGAGACGCCGACAGCGGGGTCACGCGGGATACCACTTCCCGGCGCGGAGTCGATAGGTAACTGCCTCGTCCCGCACCAGGGCGGCCACCACCAGCTCTCCGACGGAGTCATAGGTCGCCGCGGCAGTCCCTTCGGGCACGTCGAGCGGCTCCCATGTGCTGCCGCCGTCGCGGCTCACGGCAGCCTCGGATGCCCCGATGGCCACTAGCTCGGCAGGTATCCGAGGGTTCTGTGCCACCGATGTCGCCCTGAACCCGTTGCCAAGGGACTCCCAGGTTCTGCCGCCGTCCGATGTGCGCACCACACCGGCCTCCATGTCTGCGCCGAGCGCCTGATCACTGTTCTCGCTGTTGACCTGGATGGTGCCCATCAAGCCCGGCATGCTGCCCCTAGTCGCGAAAGAGACGCCTCCGTCGTTCGATACGAACAAGCCTCGGTCCGGCGTGCTCACATACACGTTGAACCCGCCCCGCCCATCGCGTGTACGTCCACTCCCCCCAGGTCCTCCACGACCTTGAACGACGCGCCGCCGTCTCGTAGATACCGGTGTGGCCGGCGACGAGCAGCCCTTTCGGTGTGCTGGCCCACGCCATCGCGTCGGCCGATGCCAGATCCTCGATCTGCTTCCACTCCCCGCGGTGGTCGCTGACGGCGGCCCCATCGTGCCCACTGACGAAGAGGCGACCTTCACTGATGAATGTCGCGTGCAGGTCTGCGCCCACCAACGGGCGATCGGACCGTCCTTGCTCGCTCCTCCACAACATTGCAAGAACACCCGCCAAGACGAGCGCGAACGCCAAGCCCATGGCCACAAAAGCGCCCCGGTCCGAGACTCCGATCCGCTCAGTGACAATCATGTCGCTCCCACGTCGTCCCCATCGCTGTCACGGATCAAGGTCCGAACAACGAAGTACCCTAGTACTTGTATCTTGCCGAGACGCTCGGAGCCAGCGACTCCGCTCGGCAAGCGTCCTGCGCCGGCGCAAGGAGGGAGAGGCTGTGTCTCCAAGATCAGGAGCCGAGTCGCGCCGGCCGACGGTCTGGTTCGAACTTCACCGGCATGACCGCCACGTGCTCGTGACTGTTTTCGGCTGTCTGGGTGCAGTCATAGCGGCGACGATGGCGCTCGCGGGGCTACCGCCGGTCGATCTGCATGGCCCGTTACACGCGCACGGGATCATGGACCCCCTCTGCGGAGGAACAAGAGCTGCACGCCTCACCGCGCAGGGAGACCTAGCGACTGCGTGGGCCTACAACCCGCTCGGCATCCTCTCTGTGCTGGGCGCAACAGCAGTGGCTTTTCGGACGATCTTGGGGCTTGTGAGCGGACGATGGCTGAATGCCTACGCTCGGCTGACTCCAAACCAACTTCGCTGGGTCGCGTTCACTGCGGTCGTGCTGCTCGTCGCCCTAGATGTCCGACAGCAACTGCGTTCGGACCTCCTCATGGCAGGCACTTAAGAGCGAAGTCTTGGCGATCTTCTCAACTCCTGAGAGCGCGCGGCTGGCTGAGATGAACGGCCCGACGCGGCATCCCCCGCTGACGTCTTGCGTCACTCAGAAAGGCCCGCTGCCGCTCCGACGCGCTCGTCTACGAGGGCTCGCTCAGTCTTCACCGGCGGCACGCACGGGATCCTCGAAAGCTGCCCGCATCCGCAGATCACGGCGCGGATCGGCCGGGGCGCAGCATCCGGCTCCGCGGGTCCGTGGGGCACTAAAACGCGCGAGCACTACGACCACGATCAGCATCGCCAACCCGGCCACCACGAAGTACACGCTGCTCCCCCACCTCAGTGATTGTCCTTTGCGAGGCTACCTCCCTGATCGGCATGTCAGCGTCGCAAGGTTTCCGCGCGGACGCGACCGTATCGTCGATGCGCGGGCGGAAACTACGCAAAGTAGGAGTATCCCGGCCGCTGGCGGGCAGGCTGCTCAGCATGATCCCCTCACGCCAGCGGCAGGTGGACGGGTGACCGGGTTGCTCGATGCCGTCTGATGGCACCGCCGCGGCGCGTCTGGCGAAAGACCTTCGCCGCGTTCTGACGTGCGTGGACCGTTTCGGACAGCTCAGTGTTGAGGACCGGCGCGCGACGGATGCAGCCCTCGCTGAGCTGCTTCGCGAACTGGCCGTTCAGGTAGCCGCCCGTAACATCCGCACGTCCTTGGCACTGTCCTTGGTTGCGTCCGCGGATGAAGTGCAAGCCCAAGCCGAGGGGTTGCCGGCCCGCCCCCTCCGCCAGCCCTGCACCTGCTCGCACCCCGTCGGCGTCCACGCGCAGAACGGTTGCACTGCAACGGCTGAAGGTGCGCGTTGTGACTGTCGCAGGATCACTGGACTCACTCAGGCCCAGGACCGCGAGCGATTGACGTCCCGCGTCGGTCTGTGCGAACACGAAGCCCGCGCCAAACCCGAGGCCGCCAGTCCGTGGCTCAACCAACGACTCGGGGGCACCTGAGGCGTCCGCCGCATGCTGTCGATGCGGCGGTCTCGGGCGGCACCGAAGGCAGCCGACCGACTGCTGCCGCTTCGTCCAACCCCTCGGCCCGTAGACCCGGGCTACGATCAGTCCTCGTAGTTGCTGGCGGCCCAGCAGCCAGCAGGAATCGAGGAGGCGCAGGTGACCCATCTGGGTTCGCTCGAGGGTGCCGTGATGGAGCGACTCTGGGCGTCTGAGGCGCCGCTCACGGTCCGCGACGTGCTCGCGGACCTGGACCGTAGCCGACCCTTGGCGTACACGACCGTCATGACGGTGCTCGACAACCTGCATCGCAAGGGCATGGTGGCTCGAGAGAAGTCGGGGCGCGCTTACGCCTACAGTCCGACGGGCTCCAGGGCCGACCACACCGCCGACCTCATGAATCAGGCTCTCTCGTCGACGCAGGACCGCGGTTCTGCTCTCCTCCGGTTCGTGGAACGGATATCCGCCGATGAAGTAGAGACGCTTCGGGAAGCTTTGGAGGATGTGGCCGAACCGGCACCCTCTGGCCGCACGCGCAAGAGGAAATCGTGATAGCTCCGTTGGCGCTGCTCACTTTCGCCATAGTCGTTGGGGTGGGCGGCTCGCACCTCTTGGCGGCGTCACACTGGCCGTCTCGGGCTCCCGGGCTGGCCATTCTCACGTGGTTGGCCCTCAGCCTGTCGGTGTTGTCCTCCCTTGTGTTGGCTGGCCTGTCATTGGCCATGCCGGAGATCCCAGCAACCGAGGGCGTGGCCGGATTCTTCGACGCCTGCTCGATCGCCCTGCGAGACCATTACTCGACACCTGGTGGCGCCACTCTTTCGATCGCGGGCGGCGCTTTCGCGCTCCTGCTCACCCTGCGAACCGTCTCGATCGCCCTGCGAGGCGTGGTGCGGCGGCGGCGAACCAGGCGCCACCAGCTCGACTTGATCGACGTCGTGGCGCGGCCCTACTCCCTATCGGGCGTCGTGGTCCTCGACCACCCGAGCGCAGCGGTCTACTGCGTGCCCGGGCGGCCCGGCCGGATCGTGGTCACCGAGGGCGCCTTGGCCGCCTTGTCTCCCTCCCAGCTCCAACAGGTGTTGCGGCATGAGACCGCACATCTGCGTCGTCGTCACCACATCACCATCGCCACAGCAGAGGTCCTCGCTGCGACGTTGTTCAACCGCCTCGGCACCGGATCGGCGCGGCAGCAGATCGCTGAGCTTGCCGAGATGCAGGCGGACGACGCCGCGCGCGGGAACAGGCTGGAGCTGGCTCGCGCGGTGCTTCTGCTGGCCGGCGGCACGCAGCCCATTGGCGCTCTGGGGGCAGCCGGAGGATGCGCACACCAGCGTGTGCGGCGCCTGCGCTCCGGGGAGGTCCCACTTCTCGCTCCGCAACGAGTGGCGTTGTGGATGATGCTCTTGGCCACTGCCGCAGTTCCGTTCCTCCTGGCGTTAGCTCCCGCTGCCGATGCGATGGTGCAGCACTACTGCCCGCTGATCGGCTGACCATCGGCCGGGCGCACCGTCGCGACGCGACGCTCGGCCTCGACTGGCGCAGTAGCGGCCGTCATCCGAACTACTAGGGCACGTAGTACATTGGCGCGGTCATCCCAGCGAACAGCTAAGGACCGCCGCCGTGCCCGACGAACCCATTCTTGAATCCGCGCAGACCGACACTGCGGCATACCACCGCCGCCGTCGGCTGGTCCGGCTGTACGCAGCCGCTGTGGCGGTCGTGGTCGTCGTCGTAGTCGTCATCCAGCTGCTCTCTCGCTAGGCATGCTCACTCTGAGCATCCCGAGCCCTTCGCAGGGCGTATGGATGCTGGGCGCCGTTCCGATCCGCGCTTATGCGCTGTGCATCATCGTCGGCATCGTCGCAGCCACCTGGCTTGGAGAGCGCCGGTGGCGGCAGCGCGGGGGCGAGCCTGGAGTCGTGAGCGACCTGCTCGTGTGGGCCGTCCCGGCGGGCGTGGTGGGAGCGCGCGCCTACCACGTGGTCACCAACCCCGAGTTGTATTTCGCCGACGGCCGGGATCCCGTCCGGATGTTCTACATCTGGAACGGCGGGCTCGGCATCTGGGGTGCCGTCATGGGTGGCGGCGTCGCGGTATACGTCGTGGCTCGACGCCGCGGGCTCCCGTTCGCTGACCTGGCCGACGCCATCGCGCCGTGCCTTGCTCTGGCGCAGGCGATCGGACGGGTAGGGAACTGGTTCAACCAAGAGCTGTTTGGGCGACCCACGGACCTGCCCTGGGGACTCCGGATCGATCCCGAGAACAGACCTTCCGGCTACGAGCACGTATCTACGTTCCACCCAACCTTCCTCTACGAGGCGGGATGGAATCTCTTTCTCGTGTGGCTGCTTCTGGCAGTCGACCGGCGGGCGCGGCTCAACAGCGGAGGCCTCTTCGCGCTGTACGTCATGGGCTACACCGACGGTCGTGCGTGGATCGAGTAC